>DCDF01000008.1:0-7702 GCA_002316295.1 Syntrophaceae bacterium UBA1062 | reverse complement strand
GGATTGGTCGCCCGGGCGAGCCTGAGCATTTCTTCACTGATGTCCACTCCGGTCACTGTGAAGTGCTTCTTGAATGTCCAGTCATTGCCTCCCGCCCCGCAGCCTAAATGGAGCAGAGTCCTGGTTTCGATCCTGGAGCTCTCTTTGATGATTCTTACATAAAGCTCGGTTTCCTCCGCATAGTCGCCGGGAGAAGCGATGACGGATTCCGTCCACGCCAGATCGTTGTAGCTGAGCCATCTGTCTGCTACCATAGCCGCCCCCTCGGTCGCCGGAAAACCATTCGGTATCGGCGGGCACTTTCTGTGCGCCGGCCCGCCGGATCGACTGTCCGGCCTCTCTGTGGGATCATTCTGTGCCGGGCGATTCTTGCCCGGCCGGGTCCCTCTCACGACCGGTCGCCCGGCTGTCCGCCGCACAGCGCTCCGTGCCCGGTAGGTACGGAGGTGTGTCTCCATGCAGACCGGTTTTCTCCCCCTCGATTCCGGCACAGCGCTCGCGAAACACATGGCGGTATCCCACCCCGATCAGATTGGATCCGCCGACGTCGAACACGTGGCCTCCGGACTGGTGATGAATGAACACGACCAGCTGATGCTCCTTTCGTTTCGGGTGCGCCAGCATGAGCTGGATCGGCCAGTAGAACTTCATGTGCGACCTGTCGCGCCGCGGATGCCGCTGTCGTTCGATGGCGAGCACGTGTTCGGTATAGGAAAGCCCCACGCCGCTTTCGAAATTCGTGTAGACATATCGGCTGAACGGAAGGTCCTTCCATCTGACGGTGATGCCCGCGTTATAGGCGAAAAACGGACTTCGCCCCCCCTCATCCACCACGCCGAAGACCGCAGGCAGCTCAAGCTGCGGACGATACCGCCGGCCCATCAGAGTCCAGTCGAGATCACAAAGGGTATAGGACGCGCCGAGAAGATACATTTCGCCGCCTGCGTCTCCTGTGGCTCTCCTGACCCTGCCGAGCGAAAAATCGTTTATCACGTTCGATGTGATCATGGCGACACCACACTGCAGCGTCCAGCGGTCGCGGCCGGAAATGGCATTTCCGCTTTTCGCGCAAGGCGGCGAACCCCCATTATCAGGTTTTTCACACCAGCCGCCTCCATGCAGAGGGGCCGCGAGAACACAGGTGCAGACGAAAATCGACAGAATCGCGCTCCGCCTCACGGGCCATGAAAAGAACAGCCCGACACGGGCTTGAAACATTCCGATCCGCAGGGGCCGGTTCGCCCCACGGTCATGCAGCGCGCCGGTCGCCGGCCGGGTCGGCCGAAAACCGCTCGGCGGATTTCCGGGTCGTGCAGACCGGTTCGTGTATTTGTTCATCTCCGTCCTCACGCACAGCGGGAAGGGCCTGCGGCCGCCGGAAGCCTCCCGCTTCCTTCAGCCGCCCGAAGGCACGGTTCGGCGGAGCGCCGGGCCTGCCCGCAGCCTCTTGGGAGGGCCCGTTTTCGTGGCGCTCTCGAATTATTATTGGCCGCTGTCCTCAATCATTCCAGGGTCTGATGATGTTTTCCGACCAGAATGCATCGAAAACGTTTGCGGCGCCGCCGTGCTCTATGATCTTTCCATCTTTGAGTGTATCGATATTCACGGCGGAAATCCGCAGCTTTTTCCCCGTAGGCTTTATGCCCAGCCATTCGCCGAGATGAGTGCCTTCCATGATTACTTCGGAGATGACATGGTCACCGTCGACGAATTGTCTTATTACGCGCAATTTCATGCCGGGGTACGTTTTTCTGACGTCGATCAAATGCCGGCGCATCCCTTCCAGTCCGATCGGAACCGAAGTCTCTCCGACCCTGGCGGTGCAGTCGGCGGAAACGAAGCGTTCGATCTCGTCATATCGACTGGAAGAAGACGAGATGACTTCATAAAAGTATTTCAATGTTTCAGATGCAGTCATGAATCACCTCGAACATATGATGTGTTCGTCCGCGGGCCGCGCCTCACATGAGAGCCGGGGCCGGCTGCAGTCCCTTCGCAGGGCCATCCTGCCGCGCCGATTCGCTCCGGGCCCGCGGGCTCGAGTATGATGCCGCTGCCGTTCTGGAGCGGCCCGCCATACCGATGCAGAACAAGGCCCAGAGCCGTAGGGTGCATGCTTCTCCCCGGATTTATTTCCCGCAGACATAGACGGATAAAAAGCCCGTTCGGTCTTTCCCGACGATCTTCAATCCGTTGCGGACGATCATTCCTTCAAGTATCCAATCCAATGTCGAGAACTCTGAATTGATGTGCTGTATGGCCTCTTGTACCGCCTCCTCGCCGGCACGCGCAAGGGCCTCAGCCGGATCAGCTTTTTTGCGACTGCTACAGCTTCCGCGCTACGACTGCGAATTCCCTGCTGTGCGGCGAGAAGGGTGTCCCTGCCACGTCCGAGTAATAGCTTTCGATGGCAAGGCCGCACTCCATGAACTCTCTTTCCAGATCTTCGGGGCTGAAGTACTGCAGCCAATTATAGATCGTGCGTGTGCGCCGAGCCTCAATGATCGTGTACTTGTCGAGAACCACTTTTTCCTTCTCATACTTGAACGTGTTCAGAAACCCGTAATACTTTTCCGGAGACCAGAATCCGCCGAGGAGATTTGGCTCGTACAGCGCTTTTTCTTCCCGTTCGCTGAAGGCTGTCAGGGAATATACATCGAGAAGGACAGAGCCGGAGGGCTCGAGAAACGCATGAAACTTGGAAAGAACAGTTCTCCTCTGGGCAGGGCTGAGCGCGCAGAAATCGCACATGATCATCAGGATGAGATGATAGCGGTCATCGGTCTCGAAATCCAGGTAGTTCCGGTTTACATAACGAATGGTCAGCTGTTCCCTGGCCGCCGTTTTCCGCGCATGCCGGATCGACCTTTTCGAGAAGTCTATGCCGGTTACGGTCGCATGTCTGCGAGCCAGTCTCGCGGCATATAGCCCGGGGCCGCAGCCGAAGTCGGCGATCCTCTTCCCCGCCCCGATGTCGAAGCGGGAGGCTATCCAGTCTACAGACCGGTCGATGAACGCAGTATTGCGGGATGAGACATCCAGTGTTTCATCCAGGTGGAACTTCAGCATCCGTTCGGAGGTATGCTCATCCGTCCAGAGGTCAGCCGCTGTATAAAACTGGAATGGGTCCGGGGGTGTATGTATTTCCTCAAGCAGTTCGAACATTGCCGCCTCCCGTTTGTTTTTCCGCGCCGAGCATACAGGTCGGCCGCGGCCGAATGGCCCGTTATGTTTTCACTTCATACGTTGGCTTTCGTTTCACTGCAAGAAGACACAACGCCTCGTGCGCAACACGAGTGGAACCGATGGTGCGAAGCGGCCGCTTTCCGCCGTGATATGCTGCGGCCCGGTCATGTTCTCTATTTTTCAGAAGGCACGGCATATCGCACCTCGGCAAATGCCTCTCCAAAAGCCCTGGCTGACAAGAGTCGAAGGGGCGGGTGTATTATCTCGCGGGGGAATAGCGGTATGCCTTTTCCCAGTGTTACGGATGTGATCTGGATAATCAATTCATCGAGCAGGCCGGCATCGTAGAACTGGCCGGCCAGGTCTCCGCCCCCGACTATCCAGATGTTCTTTCCGTTCGCGGCTTCGGCCATCTGCGGATGGAATCGCCTCACATCTCCGCTGACAAACCGCACATCCGCTCCGGGCAATGCAATGAGTGTGCGGGAGGCGAAAACCCATGCAGGCTTGTCGTAAGGCCATGGCTTTTCCTGTTTGGTGCCCGGTCTTACCTGATTGCGGACGATCCATTCATATGTCGAGGAGCCCATAACAATGGCCCCGACATCCCGAATGAAGGAAGGATAACTTGTGCCCTCAACGTCTCCGAACTGAAGCAGCCAGTCAAGAGAATGATCCGGCGCGGCAATGAAGCCGTCCAGGCTCGAGGCGGCATAATACTGTGTCTTCATATGGTGTATAATAAAAAAGCATCTCGGCTCGGCCAGCTTTTTTACGCCCGGCGTGCGGATCATTGGCGGCTGTGTGCCGTCCGCTGCATTCGCCTGCAGGCCTGCAATGTGCTTCGGTAGAGTCGAGCGGGAGGCACGGACGTTTGATGTGCTTATCACCGTGCGGGCTTAGGCCTTCAGCCATGCCGCCCGGACGGACTCCTTCTGGCCGACATGCCCGTTCGCCATGCCCAGACAAAGGCGACGGCAAAAATCAAGTGGATGAGGGCGAACACCTTTGTCACCGGACGCCCGCCGCTGAACGAGCCCCACACGTCCAAAGCGGCTATTGCGGCGAATCCGACAATGTTGCCGAGGATGACGGCATTGAGCGCCGTAGAGGGCTCCGCGTTCCGCGACATCCAGTTCAGGGCCGCAATCCCCAGGAGAGGGCTGCCCCACAGCCGCAGATATGCGATCAGCGCGGCGGAGGCATCGGCGGGGACGGCTCCGGCTCCGAAGGACTGTGGAGCAAAGATCAAGCCGAGGCCCACCAGGGCCATGTAGATCGCGGCGACGCTGAGCAATATCTTGAGCTTCATGAGAAACGGCTTCCCCTCGATTACTATAATAGCCCTCTATCACCCGTCGACCACTGTGCTCGGCTGACGGCCGGAGGCATCCATACGGTCCGTATCCCAGGGTCAGCCGGTATGTCGCTTCATGCGGCGGACCAGAATGGACGGCATCTCGCTGAATCGTCCGTCTCATGCAAGCGTGGGGCCGTCAACCCTGCGCCCAGTCGCATCAGCGCCTCGTGATCGGTTGTGTCGAGCACGCGATAGTCGACCTCCGGCGTGCCCGTGCGCTCTTTCACCAGGCGGATCATCTCATTTGAAAAGTCAATGGCTGCCACATGCGCACCTGCCGGGGCCTGTTGTCAGCATTTTTTCCGCAGAGTATAAGCCATGAAGGTAACGCGGAAAGGCAAGTGGGGAAACGCCTTGCTCTCTCCCTCGGTAAACCCGATTTTTTCATACCAATTTTTCAGCTCCGTGTGCTGTGCAATAATTCCAATACTTACTCTATGAGCTTCACGGAGTTTTGCCTCTGACAGCACATGCTTGACCAATGCCTGCCCAAAGCCGCGCCTCCTCTGATCGGGAAGCACCGCCAGACGTTCGAGGTAGCACACCTCCGAGGTCGCCTGTTCGAGAGCTGCACACCCGACATTGTGGTTTTCATTTTCGATAATGAAATAGGCGACCCTGCGCTCCATATCGTTTAGGATCCACTCCGCCGTGCAGTTTGACGGATGTCGAGGGGCGTTGTTTTCGGTGAGGCCGAAACGCTCTGCAACGTCTTTGAATGATCTTCGAACAATATCTGCCAGAACCGAGGCATCTTCTCGTGTGCAAGTACGTATTCTTGTGCTCATCGTGATGCTCGCCTGCCGCCGCCGGCACAGATCAGGGGCACAGTGGCGCCGCGCCCTCTGTGCCGACTTGGGCGTTTTCCTCTCTTGGGATTCACCGGGATTCGGATTTTTCCGCCGCTCCCGGGCACAGCTACCTGAGATTCAGCGGTTCTATCGGGCCGTTGTTCTTGCTCACGCCAAGCCTTATGGGCCGGGGGGCCCCTTTCTTCGGAATCGTGGCCTCGACCCACAATCGTTCGTTCGTCTGCAGGAGGGAGGGATCGGGGACGTGCTCGGGTATGAAGAACGCCACAGGATCACTGAGAACAGTCACATTTTCGTCGTTGATCGTCACATGCCGAACTCGTGGGCCGCGCTCGGTATTCCGGTCGTCTCCCTTTTTTATGTCAGCCATCAGGGACCCGTCTTCAGCCCGCAGCGTGACATCATGCCGATGTGAGGATTCCGCTCCGGGAAACCAGTTGGGTGTCACGACGAGCTGCAGGCTTACATAACGGCCGCGTATGGGGAGGTCCGGGTCACGGGGGACTGTACTTGCCCACACGCGAGGCAGCGTCGCGCGGTCATATACCAGCTTCGCGCCGAGCGTTCCGATCAGGCACACATGAATTGCCGCTACAGCGATGCCTTTGATGAGTGGTCTCATACACGGACCTCTTCTATTTTGACCAGGAGGCGCCGGCGTATCCTTTCGAGCCCCCATCCGCCCAGCAGGAAAAGGATTCCGAGCCCGATCAGGCTTGCCGAACGCCCGAGTTTGTCCATCAGGTTTGAAAAGTAGAAGAATAAAACCGTCAGGGCGAATCCGGCTATCCCCAGGTTGACGCGTTCCTTTCGGCCCTCCATCATGCCCCATGTTATCAGGCCCACCGCACCGAGGGCGCACAGCCCAAAGATCAGCAACTCATGATACTCTGCATAATGAGCGCCGTAAAGCCATCGGGCCCTCGAGCAGGCCGCGCTCAGGGACGCGGCCCAGAATGCGGCGGCCAGGTTCATGAAGGCGCTCTTTCCTCTGAACCCCCATGCGAGGAGGGTCGGAAGAAGGAAAGCGGCCGCCCAGCCGAACGCATGATATCGGTACGGCATGGGGGAGCCCCGGTGAATCTCCTCTGCGTGCAGAATCAACACTATCACAGCCGGGATGATTGTCAGCCCCCCGATCCATGACAAGGCCTTGCGCACCGCGGAAGCATTTTCTGAAGTCACGGCTGTCAGGTAAGTAATGGCCAGCATCAGAAAGCCTGCGGCAAGAACAGCCTCGCTGCCCGCCATGTTCTTTGTCGCAACCAGCCATTCAGAGGCGAGCCAGGCCGGCGTGAGAACAGCGGCAAGCACTGCCTGGGGCCAGTCCCGCAAAAAGGCCCATGCGGCCCAGGCGCCCATCGCCCAGAGCATGATCCCGCCGGGCCAGTGCTCCTGGAGGTGGAAAATCTGCGCTGTCAGGAATATTCCCGCGCCCAGGCAAATCGTTCCAACCGCATGGAGGGTGGTCGACAGGGCCTTGAAGCGCATGGATGTGATCGCCCCTGCGCCGTGGACAACGGCGACCGCCATCACTACCGTGGCGAACCTCTGCAGGGGAGAAAGCACGCTCCAGTGGGCGGCCACGAAGAGCAGGATGCCTGCGGCGAGAAGCAGGCCGCCCAATGCGATCGCCACCATGACCGGCCATCGAAACCCGTGCAGTTTTTCCTGATCCGCCTCATAGGCGCGCACTCGCTCCGCCGCCGATGGCTCGATCAGGCCCGCCCTCGTCCATTGTTCAAGGTATTTTTCCCATTGAGCAGCCATAGGATCTCCTCTCCAATGCCTGAGAGCCTCGAAGACACCCTGGCATGTGCAGTATCGGCTTTTTGTGGACGAACTGTGAGACGCTCGGGTTCGGGCGACGTCTGCCCGTCATCGCAGGCATTGCCGAAACCCGTTGTAGAACCGCTCGATATGTGCCATCGCCAGCACGAGAATTGGAAAAAAGAAAAAATGATGAAGGGAACCTCGTCTTCCTGATGCCGGCCGAGCCTCTGTTTGCTTCATGGATCGATGCAGTCATCCGGCGCCCTTTGCCTGGCATGCTCTCCGGCAGCACCGGCAGGCTATCATCAGATCATGCGGAAAATGCCAGGTGGATCTGAAGCATTGAGCGGCTTCTTGTCAATATGCATCGACAGCGCGGAGAGGCGAACGTGCCGGCATCACCGGCGGCTGAAAGCCGCCAGGCAATCCTCTCTTCACCGCGGCATCAGCGCGAACACACCCCAGCCCAGGTATTCACGCGTGTAAGTCGCGTAGCGCACGGGTTCCGAGGTCAGTTCGGCTCGAACATCATTCACGAGCTCGTCGTCGGGATTGGCTTCGAGCCATCGGC
>DCDF01000248.1 GCA_002316295.1 Syntrophaceae bacterium UBA1062 | reverse complement strand
GATTCACGATGCTGAACAGAAGGTCGCCGATCTCGCCGGTTATCTCCTCGGCGTCGCCCCGCGCGAGGGCGTCCAGGAGCTCATCGGCTTCTTCCTTCACCTTCCCGGCCGCCCCGCCGGCGTCCTGCCAGTCAAAGCCGACCCGGGACGCAGCGGACTGGATCTTCCGCGCATGAAGCAGCGCGGGAAGCGACTCCGGAATACCGTCCAGGATCGACTCGCGGCCCGCCTTTCCCTCTTCTTTCTTTTTGAGCCGCTCCCAGTTCCGGATTACTTCGCTCGAGCTCGAGACGCTCTCGCTGCCGAACACATGGGGATGGCGATAGATGAGCTTGTCCGCGAGATCGTTGATCACATCGGTTATGGTGAACTCTCCCAGGTCTTTCGCTATGGTGCTGTGGAAGAGCACCTGCAGGAGCACGTCCCCCAGCTCCTCGCGCATATGGTCCAGATCGCCTCCGTCGATGGCGTCAACGAGCTCGTATGCCTCTTCCACAGCACACCGGGATATGCTCTGGTGGGTCTGCTGGGCGTCCCACGGGCATCCGCCCGGGGCCCTGAGCCTTTCGAATATCTCGACCAGTCTGTCGAACTCCTTCATCGTTTCCCTTCCTCTCCGCCGTGGTCCTCTTTTCAGAGGTAAGGCCTGTCTCATGAATATCAAGGACCATATCCCATAACACAGCGGAAAAACAAGAACCAAGGCCGGGTGGAAAAACGGCTGCCCCGGGATTATTTATGACTTGAATATCCTTTTGAGCTGTGGCGATATAACAGAACATTTGTCGGGAAGGCGGGTCGCTATGATGGAGGTAATAGATTTCCTTCGGAACAATCCCTTTCTCTCCGGCCTCTTGCTGGGGTTTGTCGCCGTGCTGTTCGTATGGCTCAGGGGCCTGCTGAGATACCGGAGCCTGAGCAGAGAGATGGCGAAGCTCAAGGAGAGTCTCTACACCAAGATGCAGATTGATGCGAAGGGGCAGATGGCCAGGGAAAACGAGCTGGAGCAGCTCAGAAAGGCCAACGAACACCTGCGCGTCACGGTGCGCTCGCTCCAGAGCAAGCCGGGTCGGGCGGAGATACGTCAGCTCCATGTCTATGACCGGGCGATCCACGCCATGCTCGCCCGGGCGCCCGGCTTCGCTCCGACATGGGAGATGGTCCTGAAAGAGGCCGAAGACGAGGTCGCACAGGCCGAGACCGGCATCACCGCATTCATGCGCAAGGTGTTCACGTCCCAGAAGCAGATCCCCACCGAAGGCGGTGAGCAGAAGCTCATCGATCACGACGACAGCGGCAAGGACTGAGCCCGGATTTGTAAAAGACGGTCCGCCTTTCAGGGCTCCAGCTCTATGGCCGGGCATTCGGGCCTTTCGGGGCACATCACGGCCACCGGGGCCTGCTCTTCTATGACGCGCATGGTCTTCCACCTGCCGCCCAGGAACCTGAAGAGAAACACGAAGCCGAGCACGATCACGTACAGAGACGCCGCGGTCCACCCGGCCATGATCCCGTAGCCGAAAACCACGATCGCCACATAGCTGGGCACGACCAGCACCAGCGCTGAGACAAGCACGATCATGTACATGACGAAGCGGGTGTCGCCCGCCCCCTTGATGGCCGAGGCAAAGATGATGTTCATGGTGTCGAAGACCGAGTAGACCGCCACGAACTTGAGCAGCACGAGGGTGAGCTCTCGGATCCGGGCGAAATACTCCGGATCGGACCGGACGGCGAAGGGCGCGATGAAGATCTCGGGAAAAACGACATACATGAGCGCGATTGCGGACATGTAGCCGAAGGTCATGATAAAGCCTGAGTAGACGCTCCTCTGGGCGATGTCGGGCCTGCCCCTCCCCAGATACTGCCCCACGAGGACCGAGATGGCGATGCCGAAGCCGATCATGGGCATGAAGGCGATGGTGTTGATATTGAACGCGATGTTCGTCGCAGCCAGGGGAATGGTGCCGAGCCTGCCCATGATCATGATAAAGGCGGTGAAGCCCAGCATGTCCAGAAAGAACTGGACCCCGGAGGGGACCCCGAACCGCACCAGCCTCGCGAACAGCTCTTTTTCGAACATCCATCCCTTGAGTGTGTGAAACTCCCGGTTGTAGGAAGGCTTCACGATGATCACGAAGTAGGCGACAAAGTTGAAGATCTGCGCGATCACCGTTGCGATGGCGGCGCCCTTGATGCCCATTTCGGGCGCTCCCAGGTTGCCGAAGATGAGGATGTAATCGAAGACGATATTGATCGCTGTCATGGCCACATTGACCCACATGACGATCAGGGTCCTTCCGAGGCCGGAGAAAAATGCGGACAGCGCCGCCGCCGCGATGACCGGCGCCGCGCCCAGGTTGAGGTACTGGAAATAGACTGCCTCCTCGGCTCTGATTTTCTCCGGGTGCCCGAACATCCCGAATATAGAGTCTGCGAAGGGAATCGTAGCGGCCACGATCAGACCGCCGATCAGGGCCACGTAGATGCCCTGCCACAGGGCGGGCCCGACCCGGGTATTCCTCTGCGCCCCGAAGTACTGTGCGACAAAGGTGCTGACATAGCTTGCGGTTCCGATGAAAATGCTGGTGATGGTGAAGCTCAGCATGCCTGCCGGCATGGCTGCAGCAATAGACTCGGGCGAATACCAGGTGAGGAACATCCGGTCCACGAAATGCTGGACGGACCAGGATCCCGAGCTCACCGCCAGGGGAAGGGCGATCTTCAGGACCTCACGGAAACCGCCGCGGCCATTCCATTTGTCTCCAGCCATACGTGCCTGCCTTTATCACATTCCCCGCAGGAAAAGAATCTATTCTGAGCTCTTGAAGAAAAGAGCTTCCTCTTGAATTCATATGGCGATTCATTTTTCAGGAATCAACCGCCGTCGATGCCTCCCAGAGAAGGCCCGGCTGTGTAAACAGAACCCTTTGTATGCATTTTTTCATCAAATAAAGAGGGATGACAAACAGATGCGGAAGTGATAGTTGCCATATCCAGCATACACGAATGGAGGAATGCATGGCTATTGAACGAGAAAAGGTTGAGCAGTCACTGGACAAGACCCGTTCCATGCTGCGCAGGGACGGCGGAGATGTGGAGCTCGTGGACGTGACGAACGACGGCGTGGTTCGGGTGCGCCTCAAGGGAGCCTGCGGCGGATGCCCCATGGCGACCATGACCTTGAAATCCCTCATCGAACGCATGCTCAAGAAAGATATACCCGAAGTCACGTCGGTTCAGCAGGTGAGGTAGAGATCCTGACAACGTTCGAGACACGTAAGGCCGGTCGAGCCGGCCTTACGCAGCCGTATACGGCGAACGAAATTTCATTGTGATCAGAGCGTTTCCTTCCTTCGATGCTATTCGCGCCCTCGTCCTTCCGATCCCCGGGTTCGGAGATCTCCTGACATCGAACATCTACGTCCTTGGCACAGGGCCCGTCACGCTCATCGACACCGGGCCCAAGTTCCCCGGCTCGTTCGAGAACATCGGCAGGCAGCTCGATGAGGCCGGGTTCGGCTTCCGTGACATCGAACGCATCATCATCACTCACGGCCACATCGACCACTTCGGTCTGGCCGTAAAGATGATCGAGGCCGCCGGCCGTCCCATCCCGTGTCATCTTCACCAAGACGATATCTGGCGCACCTCGAACGAGTACATACGAAAAGGGCTGTGGAGCGACGAGGTCCTGGCATTCGCCCGGCTGGCCGACATGCCGGCCGAGGCCGTCGAGCGCATGAAGAGGAGGTCCGCATTTTTCAAGAATTTCTGCGATCCCCTGCAGAACATCCTTCCTATGAACGACGGCGACATCTTTTCCGGCAGCGGCTTCGAGATCACGGTCATTCATACGCCGGGTCATTCGCCGGGGAGCTGCTGCCTGTACGAGGCCGGGGAAAAGGTTCTTTTCACCGGCGACCACATCATCAAGCACATCACCCCGAACCCGATCACGGAGATCCACCGCTCCCTGCTGAGCGATCCGGACTATCAGAGCCTGAGGTCATACGAGTCTTCCCTGAAGAAGATCGAGGGTCTCGATGTCCGCTTCGCGTTCTCCGGACACGGGGAATATATCGACGATGTTCCGGGGCTGATCTCCCGCTATCGGAGCCATCACGAAAACCGGAAACGCCAGATCCTGGAGCTCCTGCAGCACGAGGATCGTCCCATCTACCCCCTGGTGGACGAGCTGTTTCCCGACATTCCTCAGAGCGAGATTTTTCTGGCTGTCTCGGAGATCTACTCGCACCTCGAAGTGCTCATTGGCGAAGGCAGGGCGAGCATGAGCCGCTCCGGCCCTCCCGCCTTGTTCCGGGCCGCGGAACCCTCCATTGCATCGATCCGGTGAGTTAATCGGCAGGTCCGCGCTTTCATCCGACACCCTTTTCAAAAAACCCATGATAGTGTAGAACTGCACTTACCGACCGGTGCGACGAGGTTATTGTAAAGGTGATACGCCTTCGGGAAGCCGGCGGTGGAGATTTTCAGCCAAAGAGGTATTTGTATGACGTTGAAGTTCGACACGATCCAGGTCCACGGCGGCCACACGCCCGACAGCGCCAGCCGGGCGAGGGCCGTACCCATCTACCAGAGCACATCCTTTACCTTCCGGGACGTGGATCATGCCGCGGCGCTCTTTGCCGGAGAGGAAAGCGGGAGCATCTATTCGAGGATCGGCAATCCCACTGCCAGCGTCCTCGAGGAGAGAATATCTCTCCTCGAGGGAGGAGTGGGCTCGGTGGCCGTTGCCTCGGGGAGCGCGGCGGTCCTCTACTCCATACTCACCATCACCAAGAGCGGCGACGAGATCGTCTCGTCCAGGGCGCTCTACGGCGGTACCACCCACCTCTTCCAGAGCACCCTGAGGGATTTGGGCATCACGGTGCGTTTCGTGGACATCAATGACATCGATCAGCTCAGAGACGCTCTGAGCGAACGTACCCGGGCCGTCTTCATCGAGAGCATCGGCAACCCCATGAACACCGTGGCCGACATGGAGGCCGTCTCCGATGTCGCGCATTCACACGGTGTCCCTCTCATCGTGGACAACACGGCCGCGACGCCTTACCTCCTGCGGCCCTTCGAGCACGGGGCGGATATCGTGGTCCATTCCCTCACCAAATTCATGGGGGGCCACGGTGTCTCTATCGGAGGAAGCGTCACCGACTCGGGGAAATTCTCCTGGGAAGCCTTCGAGAGGCTCTCACGGCCCGACCCCGGCCTGCACGGCCTCAACTTCACCGAGAAGTTCGGGGTGCAGGCGTACATCGCACGGCTCAGGTCAGTGCTGCTCAGGGACACCGGCGCGTGCTTATCGCCCTTCAACGCCTTTACGCTGCTGCTCGGCATCGAGACCCTGAGCCTTCGCATGCAGCGGCACTGCGAAAATGCGATGAAAGTCGCATCCTTCCTGGAAGGCCACGAGGCGATCGAGTGGGTGAATTATCCCGGCCTGGCAAGCCACCCCGATCACCGGACGGCCCGGAAGTACCTGAAGAACGGCTTCGGAGCCATCATATCCTTTGCCCCGAAGGGTGGATACCCGGCCTCCAGAAAACTGGTGGACGCGGTGCGGCTCATTTCGCACCTGGCCAATATCGGCGACGCCAAGACGCTCATCATCCACCCCGCCTCCACCACCCACCACCAGCTGAGCCCGGAGCATCAGGCGGCCTCGGGCATCATGCCGGATATGGTCAGGCTCTCCGTGGGCATCGAAGACCCGGACGACATCCTGGAAGACCTCGAGCAGGCGCTGAAGGTGGCCCGTGGTGCATAAGATCTCGTCCCAGAACTACCCCATCATTCAGGAGTGGATCGACCGCGGAAGCAGAGTCCTTGACCTCGGGTGCGGAGACGGATCGCTGCTGGAGGCCCTGGTGAACACCAAGCAGGTGGACGGCATCGGCGTGGAGATATCCCACGACATGATCCTCAAGTGCATCCAGAAAGGCATCTGCGTGTACCAGGCGGACATCGACAAGGATCTCTCCGAGTGGGTTGACGGCAGCTTCGACTATGTGGTGCTCAATGCAACGCTCCAGGTCATCACCCGACCCTACAAGGTCATCAGCGAGATGCTGAGGGTGGGGAGATTCGCCGTCATCTCCATCTCGAATTTCGGGTATGCCCGCAACCGGATGCGCGTCCTTTCCCAGGGCAGGGTGAGCTCCCGGGTCAGGCTCTCCGGATGCTGGCACGACACACCGGTGCTGCGCTTCGTTTCCATCAGGGAGTTCATATCGTCATTGGAGGAAATCGGGGTCGAGATCATGGATGCCAGGTACTTTTTCCCCATGAACATCGTGAGCCGGAGCCGGTGGCCGCTCTACAACCTCCTCGCCAGGGAAGGAATCTTCAAGCTGAGGCGCGCATGACAGACAGCCGCACCCATGTCGAAACGCAGATCCTCTCGGTCGAGAGGCCCTTCAGATTCGAGTCCGGAGACATAATCCCGAGGCTCGACATTGCATACGAGACCTACGGCAGCCTGAACGAGCGGCGGGACAACGCCGTGCTGATCGAGCACGCGCTTTCCGGCGACGCCCATGCGGCCTTCTATCATGAAGGAGACCGGAAGCCCGGCTGGTGGGACTGCATGATCGGACCGGGAAAGGCCTTTGACACGGACCGCTGGTTCGTCATCTGCTCCAACGTGATCGGCGGGTGCAAGGGGACCACGGGCCCGTCGTCCGTCGATCCGGCCACCGGCAAGCCTTACGGTCTCACCTTCCCTCCCATGTCCATCCGCGACATGGTGGAGGTACAGCGGATCCTGCTCAAGCACCTGGGCATCGACAAGCTCAAATGCATCGCCGGGGGATCTATGGGCGGCATGCAGGCCCTGCAGTTTTTCTGCGACTACCCCTTCCAGTTCGAGTCGTTCATCTGCATCGCCTCAGCCATGAAACACTCTGCCCAGCAGATCGCATTCAACGAGGTCGGCAGACGCGCAATCATGGCCGACCCTCGGTGGAACGGGGGCAATTACTACGGTGCCGCGCCTCCCGAGGGGGGACTTTCGGTCGCCCGCATGATCGGCCATATCACCTACCTCTCGGAGCAGATGATGCAGGAAAAGTTCGGCAGAATCAGAAAGGACAAGGAGTCTCGGGCCGTCTTCCGACCGTCCTTCGAAGTCGAGCACTATCTCGATTATCAGGGGGTCTCTTTTGTCAAGCGCTTCGACGCCAACAGCTATCTCTATATCACCAACGCGATCGACAACTTCGACCTCAGGTCATCCCTGAGCTCGCGGGGGCGGTTCCGCGGACACGGCCGGCAGAGGGGACAGCACATGGAAGACATGCGCAGCAAGCGGGGCCTCGTGATTTCGTTCACCTCCGACTGGCTCTACCCTTCTTCCCAGTCCAAGGAGATCGTTCAGTTCTTCACTGCACTCAACGTTCAGGTCTCGTATACCGAGGTCGCAACAGAGCACGGCCACGATGCGTTTCTGACCGACTATCACCAGCCGTCGGAGATTATTCAGGGCTTCCTTTCGTCCCTTTCCGAGAAGAGTCCCTCTCCCTGCCGTACCTCGATCGGATCTTGATCACGATCCGGATCACAAGTGCGACGCTTCAGTATCTGAGCGCACCGACAGGGGCGTCTTCGCGGAACTCGAGCATCATGCCTCAAGGGTCATGTTGTCGATGAGACGGGTGGTCCCCACTTTTACGGCCAGGGCCATAACCGCTCTGTCCTCGATCCGCTCCAGGGGCGTGAGCAGGACAGGGTCCACGATATCGACATAGTCGATCGTGCATTCCGGGACCTGTTCGATCATCGTCGCCGCCTCGGACTTGAGCACGGCCGCACTGCGCTCGCCCTGCTTCACTCGCTCCCGGGCCGCCTTCAGCGTCCAGAAGAGCACCAGGGCGTTCTTCCGCTGCTCGGGCGTCAGATACTTGTTCCGGGAACTCATGGCCAGGCCGTCATTCTCCCTGACCGTGGGATGGGCAAGGATCTGAACGTTCATATTGAGGTCCTCGACCATCTTTTTCAAGACCGCGAGCTGCTGGTAATCCTTTTCGCCGAAAATCGCGATGTCGGGTTCCACGATGTTGAACAGCTTGGCGACAACAGTTGCCACGCCGCGGAAGTGGCCCGGCCGCGAAGCTCCGCAGAGGCCACTCGTGATGTTTTCCACATTGACGTAAGTGCAGTAGTCCGGGGGATACATCTCGCTCGCCTCGGGGTGGAAGATGCACTCCACGCCCACGGACTCCGACAGCTCGATATCCCGGGGGAGGTCTCTGGGATAGCGGTCGAGGTCCTCGCCCGCGCCGAACTGGGTGGGATTGACGAAGATGCTTATGACGAGGTGATCCGCCAGGGGCCTGCCCATGCGCATGAGATCGAGGTGGCCCTCGTGGAGATAGCCCATGGTGGGCACCAGACAGACGGTCTCGCCTTTCTTCCGGGCAGCGCGCACCCATTCCTTCATGGCTTGAATTTCTCGAATGATCTCCATGGCGCCTAATCCTTGAAACAATGCTCCCGGGCCGGGAATGTGCCGTCCCTGACCTCGGCTGCGTACGCCTGGACAGCGTCGCGTATGATGTCGTAGAGGTGCGCGTACTGCTTGACGAACTTGGGCTTGAAGGTCTTGTCCATGCCCAGCATGTCCTGAATCACCAGGACCTGCCCGTCGCAGTGCGGCCCTGCGCCGATGCCGATGGTTGGAATATCCAGTGCTTCGGTCACCTCTTTGGCGACAGGAGCGGGGACGCACTCGAGGACCAGGGCAAAGATCCCCGCGTCCTGAAGCGCAAGAGCGTTTTCCTTGAGCAGAAGGGCGGCCTGTTCGCCCCGGGCCTGCACCTTGTAGCCACCGAAGGCGTGGACGGACTGGGGAGTGAGCCCGAGGTGGCCCATCACCGGAATGTCGGCCCGGATGATCGCTTTGACCTGCTCGATCACCCGCTTGCCTCCCTCGATCTTCACACCCTGGGCCCCGGCCTCCTGGAGGAATCTCCCGGCATTCCTCACCGCATCGGGCACACTCGCCTGATAGGACATGAAGGGCATATCGCTGATGACGAGCGCCCCCGGCCTGGTGCGGGTGACGCACTGAGTATGATAGACCATATGGTCCATGGTGACACCCAGGGTGCTGTCACCCCCTGCCATGACCATCCCGGCGGAATCCCCGATCAGAATGATGTCAACATCAGCGGCATCGACTATCCGGGCGGTGGTTGCGTCATAGGAGGTGATCATGACGATGCGTTCTTTGCCTTTTTTGTCCATGATATCCCTGATAGAGACGGTTCGCTTCATTTTCCCCTCCTTCCAATGGCATAGGTACTCTCGATCTATGGAAGGTTCAAGGAAAAATTAAAAAACATTCTGATGAAATAGCCATGGCGGACAGTGCGGTTTTCACCGGCGCGGGGCTGACACAACGGCCGAGTCTCTACATCACGTCGGTTCGCAGGCGCGGCGGG
>DCDF01000284.1 GCA_002316295.1 Syntrophaceae bacterium UBA1062 | reverse complement strand
GCCTGCCGGCTCATTTCCATGTGCGAGTGAATGCTCGCGATGACGAAATCGAACCGCCGAAGGATCTCCGGCGGATAATCCAGAGACCCGTCGGCGAGGATATCCGACTCGATGCCTCTGAATATCGTTATCTCCGGAAGTTTCCCGCCAAGCGCACTGATCTCCCGGTGCTGCAGCGCCACCGCCTCCTCGTCCAGCCCGCCGGCATAATAGGCGCTTTTGCTGTGATCAGAGATCCCGATCCACCGGTATCCCCTTTCCATGGCTCCCCGCACCATTGCCGGCAGGGAGGATACCCCGTCGCTCCGGTCGGTGTGGTTGTGGATCGTTCCCCTGATATCCCCGATTTCCAGCAGTGCAGGCACGGCGTTCGTGCGGGCGCGGGCCAGCTCCGAATCCCTGCCCTCTCGGACCTCCGGCGGGAGATACTGAAGCCCGAGAAGTCGGTATATGTCCTCTTCCGCACTCACCGATACCGGCCTGCCCCGAAGGGTTATCTCATCCTCTCCGATTTCCGCTCCCATCTCCGAGGCCAGCTTCCTCAATGCCAGGATGTGGGCATCAGATCCTGTGGTGAGCAGAAGCCTGAGGGACAGCCGCTCGCGGGGGACCAGGTGCAGCTCCATCACCGGTCCTCCTGCAGAAGGCGGCACCGTCACGGTGTCGTTCCGGATCACGGCGTGCGGCTCTCCCAGGGAGTCCAGGATCTTTTCCCGGTCTTCTCCGGAGCATTCCACCAGGATATCGATGCGCTCGATGACCTCGGCGAACCGCCGGCACTGCCCGGTGGCCCGGGCCTTCACACCCCGGGAGGCGAGCTGGAGGATCATCGCCTCGGCCCGGCTCAGGCCGGCGCTTATGAGAAGCTTTCCCCGGTAGCTCATCACCCTTTCCAGAGAACGGGGCAGACTGTCGACAAACTTCCTGGGGAAGGCCCTCATGCCGGAGAGCTTTCCCTGCCGGATCGCCTCCTGCAGATCGTCGAGGGTTTCGACAGACAACTGGGTATGCAGCGCTCTGATCCTCTTGAAGCCGAGCCCCGGAATCTTGAGAAGCTCGTCGAGACCCCTGGGAAGCCTGGCTTTGAGCTCTTCCACGGCCGAAAAATCACGGTCTCTCACCCAGGTCTCTATGGTTGAGGCAATACCCTTGCCCACTCCCGGAATGCCTGAGATCCTCCCTTGCTCGACCACCTCGCTCACAGGGACGGGGGTCTCGAGAATCGACTGGGCCGCCTTGCGGTATGCCTGCACTCTGAAAGGGCTTTCATCCAGATATTCCATGCCCCTGGCCATCTCGAGCAGGTATCGGGCGATGAGCCGGTTATCCAAGAAGCCTCCCCCGGACGTATCCCTCGCAGTGCTCTTCCAGCAGGACCCTGACCCTGTCGTTGACGCAGACTCTCCCGGCGGCCTTCGCATGGAGATAATGCGACGTGATTCCCTGAAAGGAGCGTTCATGAGCATGAGTCACGAGCACCTCCGCCTCCCTGCCCAACTGGGATCGGATGAACTCCTCCCTCTTCCTGAGCGAAAGGTCCCTGAGCAGCGCGACCCGCTCCTTCACGGCGCGGGAGTCTGGCCTGGCGCTCCAGGCGGCGGCAGGGGTCCCGGGTCTGGGAGAGAATGGAAATACATGCAGATAGGAGATGCCGATATCGCGGAGCAACGAATGCGTTTCCTCGAACTCGTGCTCCCCTTCGCCGGGGAACCCGACAATGACGTCAGAGCCGATGCTCATCTCCGAGCTGAGCGATCGGATATTTTCCACCAGGCCTCGATAATACCGGGCGGTGTACGGCCTGCCCATCCGGCGGAGAATCGTATCCGAACCGCTCTGCAGAGGAATATGGAGATGCCTGCACACCCGGGGCTCTTCGGAGACGAGACGGATGAGCTCATCTGTCAGTGTCCACGGCTCGATCGAGCTGATGCGCACTCTGGGCATGGCCGTGCATGCGAGAATCCTCTCGAGCAGTGCAGCCACTCCTCCCTCGTAGAGGCCGATATTGATGCCGGAAAGCACGATCTCGCGGAAACCCGCATCATAGAGCCCTGATATCTCCTCGACGATCTCCTGTGCGGGCCTGCTCCAGGGGACACCCCTGGCTCCGGGGACAATGCAGAAGGTGCAGTGGTTGCTGCAGCCCTGTTGAATATTCACGAATGCCCGGTCGTGACCACAGAATCCGGTGATGCGCCGAGGAATGGATACACCCAAGGCCTCACCCATCTCTTCGAAGGGCATCACCGCCACGGTAGGGGAGATCCTCCTGATCTCATCCGGGTACACCTTTGCCTGACAGCCGGTCGCTATTACCCGTGCGCCGAACTTGAGCGCCCTGCGTATAAGGTTTCTTGCCTGAGCGTCTGATCGATGAGTCACCGTGCACGTATTGACGATATAGACATCGGCGCCCGGGCTGGAGAAAGGCTGCTCGCACCACCCCCTCTCGACCAGCGCTTCCCTGAGGAGCTGGCTCTCGTACTGGTTCACTTTGCATCCGAGGGTGGTTATGGCGAATATCATGTCTTCCGAAAGGGCATACTACGGTGGTGTCCGGGTGTCAATGAGGCCCGGGGCGATGCTTGGGGCCTCACTCTTTCAACTGTCTCCTGACCTCCTGAAGAAAATCCTCGGAAGCCTCCAAGAACTTCACTCCGGTTTCCACATTGCCGGAATCGTCCTTCAGGGACCATATCGCCTTGCCCCGAGCCTGTTTGCCGGAAACCAGGATCCGGACCTCGCGATCGACGGAGACCTTCTCCGCGGTCTTCAGCAGGATCCCCTCTTCGTCGACATTCAGCAGATCGCCCTCTTCCGGGCCTGTGCCGATATCATACACCACCGGAGCGGACATCCGGTGGCGGCGGAACTTCAGATGCCTCTGGTGCGCGTCCTTGTTGCCCATGCTCCTGAGCTGCGAATCCATATTGTAAATCGCATTGAAATACCGCACCTTCTGCTCGTGCTTCGCTACTTTCGAGAGGTCTTTCAGCAGCTCTTTTCTGGTCCTCTGGAGCATATCGACGAGGTGATTGAAAGAGGCCTCGTACTCCCGGTTGCCCTTATTGACCAGGAAGCTGTTGATCATGGCGGGCAGCCTCTTTTTCACCTGCGTTTCGAAATCCTTGAGTGTCTTTTCGAATTCTTCCCTGTTCATGAACTCACCATAATCAACCGCCGGAGAAAAATCAAATTAATGTTTTATTAGTATCACCTGTATTTTTGAAGCTATAAGGGCGGATCAGGAGATGCCCTTACCCTTGATATGAAATTCTGTTATTACTGTCCTTCATGAGAATACTGTTCTGCTCGTCTGAAGTGGCTCCTTACGCAAAGACCGGCGGCCTTGCGGATGTGAGCGCAGCCCTGCCCGTAGAACTCAGAAGCCTGGGCGCAGGATGCGATGTGGTGATGCCGCTGTACCGGTCTGTCAAGAAATCGAGACTGGAGCTCAAGCACGTTACGAACATCTCGTTCCTCTCGGGTCAGGGAATCTCAAGGGCGCGGGTTTTTTCCCACGGGAGCGTATATTTCATCGAAAACGACCTGTATTTCAACCGCGACGGCTACTATTCTTATAAGGGTAGGGATTTTCCGGATAATCTCGAGCGGTATGCCTTTTTCTCCCGCGCGTGCGTGGAACTGGCCGCGGCGCTCGGCGATACAGACATCATTCACTGCAACGACTGGCAGACGGCTCTCGTGCCGGCATACATCCATGCCCTGGGAATGACGGGCATATCCGTGTGCTACACGATCCACAACCTCGCCTACCAGGGAATCTTCGACTCTGCGCTGTGGCCTCTGCTCTTTCTCCCTTATGAATATTTCCATCCGGATATCATGGAGTATTACGGCAGCATCAATATCCTCAAGGCGGGCGTCGTGTTTTCCGATGCGGTAACCACCGTAAGCCCTTCGTATGCCCTTGAGATCCAGACCCCGGAATTCGGCGCAGGCCTCGATGGGTTTCTCAGGTCTTTCTCTCGTAAGCTCACCGGGATCGTAAACGGGATCGACACCCGGGTGTGGGACCCGCTCAACGACGGCAGCATCGCCCATTCCTTCAGCGCGGAAGACCTCTCGGGCAAGGCCGTGTGCAAGCGAGACCTCCAGCAGAGGCTCTCTTTGAAGAAAAACGACGGGCCCCTGTTCGGTTTGATCGGCCGTCTGGTGGACCAGAAAGGTATCGATCTCGTAATATCGATCATGGACGACATCATCGCCTTGGGCGCTCAGGTGGCGGTTCTGGGAAGCGGAGACAGTCGTTACGAGCAGGATCTGCGAAGCCTGTCGGCGCGACATAAGGGAAACCTCGGGGTGGTCATCGGGTTTGACGAGGATCTTGCCCATTCCATCGAAGCCGGCGCGGACTTCTTCCTTATGCCCTCCCGCTTCGAGCCCTGCGGACTCAACCAGATGATCAGCATGCGCTACGGCACGCTGCCCATCGTCACCCGCGTGGGCGGGCTGAAGGATACGGTCACGGCCCTGGGCGAAGGAGAAAACCCCACCGGGCTCAGGGTTGAAAGACCTACGCCCTCGGACCTCCTGGATGCCGTCCGCCGGGCGTGCATGCTTTTCCACGAACAGAAAGCCCTCTTTTCCGTAATCCGCAGAAATGCCATGCAAAAGGACGTGGGCTGGAGGAGTTCGGCAATACAGTATTACAGCCTATATACCAAAATGATAAATTTTCGAGAAAGAAAGAGATAAACCGAGTTCCGAGTTTTCTACAAAATGTCGATAATCACTTCGAAGCAAGGTAAGGTCTTGCCTTTCCCTGAATCCTACCGATGCTGGAGATACAAGGCTTTTCATCGTAAAGATCAGATAATATTTATCAAATCCTTCTTGCCGCGAAGTCAATAAAGATGGGAATAACTGCAGAGGACCGGGATTGACCTTTTGTGTCCGGGGGTACAATATGCCCGCCATACGTTCTGAATTCTTCTTTCACCTGGGAGGTTGAAGTGGACCATGTTGAAACCATAAAGGAATCGATCCTCGCAACGATTCCCGGGGCATCCGAAAGGGTGCTCATAGAACAGCTGGACATCACAGAGGAGAACGGAGCCGTTGTGATATCCTGCCCGAATGCTTTCTCCCAGAAGTATCTGAGCCGGCAGTACAAAGATCATATCGTCAGCTGCGTCCGGAGGGCGCTCCAGAACCCTGTGGAGGTTCATTTCTGCGTGAGGACCGGGAAAAAGACCAGAGAAGAGAAGCCAAAGACCGAGACGTCTCCGGTTCAGATGACCCTGCCCTCGCTCTCATCGCCTCCGACTGCGAGCGGGCTCAACGGGAACTTCACCTTTGAGGAGTTCGTCGTGGGCCGATGCAACGCCTTCGCATACGAGGCGGCCATGGCGGTCACACAGGAGGACATCAGCAGGTACAATCCGCTCTACTTTTATTCGGATGTCGGCCTGGGCAAGAGCCACATCGCACATGCCATAGGCAACCGGCTCGTCGCCTCGCAGCCGGGTGTCTCGGTCAGGTATACCACTGCCAGGGATTTTTCACAGGATTTCGTCCACAGCGTACGCAACAACTGTCACGAGAGCTTCAAGAAGACGTATCAGCCGTCGTCGCTGGACATCTTTTTTATCGACGATGTACATCTCTTCAAAAACAAGGAAAAGACCCAGATGGAGCTGTGCCATGTCCTGGACGACTTGATCAGTGCTGGGAAGCAGGTGGTTCTTTCCGGGTTCAGGCCTCCGAGCTCCATGTCGCAGATCGACAAGGGGCTGCGCTCCAGGTTCTCATCCGGACTCGTCATCGACCTCAAACGGCCGGACAGGCAGACAAGAGACAAAATCATCAGGCACAAGGCGCAGAAAAACGGCATCATCCTTCCCGACGAGGTGGTGGACTTCATCAGCGACAGCGTGCTCAACAGCATACGGGAGCTCGAGAGCGCCGTCATGACCATAACCGCCATGAGCTCGCTCATGAAGCGCCAGGTAACCCTGGATCTCGCACGGGAGCTCCTGGAAGGAACTCTGGAAAAACAGCAGCGCATAACCATTGAATTCATTCAGAACTTCGTGGCAAAGAATTTCTGCATCCACAAAGACACCATGATTTCCCCTTCCCGGAAAAAGGAAATCGTTTATCCGCGCCAGGTGGCTATATTCCTCTGCAGGCGCTACACGAGGGAGCCGCTGCAGACCATCGGCAACGCTTTCTCACGAAAACACTCGTCCATCATTCATTCACTCGAGACCATCGAAACCATGTACAAGCAGAACCTGAAGGTTAAAAGAGAGCTCGATTTCCTCATCGAAAAGCTGGAAGCCGAGACAGCCTGAAGGAAGCGTGAGGTTGAAGCCCTACAGGGTGGCGATGCCCGCTGCTTCTCTGCTCAGGTCTCTGAAATTGTCGACGCCGGTAAAGAATTCGCGCATCATGACCACCCAGTAGTACCGGCCCTTCGACGTCAGCCTGATCCGGCCCTGATCGAACCGCAGAGCCCCTGTAAGAAAGAAGAACAGAAGCTCGGGCCCCAGCATCCGCCACAGGGCACGACCGAATCTCTCCCGAAAGGCGGCCGTGTCAAGCGACAGGCCAAAGAGGCTCATGAGAAAGACATACCGGGCCAGCTCCCGTTCGGAGAAAAGCTTCCTGGCCGCAAGGGGAAATTTTCCCTGCCGGATGAGCCTGCCGTATTCGGAAAGAGAGAAGGTGTTTGCATATATGCCGCCGCCTACGAGGCCGAAGGCGCCGCTTCCGGCACCCACATACTCATCGCCTGCGACCACATACTCATCGATCAGGGATGAGCCCTTTTTCGAGAAGCACCATGCCGAGCCCGGCCGGTAGGCCCCCGAAAGGCGCGAGGTGATGAGCGAATAAAAGCGCTTTTCCTTCCCATGGCTCACCGAGCCCATGAGATCTTTCATTCTCCTCCTGGTGGCGTCGGAGATCATGAGAGGGTAGAAGGTGATCTGATCGGGGCTCACGTCAAGAAGCGTCTCAAGATCGTTTTCGAGCATCCCCCGGCTCTGGACAGGAAAATTGTAGATCATATCGGCATTGAGGGTCTCTACGTACCCGTTCGCCTCCATGAGCCTTTCTCTCAGCAGCTCTCCGCTGCCATACTTGCTGTAGCGTCCGATACTCATGAGGAGGGGATCGCTGAATGTCTGTATCCCCACGGACACCCGCCTCACCCCGGCGTCGCGCAGAAGCTCCAATATCTGCCTGTCCAGACGGTCGGGGTTGGTTTCCACCGATATCTCCGCCGGTGAAAAATCCCGCTGAATCCGGGAAAGAAGATCCAGAAGCTCATCGAGGAGGATGGTGGGAGTCCCCCCTCCCACATACACCCCTGAAAACGAGAATCCGCGGTCGCGATACATTTCGATTTCCCGCTTCAGTGCCTGAAAATACTCGCGGGCAGATTCCTCGCTGAACTTCACCCGGTGAAAAGAGCAGTACGGGCAGAGCTCTTCACAGAAGGGAATGTGTATATATAAATGGATCGGTCCGCCGGGCGCTCTGGGCGGGGAGGGACGGACGGAGTCCTCAAACGAAAAGGATTTCTTGGATGCGCCCCGTACAATCTGTGCAATAAAGCTCTCGATGATCACGCTCTTACCTGAACATCCTGATGAGATAAAGTATCAGACTGATCACGATACTGATCAGTATCCCGGTTGTGATGGGAATATAGATGCTGAACCCGGGCCTTTCTATCCGGATATCTCCTGGGAGCTTCCCCAGCCAGGAGATACCGGCCCCGAAGTAGAACAGGGCACCGACGAGCAGAAGAACGGCGCCGAAGAAAATGAGAACTGCACCCATATCCTTCATGCAAGGGTATATAGTGGAAAAAATGCGAAGAGACAAGACACCAGGCATTCCAGGCAGCCGGACATTCTTTTTTGCCGGTCCCTCCCGGAGCCTGGTGATCGACATCATGTCCTGCTCGATCTTGCACCCCTGCATTTACCTGTGATAAACACCGGAGAGAAACATCCGTACATATGAATTCTTCTCGGGGGAGATCATGAAAGCACGTCATTATCTTGACGTTCCATGCATAACAAACTTCGCAGGCGCAAAAGGCGTCGAAAAACGGACGCTCATCGCTCAAGAGCAATCTGCCGAGACATTTTACCTCCGCCATTTCTCCATAGGGTCTTCCGGCTATACCCCTCGGCATTCCCATGCCTGGGAGCATGAAATCTATGTGCTGTCCGGAACAGGCGCGGCCATGGTAAATGGCGAGCATGCGGAACTCAGAGAAGGAATGGCTCTCTTTATCCCACCACATGCCGAGCACCAGATTCGTGCGGGCGAAAGCGGGCTCGTATTCCTCTGTATTATACCGGCACTCGAGGAAGCATGAGAGATGATCCCGGTACGGGACACGAGCGTATCCAGGGGATTTGCACCTGCAACCGCTGTCATCATCCTGATCAATCTCGCCGTTTTTGTCGAGGAGCTCCGTGTGGGAGAGCAGATCTTCCAGCTGTACGCGGCAAGCCCGGGGGATGTCTATCACTACCTCACCAAAGGGACCGGCAACATACTCGCAATACACTGGTCGATACTCGTTTCGGCCTTCATGCATGCAGGCTACATCCATCTCCTGGGCAACATGGTCTTTCTTTCGGTTTTCGGACCCGCCCTTGAAAAACGCATCGGTATCGTCCGCTACTGTCTTTTCTATCTGGCCGCTGCGCTCGTTGCATTTTACAGCCATGCCGTCATGTATCCGACATCACCGGTGCCTGTCGTCGGTGCATCGGGTGCTATTGCGGCAGTGATGGGTGCATATCTTGTCTTCAATCCCAAGGCAAGGATTCTCACGATCGTTCCCCTGATCTTTCTGATCGAGGTGGTGGAGATCCCGTCGATCGTTTTCATGTTTGTCTGGTTTTTGCTTCAGGGTGCAAACGGGTATCTCAGCATCCATTCACAGACCACGGTCGCGTGGTTTTCCCACATCGGCGGATTCCTTCTTGGCCTCATCCTGGGAATCAATATGAGGTGGTTCAAGTAGCCGAGACTGTTCTGAAAGAAGATCTTCAAACGGTGGAAGAACGTTGCTGTGACAACGTATATCAGCCTTCAGAATGGAAACTTGAGTCAATGCTGTTCAATTTCCATACAGGGGCGGGCCGTTGACATGAATAGAATTACCAATTTGTAATCCTATGGAAACGCGGATTGAAGAAACGGAACTATCCGCTGCGTACTTATATCTCCGTATCAGGGGCGCCGTCCCGATCTTACAATTTTTTTAAAGATTCATATCCATCCTCCCGATAGTGATGCTATGCGCTCGGAAGAATTATTTATAGGTGATAATCCAGTATTATTGAGATATAATACGCGTGATGAGGATCTCGAGGCCTGTCGTATATGCTCTGATTCTGACCACCGTATTATTTCTTTTCTTTACCGTACCCGGGGACAAAGGCCTGATCAGGAGCTACCAGCTTTATCAGGAGCTCAAAAACCTGCAGGAACAGAACGTCTCCTTGAAAAAAAAGAACGAAGGGCTCGCCAGGGAGGCATCCATGCTCAAAGAAAATCTGGCATACATCGAGCATGTGATCATCCAGGAAATGAACCTTGTGAAACCGGGAGACAGAATAGTGGTGTTCAAAAAGGCAAAGAAATGATCACGGGGTGAGAGGATGTTGTTTGAAAAAAAGACATTATTAGGACTGGATATCGGCTCTCAATCGATCAAGATGGTGGATATCGAGAAGGTCCGTGGCGGCTACGAGCTCAAGGCGCTCGGATTGGGGCTGATTCCTTCCGAGTGCATCGTGGACAAGGACATCATGGATTCCGAAACCGTGGTCGACACGATCAAGAATCTCAAGGAAAACCTGAAAGTCAAGGCCCGTGGGACGGCAAGCGCCATATCGGGCCATTCGGTGATCGTCAAGAAGGCAGAGCTGCCGCTCATGAACGAATCCGAGCTGCAGGAAACCCTTATGATCGAAGCCGAGCAGTACATTCCCTTCGACATCAACGACGTGTATCTCGATTCATTCGTCCTGGGAGAGAGCTTGGAACGTTCCGACATGATGGACGTTCTCTTTGTCGCAGCCAAGAAAGAGCTCGTCGATGATTATGCCTCGGCGGTCAGGAACGCAGGGCTGAAACCCATGCTCATGGATATCGACGTATTCGCCCTGGAAACCATGTACGAGGTGAACTATCCCGATGCCCCGGAATCGATTGTGGCCCTGGTGGATGCCGGCGCATCAATGATCAACATCAATGTCCTGAAAGACGGGATGTCGATTTTCGCCAGGGATATTTCCATGGGCGGAAGACAGCTCACCGAAAGAATTCAGCGCGAGTTCGGGGTGAGCTACGAGAGGGCCGAAAATATCAAGACTGGCTCGGACATCGAGGGCATCGATCTCGAAAGGATCAACTACATCTTCAAGATGGCTGCGGAAACGTATGTTCAGGAGATTCGCAGGACCCTCGATTTCTTCCTGTCCACCATGGTCAATGAGAACATCGAGAGGATCTACATGTCCGGCGGATCATGCAGAATACCCGGACTGATCCCCCTGCTCAAGAAGCAGATGGACATCCCGGTCGAAATGATCAACGCATTCAACAATATCCATTGGGACGACAAGGTTTTTGACCCGGAATATATGGCCTACATTGCACCGCAGATGGCGGTAGCGGTAGGTCTTGCGTTAAGGAGGGCCGATTATAAATGGTAAAGATCAACCTTCTCCCCATCAAGTCGGAACTGAGAAAAAAGGCCCTTGTTGAGCATGTCACGCTCCTCACTCTATGCGTGGTGCTGGTCTTTATCCTCTCCTGGTTCGTACAGGCATCGGTCAATCATCAGAAAGAGATGCTTCAACAGGAAGTGACGAACACCAAGCTCGAGATCAAGAAGCTCACCGCCGAAGCCGGTGAGATCGAGAAGTTCAAACAGCAGAAACAGGAGCTGGAACGAAAGCTGGATATCATCACCGATCTGAATGCCAAGAAGAGCGGCCCTGTGGAAGTTCTGGACCAGCTGAGCCTTCTCATTCCGGAAAAGGCATGGATTACATCCATGAAAAACACCGGCAGCAATCTCATCCTCGACGGTGAAGCAGTTGACAACCCCACCATCGCCGTCTTCATGAAAAATCTCCAGGCGTCGCCCTACTTTGAGGGGGTGGATCTCGAGGTGACCCAGCAGCAGGGTATCAACCACAAATTTACCATCAAGTGCAAAATAAAGTTGCCGAGTTGAGGTGATATATGAACATTGTAGATCTCTTGCTGAGACAAAAGCCAGCCATCAAGATACTTGCTCTTGTCCTCATTCTCGGAGCGATCCTCGGCGTATACTGGCAGTTCTTCTATCGGCCCGTGGTGGCCGAGATCAGGGTGATCGAGCCCGAGCTCAACAAGCTCAAGGCAGAACTCTCCGCCAAAAGGGATATCGTGAAGGAGAAACCCAGGTACGAGGCCGAACTCGAAGAAACCAGGGCGAAACTTCACCTTGCCCTCAAGCAGCTTCCCAACAAGAGCGAGATCCCCACGCTGCTGGAAAACATTTCGGCCCTGGGAAATGCGTCGGGGCTCCAGTTCAAGCTCTTCAAGCCGAGAGGTGAAGTACCGAAAAACTTCTATGCGGAAATCCCTGTGGATATCCAGATCGAGGGAAGATACCGGGATATCATCACGTTCTTCGAGAGCGTATCAAAAATGCCCCGAATCGTGAATATCACCAATATCAACATGCAGAACAAGCAGCAGAAGGACACTGTTCAGCCGGCCCTTCTCGCTACGTCGTGCAATGCGGTAACCTATAAGTTCCTTGAGAACGCGGAAAGTACGAAAGCAGACAATACAAAGGCCAAAGGGAAATGACAATGAAAGGAATTTTGTCTGGACTTATCGTCATCCTGTCGATGTGCGTCGTAGCGTGCTCGGGAGAGGAGCAGCAGAGTGCTCCGGCTCAGAAGAGCCCCACTGTCAATACCGCTGTCGCCAAGCAGGAAAAGGTGAAACCAGTTCTGGTCCCGGAAGAACAGAAGAAACCCCAGTACCAGATTACCGGCATACGGGATCCCTTCCAGCCATTCGCACGCTCAACCCAGGGAGAGCTGTCCGAAGAGAAGAGCAGTATTACCGATCCCCTGCAGAAACTGACACTTTCCCAGATAGAGCTGGTAGGGGTCATCCTGGGTAAAGAGAAACGCGCGCTGATCGAAGAATCTTCCGGAATGGGATTTATCATCAAGGAAGGAACACTGATCGGCGAGAACTCGGGAATCGTGACCAGCATATCGAAAGAAGGGGTCACGGTGAAACAACATTTCAAAGACTACATGGGACGCGTAAATACACGGGAAGTGATATTGTCGCTCAGGAAGCAAGAGGGGGTAACCGGAAAATGAACAGGAAAATCATTCTTACTGTGATAATCAGCCTGCTGTTATTGCCCGC
The DNA here is from genome assembly GCA_002316295.1 of Syntrophaceae bacterium UBA1062. Taxonomy (GTDB): domain Bacteria; phylum Desulfobacterota; class Desulfomonilia; order UBA1062; family UBA1062; genus Phosphitivorax. Next base: position 2,910 of record DCDF01000284.1, on the reverse strand, counting down.
ATACGGGTTCGGGCTGACCATCAAGAGCGTGGACTTCATGACGGTTGAATCCAAATCACGGCTGCAGATCGGCCTCGATGGAAAAGCGACCTTCGATGTGAAGAGGGACGGGGACAACCTCACCCTTCTCATCGATAACGCCAGGGTCCCCGGCAACCTCGCCCGCCCCTTCATCACCAGGGAATTCGAGACCGCGGTGACGCAGATCCTTCCCAGGCAGCAAGGCAACAAGGCCGTCTTTGACATAACCATGAAGCAGATCGTCCCCTACTTCGTCTCCCAGGACAACCATCTCCTCATCATGGACTTCGACATCCCCGAATGGGCGAGGAAAGACAAGCCGAGCACCCAGGACAAAATTGTCGTTGTCCAGTCAGCCGCAACGCCCGATCAGTCCGGCCAACCGCTCCAGGAAAAAGGACCGGCCGTTCCCTCGGTGAGGAATATTCCTGCCGTTCTCAAAGGCAGCAATATCGTCGAACGGTCATATGTGGAGCCCACCTATACCGGCGAGCGCATATCACTGGATTTTCAGAATGCGGATATTCATAACGTTTTGAGAATTATTGCCGATGTAAGCGGTCTCAATATCGTCACCTCGGATCAGGTGAAAGGAAACATCACCATCCGCCTCAAGGACATCCCCTGGGACCAGGCGCTCGATGTCGTCCTGGAAAGCAAGGATCTGGACAAAATGGCGGTCGGGAATGTTGTGCGGATCGATGCTGCGGACAAGATCAAGAAGGCTCAGGAAAGAAAGCTCGAATCTCTGAAGACCGAGGAGCAGCTCGAACCTCTCGTCACTTCGGTGATTCCGGTGAATTTTGCCAAAGCGTCCGATATCGCCGGCACTATCAAGGGAAAAGAAGTGGGGCTGGTGTCCGACAGGGGCAGCATCACTGCCGAAGACAGGACGAATGTCCTCATCGTAAAAGATATCAAGAAAAACGTTGACGACATCGAGTCAATGATCAAGCGCCTCGACAAGTCGACGCCGCAGGTGCTCATCGCAGCCAGGATTGTCCAGGCAGACAACGACTTTACCAGAGGGCTCGGCGTACAGTGGGGTGGCTCGTTCAGAAATCAGTCCGACAGGAGCCATTTCGGCCTGAGCGGCGTGAATACCGGTCCGGCCAGAGGCCTTTTCAACACCACGGTGGTGCCCGGCACAAGGCCTACGTGGTCGACGGCCACGGTTCCCCAGCCGTCCCTGGCGGTCAACTTCCCGACCAATCAGGCGGCGGGCTTCGGTATCACCGTTGGACGGCTCGCAGGATCGGCCTTTGATCTCGACCTTAGACTGGATATCGGTGAAACCATCGGAACCGCTGAAGTGATCGCACGGCCGAAGATCGTCACCATGGACAACAAAAAGGCAATCATCCGCCAGGGCGAAAAGTATCCCTATGTGGTCAGAGACGACGATGGCCAGCTCTCGACCGAGCTGAAGGACATCGAGCTGGTGCTCGAGGTGACTCCGAGAATCGCCTTTGACGGCAGCGTCAACATGGAGATCTCGGTGAAGAGGAACGCCATCGGCTCCATCGTCAACTCCCTGGGCGATCCCAGCATCGCCTCGCGCGAAGCCCAGACAGAGGTGCTCGTGAGAAATGGCGAAACCTCCGTCATCGGCGGGATCATCGAAGAGGAAGAGCGCACAAATGTCCAGCGTGTCCCCTTCCTGGGAAAACTGCCTGTGGTCGGTTTTCTCTTCAGCGGAAAAACTCAGGATAAGTCCAAGAAAGAGCTCCTGATCTTCATTACCCCCCAGATTCTCGAACCGGTGGCAATGAAATAGCATCTCCCCGGGCCCGCAGCGGTATTGAATGGCCGCTGCGGGCCCGTCTCTGTCCAACCCTTCCGGTAAAAAGGGGCTCCCAGCTCGCATCTGCGTTTTTTCGAAGGCTATTCATCGGCAGTCAGGGTCATACCAGAGAATTTTTGTGCATGTGATTTTTCAGCCGCCCTTGTCCGCATGGCCGGACGCGGCATTCTTGATTCCGGCAGGGCATGTGCAGCCAGATCTTCAGGCTGCGGCCCGTCCTCAAGAGTAGACCTGAACCCTTCCGGGTGATGGGAGATCCGCATTGACAGGACGACTGGTTCGTTACTATATGGTATGTATCTATTACAAGGAGAGAAATGCTCATGGCAAAGACGACGAGGAAAGACCTTCTCAATGCGCCTGACGAGTTCATAAGCACAACCAGATCCGCTGTGAAGTGGATCAAGGAAAATCCATCACGATTTGCGGTAGCGGTTGCCATTATAGTCGTTGTCTTGGCAAGCGGCGTCGGCTTCTACTCCTGGAAGATGGACAGGGAGTACTCGGCCATGCTCGCTTTGAGCACTTCGGGAGACAGTTACCAGACCACCCTGGATGTCGTACAGAGCTACGCCGATACCAGGGCGGGCAAACTTGCAAAACTGAGGCTTGCCCGAATGGCCTACGGTGAGAAGGACCCCAAGATGGCTGTCGACTATGCCCAGGATTTCGTCAACGACTGGGGACGGGAAGACATTTTCCACTGGCAGGGAATATTGATCATGGCAGCCGCTTACATCGATCGACAGGAACCGGACAAGGCTCTTGAGCTCCTCACGAACGCCGTCAGCCGCTCGCCGCAGAACTTCAGGGACCAGGCGCTCTTCTATAAAGGACAGGCCCTCATGGCGCTGAACAAGAACGCTGAAGCGAAAGAAGCGCTCACCCAGATATCAGAAGATTACCATGATATTGCCCTGCCGCCTCTTGCATCCCTAGAGACTCATTAAGGAGAACCGATTGATGCCCAACAACAAGTCCCAGAAGAATGGGAACGGAATGATAAAGAATATCGCACTGTGGGTGGTGATCGCCCTGATCATGGTAATGCTCTTTCACCTTTTCAATCAGCCCACGAACGAGGC
>DCDF01000189.1 GCA_002316295.1 Syntrophaceae bacterium UBA1062 | reverse complement strand
CCTCCTGCGGTGACGATGACCCTCACAGGCGCGCCCTCCTCGATACCGACAGCACGATGCCCGACGCCACCATTGCGGTCACCATGCTCGAACCCCCGTAGCTGAAGAAGGGAAGGGCGATGCCGGTGGTGGGAAGGAGGGACATGGCCACCCCCATGTTCACAATGGCTTGCAACCCCAGGAGTGAAACGGCCGAGATGACCAGGAAGAACCCGAAATCGTCGTTCGTGGCCAGCGCGATGCTGTAGCCTCTCCAGACCCACAGACCGAAGAGAGTCACCACGAACAGAACACCGATGAATCCGAGCTCCTCTCCCAGGACCGAAAGAATGAAGTCGGTGTGGGGGGCCGGGAGGAAGAAGAGCTTCTGGGTTCCCTCGCCGAGTCCCGATCCGAAGACGCCGCCGTTGGCGAGCGCCACCATAGACTGTATGATCTGATAGCCGATCCCCTGCATGTCCTCCCAGGGGTCTCTGAACGCAAGCAGCCTGGCCCTGCGGTACGGCTCCAGCACCATCATGGTGATTGCAGCCGGGACGAGCATCAGGAATGTGAATATCAGGTGCTTGATCCTCATGCCTGCTATGTACAGGATGAAGATCGACCACAGCCCGATGGTGGCCGCCGTGCCGAAGTCGGGCTCGATGAAGATGAGCAGGGCGCTTACAGCGACGACCCCGAGAACGGGCAGCACCCCACTGCGGTAGTCGTCGAGTTTTTTTGATTTTTTGGACAGGTAGTAGGCCAGGTAGAAGATGAGGGCGATCTTCATGATCTCGGACGCCTGGACCGTGACAAAGGGGGCCCTGATCCAGCGTCTTGCGTGGCCTCCGGTGATGCCGACTCCGGGGACAAAGCACAGAACGCATGTTATGATTCCCAGTCCCAGGATGGCCAGAATGAATATCCGGGTATTGAATTTCCGGTAATCCGCATGAATGAGATAGACCATCGCCGCCGCCCCCACCGCCAGGTGGAAGAGGTGTTTTTTGATCATGACAAAGCTGCTGCCGTACATCTCTTTCGATATGAAGTAGCTCGAGGAGAAGATCATGATTGTCCCCATGACCAGCAGTACGAGTGTGGTCAGGAAAAAGACCATGTCGAAGTCGAGCTCGGGAATCATCTGATCGAGTGTACGCATTGCCGGAACACTTCCCCCCTGTGGGCATAGCTCTGGAACATGTCGAAGCTGGCGCACCCGGGGCTCAAGAGCACCGTGTCGCCGCTTGCCGCTCTCTCGAAAGCCGTTTTTACCGCCTGCTCCATGTCGGATGCGTACTCCGCATCAACGATATCCGATACCTCCTGCACGATCCTTCCGGCGGCCTCGCCGATGGCGATGACCATGCGTATCCTGTCGCTGAAGCGCCGGGCGATGTGCGAGAAGTCGCCTCCCTTGTCCTTCCCTCCGAGGATGAGGATCACCGGGCCCCGCATGCCGGACAGCGCCGTTTCCAACGCGCCCACGTTGGTTGCCTTGGAATCGTCCACGAAGGATACCCCGTCGATGGTCGCCACATGCTCGAACCGGTGGTGGATCCCTTCGAAGTCTGCGAACACCTCCTGGGATATGGAGGAATCGAGGCCCAGAAGCCGCGCGACAAGGGCGGAAACGAGCATATCCTCTTTCAGGCCGTTGCCCAGATCTCTTCCTTCCGGAAGCATCGGCCCCTGTCCTGCGATGCTTCCCTGGAAGCACACCCGAGAGCCTTCGAGAAACGCGCCGTCTCCGGATGAAGGGGGATTGAAGGAGAAGCCCACCCGCCGTGCGCGGCCTTCCACGGTCCTCAGATAAGGGTCTGCGGCGTTCAGCACCGCGATGTCGTCCTCCTGCTGGTTTCTGAACATGATCTTCTTGTAGAAGACGTACTCGTCCATGTCCCGGTAGCGGTCCAGATGGTCGGGGGTGATGTTCAGGCATATGCCGATGCGCGGTCTGAAATGCTCGATCCACTCGAGCTGGAAGGAGCTGATCTCGGCCACGATGTATTGTGGGTTGCGCTCGACCAGCGAGATAAGCGGGGGAGAGATGTTGCCGCCGATGCCGGCGTCGAGGCCGGCCCGGGTCAGAATCCGGTGAATGAGCGTAGTAGTCGTGGTCTTGCCGTTGGACCCGGTCACGGCGATCAGTGTTCCCGTGAGGAGGCGGGCGGCAACCTCGATCTCGGAGAGCACTTTCTTCGCGCAGCCGAGCATGGAGTGGAACCTGGGTATTCCGGGGCTCGGGATCACCAAGTCCGCCCATTTCATGTCGTCTTCCTTCAACAGAGAGACCGGCAGCTCCCCGCTTTGCCGCGGGACTTTTTCGTCCACGAGCCGCACCTCGTGGCCCTGCCTGATCATCTCCCGTGCCGTGTCCAGGCCGGTCCGGCCAGTCCCCCACACAACTATGCGCAAGCCTTCATCCTTTCCAATCCTTCGCTGATTCTCACGAGGAGTCTCGCGATGCTTTTGTCCTCGTGATCCACATAAAAGCTGATGAGCATTTGCAGGTAATGGAGTTCAGTATCTTTTTCTTCCATAGACCTCACCTCAACTTCAGAGTAGAAATGGCCACCAGCGCCAGGAGAAGCGAGACGATCCAGAACCGCACGATGATTTTGGGTTCCGGCCACCCCTTCAGCTCGAAGTGATGGTGAATAGGGGCCATTTTGAATATGCGTCTGCCTTTCGTGTACTTGAAGAATCCCACCTGAAGGATGACAGACGCCACCTCCATAACGAAAATTCCTCCGACCACCAGCAGCAGAACCTCCTGTTTGGTGATCAGCGCCACCGTGCCCAGAATCCCCCCCAGGCTCAGGGAACCGACATCACCCATGAACACCTGGGCGGGATAAGCGTTGTACCAGAGAAATCCCATGCCCGCGCCTACCAGGGCGCCCAGAAAGATGGAAAGCTCTCCTACGCCGGAAATGAAAGGGAACTGGAGATAGGAAGCGGCCTTGATGTTGCCCGTCACGTAGGCGAAAACGAGATAGGTCGCCGCTGCGATCGTGCACGGCCCGATGGCCAGCCCGTCGAGCCCGTCGGTAAGGTTGACGGCGTTGGCGCTTCCCACGATCACCAGCATGGCGAAAGGAACATAGAGTATGCCGAGATCGATTGATATGTTCTTGAAGAAGGGGATGACGATGGAGCGGTCGAACCCGGGGATGTTGATGAGAATGTACCCGATCAGCGCCGCGACGGCGAACTCCACCAGAAGCCGCACGCGCCCCGGGACCCCTTTCATGTTTCCCTTGACCGTCTTGAGATAGTCGTCGACGAACCCCAGGAGCCCGAAGCTCAAGAGAATGATCATGCCCATCCAGATATAGAGATTGGCGAGATCCACCCACAACAGCGTGGACAGGGTGACGGCAGAGATGATGAGGATGCCGCCCATGGTGGGCGTGCCGGACTTTCCCTGGTGCGTCTTCGGCGTGTAGCCGTTGATCCGCTCCCTGAACTTGAGTTCGGCGAGCTTCCGGATGAACCACGGGCCGAACCATAGACAGATGACGAGCGCGGTGATAGTCGCGTA
>DCDF01000198.1:2130-5046 GCA_002316295.1 Syntrophaceae bacterium UBA1062 | reverse complement strand
GCGCTGGCGCTCGCCGCCGTTATCATCGTGTCCAGGCGCGAACAGATCCCGTCTCTGACGGCCAGCCCGATAGCCCTCCTGGCCGGAGTGTTCGACGCCGGGGGAAACGCGTTCTACATGCTCGCCAGGCAGTTCACCCGGCTCGATGTGGCGGCGGTGCTCTCCTCCATGTACCCGGCCGTTACCGTGGTGCTCTCGTGCCTCATCCTCAAAGAGAAGGTGAGCGCCTCACAGTGGCGGGGGGTCGCTCTCTGCGTGCTGGCCATCGCGCTGATCAGCGCATAGATCTCCAGGCCTCAGGCACGCATGCCTGCATAGCCCTCAGGAAGCGGCTTTCGCCTCTTTTTTCCTTCTCGACTTCGGCCGGGTCTTGCCCGTGGTGCCTCTCCAGATCTTACCCCGTTTGGACCGGCGGTCGCCCTTTCCCATATGATCTTCTCCTCGAAATCATCTGTTGCTGCATGCCCGCATCTTTGTCCCTGTCAGGGGCGCGGCCTGCAGGAGCTGCACCCCCTGTATTTTCGCAAGCCGGGTCATTTGTCAAGATTTTTAGGAGGGAGCATCGAAGCAAAAGGGGAGCCCATCCTATCCGGCGGGCGTCGGACCCGCCCCTGTCTTTCGAGAGGGGAAGAGCCCGCCCTGCCGTGTGTCACGGAAGAGGACTCCTCTTCGAAGGATGACCCGACTGAAACATCTTCGGCGAAGGAGGGCTCAGTGCTGCTCTTCGATGAGGCGCTTGAGCTCTTCTCTGGAGAAGGTGTGAACGGCCCCGCAGAACTGGCAGGAGATGTCCACGCTTTCTCGATCTGAGATAATATTCCTGATCTCCTCCGCGCCCAGGGCGATGACGGCCTGCTCAGTCCGTTCTCTGCTGCACGAGCACCTGAAGGCGAGCTGCCGATTCTCGATAATGTAGTGCGGAATATCCTGGAGAATGAGCTCCAGAATATCCTCGGGCAACCTGCCGTCCCTCAGCTGCGCGGTGACGCTGTCCATGTGCTCGATCCGGCTCACGATGGCGTCTATCCTCTCGTCATCGGACGGCGGCAGCGACTGAACCAGAAAGCCTCCCGCAGCGGAGACCTCACCGTCCCGCTCCACGAAGACTCCCAGCCCGACCGCCGAGGGAATCTGCTCGGACTCGGAAAAGTAGTATGCGATGTCCGAGGCGATCTCACCGGAGTGCAGACGCACGACCCCGGTATACACGTCCTTGACCCTCAAGTCCTTGGACACGGTAAGGTAGCCGTTCGATCCCAGGGCCCCGGAGACGTCTATCTTGCCGTTTTTCGGGGGAAGATTCACCTCGGGAACGCCCACATATCCTCGTACCGCGCCGGTCCCGTCCGCCTCGACCAGGATCTTCTTCAAAGGGCCGTCGCCCTGAAACTTCAGCGCCACCCGCTGATCAGGGTCCAGCAGCGACGCCATGAGCTCTGCACCGGTCAGCGCTCGGCCGAGGGCCGCCGTGGCGGTGGGATACGTGCCGTGTCTGCCACGCGCGTCGTTGACCAGATTGGTCGTGACGCATGCCACCGCTATGATGTCCTTGCTCTCGGTAATCGCCTTCACCATATAGTCTTCCATGGGCTGATCCCTTTCTTCTCACTTCGATTGAGCATGCTACCCTAGCATGAGAACGCACTCTCCATCCACAACCGAATGACTGCTGCACATCACATAACCGGCGGTCCATCCCGGCAGCGCAGCCCATGGCCCTGTTTCCCTTGGCAAGGTTCTGCATCATGAGACAACGGAGCCGCTTTATCAGGGACGGATGTTCTCCAGCGAGGAATGTACGCGATGAGCTTTTTTCCGGCTTGTGTGTCTGCGGATATGTGGCATATAGACATTATATGGCCTTCCGCATGCCGGACCACAGGGAAATCGCACAAGCCATAGGAGACACCAAAGGGCTGTCCCTGTTTCTCAGGCGCGCGCTCACCCCCGGGGATGATTTCGAGCCTATCCCTGCGCCGCATCCCGGAGACTGGCTGAGCGTCCACCAGGAACCGGGGCAGGGCTTTCAGGAGTTCGCCGGATCAAACCCCCGCAGGCCCGGGGGCAGGAAAAACAGGATCTATCTAGCCCCACTCGGGGAGTTCGCCGAAGATGCGGGCCCGCGGCTCGATATGCTCAGGGACTGCGCTGCCGCGTACTTCATGATGGATGTCTTCGTCCTGCCCCGGGCCGAGGTGAACACGAACCGCTTCACGACCCGGATCAATCCGGTCACCCGCAACCGCCAGGTCTTATCGCTCGACGTGCTGGTGTATCTCAGGCAGAATATGCCCAAAGACGCGTTCTGCGTGCTTGCCGTGACTATGGAGGACCTCTACCCCGAGGAGGACTGGAACTTTGTCTTCGGGCAGGCCTCTCTCAAGACCGGTGTCGGGGTATTCAGCTTTGCCCGATACGATCCGGCCTTCTACGGCTACACCCGCGGACGTGACTGCGAGCGTCTTCTGAGCATGAGAAGCTGCAAGGTCCTCGTCCACGAGATCTCCCACATGTTCTCGCTCGCCCACTGCACCTTTTTCCACTGTCTCATGAACGGATCGAACCATCTTGCCGAGAGCGACGCCCGGCCGATACACCTGTGTCCGGTATGCCTGCGCAAGCTCCAGTATTCCGTAGGTTTCAATGTCGTGGAATATTACCAGAAGATCTTCCACTTTCACCGCACCTACGATTTCGACCGCGAGGCCCAGTGGGTGAACCGGAGGCTGGAGCACATCATGGGGACCTGATCTCCCGTCGCCCCGAAGCGGGTCCCCCCTTCAGGCCGGCCTTATTGTCCTGATTCGATCGCATCCGCCAGCGCCTGAAGAACCTCGCCCGCCCGGCATGAAATGCGCACATCGGCCAGATGATCGAGCGGCGTTTCCGAGAGAGTGACGATGGCGAGGCGGGCGC
>DCDF01000198.1:0-2010 GCA_002316295.1 Syntrophaceae bacterium UBA1062 | reverse complement strand
CGCCGGCCTGCTTTGCATAGCGGGGCAGATGGGCGGCTGGCTGGACTACCAGCGTCGATCCCACCACGATGAAACAGTCGGCCGAGCGGGAAAGCTCCACCGCCCTGCCCAGCGCCTTCTCGGGCATGGCCTGCCCGAAGGAAACGGTGTCGGGCTTGAGGAACCCGCCGCATCTGCACTGAGGCGCCTCGTCCCCGGACTCGACCCGCCTGACGGCATCGGGAAAGGGCGAAACCTCTCCGCAGCTCATGCACCGCACCCGCAGGCTGTTGCCGTGGAGCTCGATCACCTGCTCATCCGGCACGCCCGACGCCTGATGAAGCCCGTCGATATTCTGGGTGATCACCGCTTCCACCAGGCCCCGGGAGCAGAGCCTGGCTATGGCCAGATGGGCCGCGTTCGGACGGGTGAACTGAAGCTGCCGGTAGAGCTCGACCTTCTGCCGCCAGTAGACGACGCGCGCCTCGTGCGACGACATGAACTCCTGGAAGTTTACGGGCCTGTGGCGCTCCCATATTCCGCCCGAGCTGCGGTAATCGGAAATGCCGCTTTCAGTGGAAATGCCGGCACCGGTGAAGAACACGTTTTTCCCGGCCCGGGAGATTATCCGGGCGAGCTCGCCGATCTGACTCTCATACTCGGGCGCCATGACGTGCACACCTCCGGGGGGCGGTGTTCCCCGGGAAGCCCCGCTCCTGCCGGTCGCACCCCTGCCCTGTATTCTGTCGAGAGCCTGCCCGAGGCCGCTCCCGCTCAGTACATGGCCTCGATAACGTCTTTGAAATCCTTGATAATCGCCGATTTCCTGATCTTCTGTGTCGGCGTGAGCCGGCCGTTTTCTTCAGTGAACCGCTGCCTCAAAATCGTGAACCTGCGGATGCGCTCGAAGTCCTCGAGCTGCCTGTTGACCATGGCCACTTCGCGCTCGATCAGCTCCCTGAGCCTCGGGTGCTGCACGAAATCCTCCCCCACCTCGGTGCAGACGCGCATGCCTCCGATCTCGGAGTGCTTCAGCGCCCCCTTGTTATAGGGGATACGCTCCTGCTCGAAGAAATCAATGAAATAGCCGAAGTTCGGGACAATGAGCGCCGAGATGTAGTTGCGCTCGTCGCCGATGAAAAAAACCTGCTCGACGGCGTGCGATAGGGCAAAGAGACTCTCCAGCTTGGCAGGAGCGACGTTCTTGCCCACCGCGGTGCAGATGATGGCCTTCTTCCGGTCGAGGATGCGGTAGTAACCGTAGTCGTCCTTCTCCACTACATCGCCTGTCTTGAACCACCCGTCTTCGGTGAACGAGTCCCGCGTTTCGTCTTCGAGATTGAGATAGCCCTGGAACACGCCGGCGCCCGATATCTCGAGCTCGCCGTCTCCGGCCACCCGGGCGAGCGAGCCGTTGGCCTCGATCCCCATATAACCCGGCTTGCACGCCGTGATGGGGTTGAGGATACAGGCGCTCGCACTTTCTGTGGAGCCGTACCCCTCGACCACAGCGAGACCCAGGGTGTAGTAGAACAGGAGCAGATCGGGCGAAATGCCCGCGCTGGCGGAGAAAGCGAAGCGGAAGCGGCTGCCGAAGAGGGCCCGGACCTGGGCGAACAGCCTGTCCGCCAGCCTGTACTGAAGCTTGAGCATAGGGGGGAGCCGCCCTTCAAGATCATAGCCCGGAGACATATTGTAGCAGCCCCGATGATCTCTCCGGTAGTCCAGCGCCTTTCTGCCCACGTGGAAGGCCAGGTCGAAGAGGGCCTTTTTCACCGGGTTCTCCGCCATCTTCTTCTGGAAGGAGACATAAATCTTCTCATACAGGCGGGGCACGCAGTTGATCCAGGTGGGATTGTACTTCTGCATGTCGTCCAGCAGGGTGGCGGGCTTGTCCGCATAGGCGATACAGGCCCCCTGGCTGATGGCGAGCAGTTCGCAGGAGCCCCGCTCGAAGATGTGCGACAGGGGCAGGTAGCACAGAGTGACGTCGTTCTCGTCGATCGCCATGCCGTGGCGGGAGAAGAACTC
>DCDF01000200.1 GCA_002316295.1 Syntrophaceae bacterium UBA1062 | reverse complement strand
TCCTGGAAGCTCACCGAGAAGGTCTCCATGACAGGGGTATGCCGTTTGACCAGGGCGGTCAGGATGCTCGAATCCAGCCCTCCGCTCAGGTAAGCCCCCACGGGAACATCCGCCCGGAGCCTGATGGCAGTCGCTTCGCCAAGGGTCTCCCGGATGCCTTCCATGGCCTCGTCCCGGTTCGTTACGTCGTGCAGGCCGGCAGGAGGAAAGCCGATGTCCCAGTACAGAAAGGATTTTCTCCCTCCCCGGTCGTGGATGATGCACTCGCCGGGCCTGACCTGATAAATATCTTTGAATATGGTCCTGGGCGCCACGGTGTTCCAGAAGGTGAAGACCTGGCAGAGGCCTTCGGGATCGATCCGGGGCTTGCCCAGCATCGGGGTCAGGGCTTTGACTGCGGACGCGAACACCAGGCTCGGGCCGCGATATGCATAAAACAGGGGCGCGATGCCGAACCGGTCGCGCGCCAGAATGAGCCTGCGGGCGTTCATGTCCCACAGGGCGAGGGCGAACTGGCCGTTGAGGCGCGACAAAAAATCAGTGCCGTATTGCTCATAGAGATGGTTTATCACCTCAATGTCGCTTGTTGTGGAGAAGTGATGACCCTGCTTCTTGAGCTCGGCGCGCAGCTCGACGTAGTTGAATATCTCGCCGTTGCAGATCACCCTGACGCTCATGTCTTCGTTCGCGATGGGCTGATCGCCGGTCTTCAGGTCGATGATGGCGAGCCTCCTGTGTCCCAGGATGACCTCGTCATCACGGTACATCCCCGAACCGTCGGGACCTCGGTGTTCCATGAGACTCAAGCCCGTTTCCACTGCGGAATCAGGGATCCCGCTCCCGCGAAACTGATATGCACCGGCAATTCCGCACATTACAGCTCTCCTGATCAAGTGTGCCTGCTCGAAGCGATCTTCGGCCCTTCAGCGGCCGCCGGGTCTTTCTCGCCCGCGGCCGAACTCGAAGATATTTATCGTCAGGAAGAGAATACGATAATAGAAATAATTAATACAGGGCTATTATGCAAAGCCCGTACGAAAAAGCGCCGGAACATGCACAGACACGATCCAGCGCTTTTCCGGGCCGAACATCCGGGGAAAGGTCATTCGAAATGCGCTTCGTATTCCCCGTATCCCTCTTTCTTCAGATCTTCTCTGGGTATGAAACGCAGAGACGCGGAGTTCATGCAGTAGCGCTTTCCCGACGGGGGCGGGCCGTCATCGAATACATGGCCGAGATGCGAGTCGCCCTTCCGGCTCCGCACCTCGGTTCGCACCATGGAATGGCTGGTGTCCTTCTTCGTGACGATGTTCTCCGGCTCGAGGGGTCTGGTGAAGCTCGGCCAGCCGGATCCCGAATCGAACTTGTCGCGGGAGCTGAAGAGGACTTCGCCCGATACGACATCGACATATATCCCTTCCCGGTGGTTGTCCCAGTATTCGTTTTCAAAAGGTCTCTCGGTGGCGTTCTCGCGGGTGACGTGATACTGGAGCGGGGTGAGCCGCGCTTTCAGCTCATCATCCGAAGGTCCGCCCTTCTCCGGTTGCTTCCGCTCGCCCGGCACGGGGCAGACCCCGGCCGCGCACGGGCTCCTGTACTGGTCCCGCCCGGAATGGCTCCGATAGAACTCGTACCTCACCGCGTTCTTTTCGTAGTAGTCCTGATGATATTCCTCCGCCTTGTAGAAAGTGACCGCAGGGCGTATCTCCGTGGCAACGGGCCTGTCGAATCTTCCCGATCGCTCCAGGGCGAGCTTCGACTCCTCGGCGATGCGCCTCTGTTCGTCTGTGTGATAAAAGACGGCGGTCCTGTACTGGGACCCCCGGTCGGCGAACTGTCCGCCGCCGTCGGTGGGGTCGATCTGCCGCCAGAAAATGTCCAGAAGGTCCGAATAGGTGACCTTGGACGGGTCATACGTTACCTGGACCGCTTCCAGGTGGCCGGTCTTCCCGGTGGAGACCTCTTCATAGGTGGGGTTCTCCTTCGTTCCGCCCGTATACCCGGAAACCGCTTCCACAACGCCGTCGGTCTTGTCGAATGCCGCTTCGATGCACCAGAAACATCCGCCCGCAAAGGTGGCCTTCTCGTATGCGGTTTCGGATGCACCGCCCGGCCCGGCGACAAGCGCGAAGGATGTCAGGGGGAAGAGCCAGCGTGCCATTTTTCTGATCATAATGTGCTCCTTCGTTCGGATGATGCCTCTTCCGCTCGGCTTGAGGGGGTTCCTCTTCATCCTCTCTTGGGGTGTTCACGAAAGCGGCCTCAAGTGAGGATACTGCACAAGGAGATGACCGAACAGCCCCTTGATGCCCCGCTGCTTCGCCTGAGGGGCACCTCACTTCTTTTGACGGCATGCACAGGGAGAACGATTCCTCTTTTTCCTGCGTCGTCCGGCCCGCGCCACGGGAATTGCCCGGGCACTTGGGTTTCGGGCGAGAAGGCGTCGCCGAGGATGGAAGGGCGCGGCAGGGGAATTTAAGCTTGAATTTCTCCTGCCGCCCTGATACAGCTGAGAGATCAGCAAACCCTTCCATAAACGTGGTAACAACCGCTAGGAGGACAATACGTGGAAAAGCGCCATAAATTTTCCCTCTGGTATGTGCTGATCGGGATCTGGGTGGTCCTGATCGTCCAGAGCTACATTTCTTCCATGTTTGTTGTGGAGAATATCCCCTACAGCTCGTTCCTGGACCTCCTCAAGGAGGGCAAGGTAACGGAGATCGCGATCTCGGAAAACGAGATCGAGGGGAAGATGATCGCCGCAGAGGGAAAGGAACAGAAATTCAGGAGCACCCGGGTGGACCCCGAGCTGTCCGAGATGCTGCAGAATTATCATGTGACATTCAAGGGAGAGATCGGGACGAACTACGCGCAGAGCATACTCTCGTGGGTGCTGCCCATCGCACTCCTGGTTGCCGTCTGGTACTTCGTGATACGAAGGATGTCCGGCAATCAGCCCGGGTTCATGTCATTGGGGAAGAACAAGGCCAAGATCTACATGGAAAACGAGCTGAACATCCGGTTCGACGATGTGGCGGGCGTGGACGAGGCGAAGCAGGAGCTGGTCGAGATCATCGACTTCCTGAAGAACCCGGCCAAGTTTTCCGAGCTCGGGGGCAGGATACCCAAAGGCGTCCTGCTGGTGGGGCCCCCGGGCACCGGCAAGACCATGCTGGCCAAGGCAGTGGCGGGTGAGAGCGGGGTGCCGTTCTTCAGCCTGAGCGGCTCGGACTTCGTGGAGATGTTCGTAGGCCTGGGTGCGGCGAGGGTCAGGGACCTCTTCGTCCAGGCGAAGCAGAAGGCCCCGTGCATCATCTTCATCGACGAGCTCGACTCTCTGGGCAAGGCCCGCGGCGCCGGCTTCAACGGGGGCCACGACGAGCGCGAACAGACACTGAACCAGCTCCTCTCCGAGATGGACGGTTTCGATCCCAAGGTGGGAGTGATACTCATGGCGGCCACCAACCGGCCTGAGATTCTCGATCCGGCTCTGCTGCGTCCGGGCCGGTTCGACCGGCATGTCGTCGTAGATAGGCCCGACAAGGCCGGCAGGATCAAGATACTCGATGTGCACATGAAGAGTGTGAAAACGGACGAGAGCGTCAATGTCGAGAGGCTCGCCGGAATGACACCGGGCATGTCGGGCGCGGATCTCGCCAACCTGGTGAATGAGGCGGCCCTCATGGCGGTCAGGAGAGGGAAGAAGGCGGTGGGCATGGCCGAGTTCGAAGAGGCGGTGGAGCGGGTGGTCGCAGGCCTGGAAAAGAAGAACCGCGTCATCAACGAAAAAGAGCGGGAGATCGTGGCCTACCACGAGATGGGGCACGCCATTGTGGCCCTGACCCTGCCGGGAACCGACCCGGTGCACAAGATCTCCATCATTCCCCGGGGGGTGGCGGCTCTCGGCTACACCA
>DCDF01000121.1 GCA_002316295.1 Syntrophaceae bacterium UBA1062 | reverse complement strand
ACGTGGTCACCACAGGCCAGCTCAAGAGCCAGTCCAAAACCCTCCTCAAGTATATGGGACCGAAAGTCATGAGCTTCCTCACCAAGTTTTTCCTGCCTGTCGGCCAGAAGATCATCATTCTCGGCGGCGACCTCAAGGGCGCAGAGTCCGCTGAGTTCTTCATCAAGAGAGGCAAGGAAGTTGTCATCCTCGAGGAAGGCGAGCAGTTGTGGAGCGGGATGAACCTGCACCTGCAGCTCAAGTGGAGCCCCTGGGTCGCTGCAAGAAATGTCCCCATATACACTGGGGTTACATACCAGGAGATAACAGATACGGGGGTGAGAATAAGAACCAAGGAAGGGGAAGAGAAACTTATCGAAGGTGATACGGTCATGATCATCGAAAAAGACCGGAAGAATGACAGCCTTTACAAGGCCCTTGTTGGAAGAGCCCCCGAGGTCTACCTCATCGGGGACGGCAAGAATGACGCGAATGCCTGGTTCGACGGAGCGGTTCACCAGGGAGCTCGGGCCGCTTTAAAGCTGTAAGCCTTTCAGGGCTTGGGCAAGAGAGGACGTTTGTAGATAAGCCGCATATTTCAGAAGAGAAAAAACTACAAAGGGGATGACACCATGAAAAAAGTTCCTGTTTTCCTGTATGCAATCGGTTTGATTTTTGTCTTGTCCACTCCGGTTCTGGCAGATGATACAACGCTTGAAGATCGCATAAGAGCCTTGGAGCAGACCATAGGCAACTGGTCGTTTTATGGCAAGGCACAGCTTTCAACATTTTACAATGACAACAACAGTCGGGACGTCTCTGGAAATGATACCAGCGATGAAAGCCTCAGATGGGATTCGCAGTGCAATGCCAGGATAGGCGCTAACTGGACGCATGAAAACCTCAGCGCAAATGTTGAATTGGGACTGGATGATGATTTCTATGGGGAAGGCGGGACAGGTGTCCGCACCAGGACGGCGTACGGGTCATACGACTTCGGTTCCGGCGCCGTAACCATTGGACAGGACTGGACCCCGCTCAACTCGATCGTCTACAGCAACCAGGTCGTCCTTGATGACCTCGACCTGATCGGGTATGGCACGATTTGGGAAGTATGGTCTCCACAGATCAAAATAAGGACTCACGGCTTTGAGATCGCCCTGGTAGAGGAAGACGGTTCAGCAGACATCCCTGGTGCGGACACATTTGATGTTGATGTGCTCATGCCCAAGATCGAGGGTGCGTATCACTTTGTCGGGGATAAATACTTTGCGGACGTGTTCGGTGGGTTCTTCTCCTATAAGATCGAGGACGTCACAGCAGGTGGTGTGAATTACGGGGAAGAGACCGTGAACTGCTGGGCATTGGGTATCGGCGGCGGCGTCAATATCGACCCTGCTTATGTGAAGGCAAGCGTTTATATGGCCCGAAATGAAATAAACCTGGGCCTTATCCATGCCGAAGCAAAAGGAGCGAAAATCGATGCAGCAACAGGCGAGCTAGTGAATGAAGACAGCCTGGGGGCGCTCCTTGTTGCCGGAGCGAAGATCGACAAGTACTCTGTCGAAGCAGGCGTGGGCTATGTTACTGCAGAATACGATGAAAGCGGCTCAGAGAAGAACGATGCCATGTCAGCCTACATCAATGCGACGATACCGATATATGGTACATTCTTCGTTGTGCCTGAAGTCGGAATGTTCGATTACCTAGACGGCTCAGATGGAGAAGACGAGCATAGAGACGGTGTCTACTTCGGCGCCAAGTGGCAGCTCGACTTCTAAATGTACCGTTTCCGGAGAAGAGCGTAAAAGAAAGCACGAGCAGGACCCGGGAGCTGATCAATGACAAGCTGCACTTTGTATCAGCTCCCGGTCTAGACAAAGAGTAAGAGGACGGATCGGTTATCGGGTATAAATGATGGATGAAAAGATACTGTCACTTGCCGTTCATGGTTTCTGCGAGTCAGAACACTTTGCAGGATTTAATTACATAACACAATGTTTGGCGATACCTTGTTTGAACCGAATGGATAGCTATGTGCTTTGGTTAGGATCTTTTCAAGATATCCTTCTGGAAAGGAGTCGAGGCAAACCCAAGACAGGTACATTGCAAATCTCTATTTTTGGTCGGTTACACTTTTTTCAGACATGAAAGAGCATGAGCATAGGCATGACACAGCCAGTTTACATTGTTATTGAAAAACTGATTCGGCATGGTGATAGTTTGATGTTGAATCGGAGAATGAAATCGTATAACCCAAGTTAACCGCTTCACCGGGAGGTGATTAGTGAAAGGCCGACCAGAAATGGTATGAGTTTCGCATAACGGAATTCAGCCGGATTTCCGATGGCTAATATTTCATGGGAATGCCCCCTGATCGGATAGGAAGGCAGAGAGTTGGCTACGCATAAAAAGTACCAGAAACTGTTCAGTCCATACAAAATCAGAAACTTGGAGCTGAAAAACAGGCTCGTCAAGACTTCGCAGTGGTTTCACTATCCGGAGCCGGACGGCTCGATCGGGGATCGGGTCGTAAGGTTCTACGAGTCCATAGCCAAAGGCGGAGTCGGAATGATCGTGATCGAAGAGACGGTCTTCGACTGGATGAGGGGCTGCAGCAACATCCCCCACCTGCGCCTCGACGAGGACCGGTTCATCCCCGGCTGGCAGCGATTGACCGATGTGATCCACTCGTATGGAGTAAGCTGCGTCGTACAGATCACCCATGCCGGCCCCGGCCACAACCAGCTGATCGATGGTATTCAGCCCGTGGCGCCATCGGCCATCGACCCGCCCAGCGAGGCCGCGTTCGACAAGGCCCGTGAGCTCACAATTGCCGAGATCCACGAGATTCAGGAAAACTGGGCCCAGGCTGCCCTCCGTGCCAAG
>DCDF01000103.1 GCA_002316295.1 Syntrophaceae bacterium UBA1062 | reverse complement strand
CTTGGCACGGAGGGCAGCCTGGACCCAGTTTTCCTGAATCTCGTGGATCTCGGCAATTGTGAGCTCACGGGCCTTGTCGAACGCGGCCTCGCTGGGCGGGTCGATGGCCGATGGCGCCACGGGCTGAATACCATCGATCAATTGGTTGTGGCAGGGGCCGGCATGGGTGATCTGCACGACGCACTTGGCGCCGTGTTTGTGGATTGCCTCTGCCAGCAGCTGCCAGCCGGGGATGAACCGGTCCTCGTCAAGGCGTGGATGGGGGATGTTGCTGCAGCCCCGCATCCAGTCGAAGACCGTCTCTTCGATCACGATCATTCCGACTCCGCCTTTGGCTATGGACTCGTAGAACCTTACGACCCGATCCCCGATCGAGCCGTCCGGCTCCAGGTAGATGAACCACTGCGAAGTCTTGACGAGCCTGTTTTTCAGCTCCAAGTTCCTGATCTTGTATGGACTGAACAATTTGTCGTATTTTTTATGTGTACTCAAGACTTTATCTCCCTGCGGGGTTTAGGCACAGTATTCCTGTCTCGGTCCCGCGTTTCGTTTAATGGGTGAAACCGATCCCTATTCAGGCCGTAATGTGCGGAGGGTCACCTCTGTCGTGACCCTCCGCAGAGTGTGAGTGGGTTATTTCTTGTATTTTTGTGTAAAGGTTACGACATGACGTGCCACGTTATCGGGATCCTCGTCGCAGAAGTAATCATGGCCTCTCACCACAACCGCCTCGGCATCCGGCCGGGCCTTTTTTGAAGGCTCGAAGAAAGGCCAGAGTACGTTTTTCGGTGCGCACATAATCATGAGAGGACCTGGCACCTTATCGAAAAGGGCCTGGAAATCCTGGTCAAGAGCGGCGTTGTAGGCCTGTTTTCCAGCCCGCCACCCCTTCAGGTGAGCTATGGCCTCGCGCTGATGGAAAGACACGATATCGTCAATGCCTTCGACATCGGCGGCGCCATACTTCTCCACTGCTTTCCAGCCTCTGAGCAGATGACTGCCATCAGCAACAGGAGTAATTTCATGAATGGATTCAGTGGTGATTTTGCGGAGGTCTTTGCGGAACTGCTGATCCCCATAGATAGGCCCCATGATATTGAGCGTATAGAACATGTCCGGCCAACTCGTTTTCATCTGTAGGGCAATGCATCCCCCGGTGTGATGACCTACCAGATGAGCCTTCTTGACCCCGAGGTTGTCCAGCGCTTCCTTGAAGATGCCCGCATAGAAGGGGATGCCGGTGACCTGTTCGTCAGTGGCCTGGAAGGACCCGCCATACCCGGGGAAATCCGGTGCGATGATCCTGCTGTAATATTTACCCATACGGGTCATGATTCTTTCAAACATCTCCGAGTCGCTGGTCGTCTGGTGGATCAGGACGAGGACAGGGGCTTTCTTGGGCCCGGTTGTATACCGATAGTGGATCTGGCCTAAGTGGGTGTCAACATATGCCTTTTTGATCGTTGCATTGGGGGTGAGATCAAGATCCGCCCGTGCCTCGCGGGGGCCAAAGCCCACTAAGAGAGCAAGAGCAACTATCAATCCTACTGATGTTTTCAATGGATGCTTAAAAATCATGTCGCGCTCCTTTTTTGTAATATTTTTGAGTGTTTTCTCTGGTGCACCCTATTTGTGCTTCTGAATAAAACCGTGGATAGCCTTTGCGCAACCATCTGGGTCTACGTCGAATTCATAGTCCCAACCCTCCACGATCGCTGTCTCGGCATCGGGACGCGCCTTTTTAGCCGGCTCAAAATAAGGATAGAGCACATCGGTCTTTGAAGACATAATCATCAGAGGGCCTTCTACTTTGTCAAAGTTAGAAATGAAGTCATAATCCAGAGCAGCTGTGAATGCCAGGGCGCCCCCTTTCCAAGCCTTCAGGTGAACCATTGCCTCGCGCTGGTGATGCTCGACGGACGTATTGGCGGCACCGTACTGTTCGAGCTGCTTCCAGCCCCTAAGCAGATGGCTGCCATCCGCCACCGGAATGGTCAGGTTGTTCTGCTCTGTGCAAATCTTACGAATAGGCGCCTTCTCTTCTTCCGTTCCGTAAAGCACGCCGACAATATTGAGTGTTTTGATGCGCTTCGGGTACCGCACCTTCATATCAAGGGCAATGAATCCTCCGGTATGATGACCGACAAGATGAAACTGCTTCACTCCCAGATTGTCCAAGGACTCCATGAACACATCAGCATAGAAGGGTATTCCTTTGTTTTCGTCAATGGGAAAGGTTTCACCGTATCCGGGGAAATCCGGTGCGATGATCCTGCTGTAGTATTTGCCGAGCCGGGCCATGACCTTCTCGAACATCTGAGAATCGCTGGAGGTCTGGTGAAGCATGACCAGAACCGGGGCGTTTTTGGGCCCGGTCGTGTAGCGATAGTGAACTTGGCCCCACTGTGTGTCGACGTATGCCTTTTTGATCTTTGCGTTGGGTGTGAGATCGAAATCTGCCCGCGCCTCACCGGGGCCAAAGCCCACTAAGAGAGCAAGAGCAACTATCAATCCAATCGATGTTTTTAACGGATGTTCTAGAATCATGTCGTGCTCCTTTCTTTGAAATATTTTCAGTGTTTTTATCTAGCGCCCTTGGTTATATGCCTGCATGAATACCTCTTCCCTCCCGGTACCAAGTCGAGGCGTATGTCTAACAAGCTATATGGTTTGCTAGAAACATGCCATATTATTTGATAATTAAATCATGCAGTTAGATAAACATCATCATAAATTACAACATTTGATGATTTTATTTGTTAAATATGATAATAAAAAACTAGTTGTCATATTTGACAAACGGCGGAGCATAAGAGATGAAGCGATGATCAACGAGCTGGAGTTCTTCAATCAAGCCACGCTTCGGATTTGCAGCAGTCTCGATATCAACGAGGTGGCCCAGGAATGCCTGGATTTCCTGCAAGGCTATATCCCTCTGGATGGGGTTGCCGTAACCTATTTTGACGAAAAAAACAGATCACTCGTCATAATGGCAATCAAGTCCAAGCTCCCGCTCAATACACAGACTACGATCATTCCAATCTCTCAGGAGGGACATCAGGCATACAAGAAGATCAAGGATACAGTGCTCATATTCAACGACCCTGAAAACCGCCCGGTCACCCCGCCCATGTGGATGAAACTCGGACTTGTCGATAAATCAAGCATAGTCCTGTTCATGTCGGTAAAAGGCCGGCCCCTGGGACAGATCGACTTCTTTACACGAGGCCGCAACCGATATACCGATGAGCACGCACATCTTATCAGCCTCCTGCACAAGCCTTTTTCCATAGCCGTGGCCAACAGCCTTCAGTACCAGGAGGTTGTAAATATTAAGGAACTCTTCAGCCATGACCTCCAGCAGGCCTGCCATGGGCTGGCGCAGGGCCCCGAGGGCGAAATAATCGGCGCGGGCGGAGGGCTGTATAATGTTATGGAGGCGGTAACCCAAGTGGCCCCGCTGAACACTCCAGTGCTTCTTATGGGGGAAACTGGGGTGGGCAAAGAGATCATTGCAAACAGAATCCACTATTCATCGCCTCGAAAAGAAGGGCCTTTCGTGAAGATCAACAGCGGTGCCATCCCTGAAGGACTGATAGACAGCGAGCTTTTTGGGCATGAGAAGGGAGCCTTTACCGGCGCTCTTGCCAGAAAGAGCGGACGATTCGAGCTTGCCCATCAGGGGACTTTATTCTTGGATGAAGTGGGGGACTTGCCAGCCTCCGTGCAGGTACGACTCTTGCGGGTTCTTCAGGAAAAGGAAATCGAACGGGTAGGGGGATCCAAACCTATAAAGGTAGATGTACGCATCATTGCGGCAACCCACAGAAATATGGCGGTACTTGTGCGGGAAGGTTCTTTTCGGCTGGATCTCTGGTTCCGGATCAATGTTTTTCCCATCACCATCCCACCGCTTCGAGAAAGGAAATCGGATATACCCAATCTGATCCGCTACTTCATCATGCGCAAATCGAGAGAGTTGAATCTGGGGTTCAATCCCGAGCTTGCACCGGGCACGATGGAAAGGCTCATGGCGTACGACTGGCCGGGGAATGTACGGGAACTGCAAAACATCGTTGAACGGGTACTGATCCAATCACGAATAACAGGCTCTTCCCAGCCCCTTCGATTTGATGAATTTGCTTTTCCTGGGGGTGGCTCGAAGGCAAGGCAGTCCCTCCCTGAACCCGAAGGTAAGTTTCTTTCTCTCGACGAAGCCATGAAGCTGCATATACAGTCGGCCCTCGATCTTACCCACGGCAAGATTCACGGGAAGGGAGGCGCGGCTGAGCTTCTGAGGATCAACCCCAACACGCTGAGACACCGCATGCGTATGCTCGGAATTCCCTATGGAAGAAAGCGAACGAATAACCGGCTCAACCCATAAATATGCGTAATATATTTGGCATCATAAGTTTTGATATGGGGATATTGTCAATTGTTGTGGACGGAGGGTATCATTCAGCGTGAGTTATAGTTAAGCGGTCTCCCTGAGCTCACCGCCGATAAAGGCATTCTTTGAAAAAGGTATCAAGTTGTGGCCTTTCTGGCGTATCCAGGTCTTCTGGGCACCCCAAGGCCAGCTTGAAGATCAAGGTGAGCATAGCTGTCCTGGACCCGCACCCCTTTGGCTTACTTTTGATCCTGGCGCGAAACCATTATTTTCAGCTTACGATCTGTGCATACATGCCCTCATCCTTTTTGATAAAGAATCTGACACTCATATCATAATGCACATGATAGAAATGCCTGTCCGAGGGCGTCTTTGATTTTACTTACCTTTGCCCTCGAAATACCTTTCCCTGCAGATGAAATGAAGAGAATATTGGCTCTTATATGGCTTTTCCCGTTCTTTAGGCGTAATGGCCCAGCTGCCAGGATCAGATCGTGACTAATATATGTCCTTGACACTACATCTGGAGACACAGAACAAAAGAAGCAAAATATGGCAAAAATATGTCACTAAACATGTTTTTGGAAATATTATATATTAAAATGAGATAATGAAATTAAATACCTGGACTTAGAGTTCAGTAGAGCGATCCATGGGGATTCGAGCCCCTTCTCTCGCACCACAAAAACCATAATCCACCAGGCAGGGAGCGGCCGCACGGCTCCATGCCGGTCCTGAATTGACTAATTCTCTTTCCCACGTATTAATCTCTATGAGAATATAAAAATATCCTAGCTCGTTGTGAAGAGCAGAGGAGGACACATGAAAATGAGTCATATGGCAAGGTTTTCGGCGGTTACAGCATGTATTGTTCTTTTCCTGACCGCGACGGCGGCAATGGCGGAAAACCGCGCCGGCGCAGTTACCGTGAGCCCGTTTTTGGGCAGATTTATCTTCGACAGTGATCTGGATTACAACAACGATACCATCGTGGGACTGGGTCTCGGATATCATCTTTCCCGAGACCTAGCAGCCGAGCTCTCCTACGGCCGCATCGACGCCACCCGTGACACTCCGGCCGGCAGGGTGGATGGTCCTGTTGATCTATATCGTCTTGAAGGACTCTATCACCTGAGCGACATTACGCCGTGTGAGAATTTAGTTCCATACCTTGCTGCAGGACTCGGGCTGATGTCCTTCGACAGCAAGCCTGATGGCGGTGGACGCGACAACGATTTCGCGGCAGATTACGGAGTCGGGCTGAAATATTTCGTGAACCCTGACGTAGCCTTTCGTGCGGATATCAGGCATGTAGTGAATTTCAGGGGAGAGGGAGATACCTCGAACCATAACCTGCTCTATACTTTCGGCATCGCTCTCCTCTTTGGTGGCGGAGAAAAGGCCGCTGCAGCCGAGCCTGAAGCCGCACCCGCCCCCCAGCCGGCTCCGGCCGCCCCTGCAGACAGTGACGGTGACGGCGTGCCTGACAGCAGGGATGCATGTCCCGATACACCCGAGGGCGTGGCAGTCGACAAGAACGGCTGTCCTCTTGACAGTGACGGAGACGGCGTCTATGATTATCTTGACAAGTGTCCCGATACTCCGGCGGGCGCCGAGATCGATGAAGACGGCTGCCCTGTGCCTGAAAAGGCGGAACTGACGCAACGAGGCACCTACAGCTTCGGAAACATCTATTTCGACACCGGCAAATCAGCGATCAAACCCAAGAGCCGTCCGGTGCTCGACGAAGCGGTCAAGTATATGAAGGAAAATCCCGGGGTGAGGCTTGAGATCCAGGG
>DCDF01000096.1 GCA_002316295.1 Syntrophaceae bacterium UBA1062 | reverse complement strand
TCATCATGACGACATCTGGAGCGGGTTTGTTCGGCAATTTCGGTCAGAGCAACTATGCTTCTGCGAAGATGGGTCTGATCGGTTTGACGAATGTGCTGAAGCTGGAGGGAGCCAAGTATAATGTCAAGACCAACGTGATTGTGCCGGTGGCTGCATCCCGGCTTACTGAAGATGTGCTGCCGCCGGAGTTTTTCGAGAAGATGAAGCCCGACTACATTGCGCCTGCGGTTTTGTACATGTGCTCTGAGGAGTGCCAGGACTCGGGCATGATCATCAACGCCACCCTGGGCTACTTCAGCCGTACGGCCGTGATGACAGGGCCGGGAGCGGTCCTGTCCGACGGGAAGAAGATCCCCACCCCTGAAGAGGTCATGGAGAGCTGGAGCAAGATAACGAGCCTTGAAAATCCGAAATATTTCGGTATGCTTCCAGAAATGTTCGGCGTGCTCGCTCCTGTGCTTCAGTAGGCGGGGGCCGGAAGCCGGCCGGGCTGCCCCGGCCGGCGCCGAAAATACCAAGCAGAACGGAGAAACGTGTGGAAACAGCTCTCGAAAAGGCGAAGAAAGATCCGGAATCGATGAAGGCGAGAATCCTCGCGGTCGCCAGAAAGATATACGGCGAGTATGGCTTCCACGGCACCACCATGAGGATGATCGCCAAGGAGGTGGGCATCGATATATCTACGCTCCACTACCATTGGGGGGAAAAGAAGGACCTGTACGAGGCGGTGATCATCGACATCAACAACGACCTGGGAAGGAAGTTTGTCGAGGTTGAGAAGATCATCCATGGCCGCCCTCTGGAGGAGCGTATCGCGATCGGTATCGATGCCATGGTCGATTATCTCTTTCTTCATCCCGAGATCTCCAACCTGGTGCTGCACCGCTATTTCGGGAAGATCCGCCATGAGGAGCTGGTGGATTTCAAGGTGCCGGAGTTCACCATAGACATCGTCCGATCCATGGGACTGAAGCAGGACAAAAAGAACATCAGCTTCTCCATGGCATCGGTGCTGACCATCATGAATTCCATACACAGCTTTATCTCGGGAGAGGCTTTTTTCCGCACCATCATAAGGCAGGACAGGGACGAGTACATCGCGATTGTGAAGAAAACGCTGAAGGACATTTTCATTCCCGCATTCATCTTCGACAAGAGCAAGTTCGAGTAGGCTCTCATCCGGAATCCGGCCGGTCGCATGTTCTCGACCGGGGGGATGGACCTGTCTTCCTCCTCCTCCTCCGCAGAAGCTATGGAGGACAGGTCCTCCTCGTTTTACAGCCCGGCGGGCACGGTTAACTTTCTCGGAAGGACACGGTCCTGCTTTCCTGTGAATCTGCTGGACATGAGGCGGCGTGAAGGCTTGCGGCTCATCATGGAGCTTGGCACGGGAGGGAGTAAACAGCCCGGCTGTCACAATTCATATTACTGATCAAGGAGAAGCTGTTATGGAGATTATACCCTATACTGACGAGCACAGGATGTTCAGGGATTCTGTTCGAAAGTACCTGGAAAAGGAAGTCATACCATATGTCGAAGAATGGGAAGAGGCGGGCATCACACCCCGGAGCGCCTGGAAAAAGCTGGGGGACCAGGGCTTCCTCGGTACGAGCGTACCCGAGGAGTACGGCGGGCCGGGCGGGGACTTCCTGTATTCGGTGATCATGACCGAGGAAATGAGCCGGACCAACCACATGGGGCTGTGCACGGCCCTTCACAGCGATATCGTGATCCCATACATCCTGTCCTACGGCTCGGAGGAGCTCAAGAAAAAGTACCTCCCGGGCTGCGTGTCGGGAGACATCATCACCGCAGTCGCCATGACCGAGCCCAACACGGGAAGCGACCTCGCCGCAATCCGTACAACGGCCGTGGAGGACGGCGACGACGTCATCATAAACGGGCAGAAGACGTTCATCAGCAACGGCATCAACTGCGGGATCTGTGTGGTGGCCGTTCGTGACCCCAAGGTCCAGGACCCGTACGGCGCAATCGATCTCTTCGTGGTCGAAGAGGGGACCCCGGGCTTCGAGAAGGGAAAGCAGATCAAGAAAGTCGGATGGCGCAGCCAGGATACGGCGGAGCTATATTTCACCGACTGCCGCGTACCCAAGGCCAACCGCCTGGGAGAGAAGGGAACCGGGTTTCTGCATCTCATGGAGAAGCTCCAGCAGGAGCGGCTCATGTGCGCGATCGGGGCACAGGCCCTGGCCGAGTACATGCTCGAGATCACGATCGCATATTGCAAAGAGCGGACCGCCTTCGGCCGACCCATCTCCAAGTTCCAGCACAGCCAATTCGAGCTGGTGGAAATGGCCACCGACATCAAGCTCGGGCGCACCTTCCTGGACAAGCTGATCGTAGATCACATGGAGGGAAAGAATGTGGTCGTGGACGTGTCCATGGCGAAGTTCTGGATCACGGAGATGGCGAGCAGGGTTGCGGATCGCTGCGTCCAGCTGCACGGCGGATACGGCTACTGCGATGAGTACCCGATCTCGCGTGCCTGGAGGGATATTCGGGTGACCCGGATCTTTGCAGGGACCAACGAGATCATGCGCCAGATCGCAGCCCGGTTCATGGGCCTGTAGGAGAAGCGTGCGGGAGGCCGCCCATGAGCCGGCCGCCCGCCGTGAAAGAGAAAGGGAGCCGACATCATGGCAGGACCTCTTGAAGGACTGAAGATTCTGGATTTCACCACGCTTCTTCCCGGACCCTTCGCGACCATGAATCTTGCCGACATGGGAGCGGAGGTGCTCCGGATAACTTCGGGCTCCAGGCCCGACATGGCCGCGTTCGCCCCGCCGTTTTTCCCGGGCACGGATCTGTCGTTCGCCACGGCCTACCTGGGGCGGGGAAAGCGCTGCCTCGCACTCAACCTGAAAGATGCACGGGCGGTTCGCATCGTTCATCAGCTGCTTGGGCGCTATGACATCCTGATCGAGCAGTTCCGCCCGGGGGTGATGGCCAGATTCGGCCTCGATTACGAGAGCCTGAAGAAAATCAATCCAGCGCTAATCTACTGCTCTCTCACCGGCTACGGCCAGGACAGCCCGATCAGCGGGCGGGCCGGTCACGACATCAACTACCTCGCCCGTTCGGGCCTCATGTCCTATTCCGGCAGAAAAGACGCCGGGCCGTCGCCTCTGGGCATGCAGATCGCGGATGTGGCCTCGGGATCGAACAACGCCGTGATCGGGATTCTCGCTGCGGTGATCAGCCGTACGAACACCGGCAGAGGCCAGCATATCGACATCTCCATGACCGACGGCACGATCGCGTTCAACGCCCTGGTGGCGGGCGCTTATCTCGTCGACGGCCAGGAGCCAGGACGCGAGGGATTTCTCTTAAACGGCGGATCGCTCTATGACTTCTACGAGACCAAAGATGGTGGATATGTGAGCTTCGGCGGCCTCGAACCCCAGTTCTTCGCCGCCTTCTGCAACGCTCTCGGTCGTCCGGACCTGATAGGAGGAGGCGTGACCCCGCCGAATTTGGAGGAGGTCAAAGACGAGATCCGGGCAGTCATGAAGTCAAAGACAAGAGACGAGTGGATGGAGATTTTCGATAGAACCGACGCGTGCGTCGACCCTGTCCTGTCTCTCTCCGAGGCACTGGACGATCCGCATACGAAAAAGAGGGGCCTTGTGGTTGAGCTCGAACTCGCATCAGGACAGAAGGTGAGGCAACTCGCCAACCCCATCAGGTTCTCGGAAACAAAACAGGAATATACGAAGGCCGGCGTGCAGGCCGGCACCCATACCCGGGAAGTGCTCAAGGAGCTGGGTTATTCGGAGCAGGAGATCGATGTTTTCGCCAGAGAAGGGCTTTTCAGCTGAGCAGCCGCATGTACATGCAAAGCGGTGCACGATGTATTGATAGAAGGAAGGTGATCCAATGACGTCAGGAAAAGGCGGAACAACGGATTGCGCGCAACCCTGTCTGAAGATCGAGAGAAGCGGGCACGTGGCATGGCTGGTACTGAACCGGCCGCAGCAGCGCAACACCATGACCATGGAGTTTTTCGAAGAGATTACCCGGTGTTTCGAGGAATTCGACGCCGACCCCGAGGTGCGGGTCGTAGTCGTCAGGGCGGAAGGAAAGAGCTTTACCGCCGGTCTCGATCTTGTCGCGGCCCAGGTGCTGCTCGGTGACGGGTCTGCCGTGTATCGGGACTGGCTGTACCGGAAGATCAAGGAGCTCCAGGCAAGCATGACGGCGATCGAGAAGTGCAGGAAGCCGGTCATAGCCGCGATCCACGGGCACTGCATCGGCGGGGGCGTGGACCTCACCAGTGCCTGCGATATCAGGATCGCATCACAGGACGCGATCTTTTCCATCAGAGAGACTCGGATAGCCATCATCGCGGATATCGGCACACTGCAGCGTCTCCCGTATATCATCGGACAGGGCTGGTACCGCGAGCTGGCCATGACGGGAAGGGACTTCACCGCTGAAGAGGCGCTGAGGATGGGGTACATCACCAGGCTCTGCCCTGACCGTCAGGCCCTGCTGGAAGAAGCCGGAAAGCTCGCGGAGGAGATCGCCGGGCTGTCCCCGCTCGCCGTGCAGGGGGTGAAGGAGGTCGCGAACTACACCCGCGATCACGG
Source organism: Syntrophaceae bacterium UBA1062 (assembly GCA_002316295.1). Taxonomy (GTDB): domain Bacteria; phylum Desulfobacterota; class Desulfomonilia; order UBA1062; family UBA1062; genus Phosphitivorax. The sequence goes on along the minus strand of DCDF01000096.1, from coordinate 5,936 downwards.
GCTCCACCAGGGTCTGGAATACGTGGCGCAGAAGAATGCTTCGGTCGTTCCCAACGAAGACATGATGGAGGCGGTCGCAGCCTTTCTCGAAAAGCGTACCCCGATGTTTAAGGGCAGGTAAAGGGACTGGACATGAAGGGTGAAAGGAGGTGGAGCCGGAGTACAGAGTAAGCGAAGGAACGTTTTCATGAGAGCAGTGCCTTTGCAATGAAATCAGCAGCCGGGATTATACGTAACTCAATAAAAGGAGGAGGAATCTATGTCCTTGGAACGTTTGTGGCATAAATCGTATGCACCGGGCGTGCCCACGGAGTTCGAGCCGGAAAAGATCACCATGGCGGAAAGGCTCAGCCAGGTCGCCGCAAAATATCCGGATCGCGTGGCCTTTGTCTATATGGGGAAAAAAATCACCTATCGGGAGTATGAAGGGCTCGTCAACCGCTTTGCGCGGGCGCTTGCCGATCTCGGGGTGAAGGAAGGCGACAAGGTGGCGATGCTCCTTCCCAACATTCCTCAGATGGTCATCGCCAATCACGCCGTCTATCGCCTCGGGGCCGTGACTGCGATGAACAATCCGCTCTATACCGAGCGCGAACTGGCACACCAGCTCGACGATTCGGACGCCACAATGCTGGTAACGCTCGACCTGCTCCTGCCCCGGGCGCTCAAGCTCAAGGCGGAGACGAAGATTCGCACGATCATCACCTGCCATATCAGCGATTATCTCCCCTTCCCGAAGAAGCAGCTCTTTCCCTATGTGAAAAAAGCCATGTTCCGGAAGGTGGAGCCGCAGCCGGGTGTGTATCAGTTCATGGATCTCATCGGAAAATATCCGGATATGCCTGTCGAGAACAAAGCACGGTGGGACGAACTTGCAGCCTTGATCTACACCGGAGGAACGACGGGGGTGAGCAAGGGGGCGATGCTGACCCATGCCAACATCTCCTCGGTCGTCCAGCAGTTTTCGGCATGGTTTCCGGATCTCAAGGATACATACGAGAACCTCCTGGGCATCTATCCGATCTTTCATTCCGCGGGTTACTCGGTGGGCCAGAACCTCCCCATCTGGAACGGCTGGTGCTGTACGCTCGTGCCGAAGCCGGAGCCCGGCGCCATTGTGGAAATGCTCTCCAAGTTCAAGCCCACGTTTCTTCCCGGCGTGCCCACCATCTATACCGGGCTTCTGAGAAACGAAAAATTCCGGAAGATGAACCTCTCGTTTGTGAAAGGCTACTTCGGCGGCGCCGCTCCGCTTCCCGAAGACACCCTGAGCCAGCTGAGACAGCTCCACGGAGCGATCATCTACGATGTGTACGGGGCGACCGAGAACACGGCCTTCGCGACCGTGACACCCTGGGGCGGCAAGGTGAAGTTCGGAACCGTAGGAGTGCCGCTTCCCGGTACGGACATCAAGATCGTGGACCTGGATACAGGCACTCGCGAGCTTCCCCCGAAAGAGGCCGGGGAAATCTGCATCAAGGGCCCCCAAGTCATGTCCGGCTACTACAAGAAGCCGGAGGAGACCGCCCAGGCCCTGAAGGACGGATGGTTTTACACCGGAGACATCGGGTTTTTCGACGAGGACGGCTATCTGACCATATCCGACCGCAAGAAAGACATGATATGCGCCAGCGGTTTCAATATCTATCCCAAGGAGGTCGACGAGATACTCTTCGGTCATCCGAAGATTCTGGAAGCGTGCTGCATCGGTGTTCCGGACGAGTACCGCGGGGAGACGGTGAAGGCCTACGTCGTCGTTCAGCCGGGCGAGACGCTCACTGAGCAGGAAGTGATCGCATACTGCAAGGGGAAGATGACCGGCTACAAGGTGCCGACACAGGTGGAGTTCATCGATCAGCTCCCCAAGAGCGCCATCGGCAAGATCATGCGGCGGGAGGTCAGGGATATGGACAAAAAGAAAAGGGAAGGGAGATCATGAGCGCAGGCACACGGGAGTTCAGAACGCTGCTCTTCGAGGAACGGGAGCCTTCGATCGGGCTGGTCACCATGAACCGTCCGGACCAGCTCAACGCCATCAATGTGGAAATGCTCGAGGATTTCGAACGGCTGTTCGGAGAATTGTCCAGAGACGATTCCATCAGAGTCCTCGTCATAACCGGCGCCGGCAGGGGATTTTCATCCGGTGCCGACCTGAACGACGCCGTGGTTCACAAGGACACGGATGCATTCGCGGACCCTGAACGGTTCCTGAAGATCGTGCAGGAGCGGTACGCATCGCTGGTTCTGGGTTTGCGAAGGATACCACAGCCGGTCATATCCGCCGTGAACGGGCCCGCTGCGGGAGGAGGGTTCGCCATGACCCTTGCGAGCGACATCCGGGTTGCGAGCCCAGAGGCATATTTCGTGGCCTCATTCATCAATATCGGGCTTTCCGGCGGCGAGCTCGGATGCTCCTATTTCCTGCCACGGCTGGTTGGACTCTCTCATGCCTCCGACATGCTGTACACCGGCAGGAAAGTTCGAGCGGATGAGGCGGAGAAGATGGGGCTGGTCAGCAGGGTGGTCCCCAGGGAAGAGCTGGTGGAAGCGGCCCTTTCCTATGCCCGGATGATGACGGGTAAGAGCGTGGGCGGGCTGAAGCTCACAAAGCGGGTGCTTGAAGAGAATCTCCATGCCTCTTCGCTCCAGAGTGCGGTAAATCTCGAGAACCGCAACCAGACCGTCATGGTTTTCTCGGGCGAGTTTTTCAAGCTGATTCAGTCGTTTTACAAGGGATAATACCGGGCCGCCGGCGGGCGATACATCGTTGTCCTCTCCAAATGCGGGAGCCGGGGGCAGGCGTGCGGCCGGACGAACGCAGATCGGGGATAGGCGATAAAGGAGAGAAGAGGTGGGGAAATATCTTATCGATGAACGGGACCTCAGATTCACCCTGTTCGAATTCCTGGAACTGGAAAAAATGAATGCATACACGCGCTACGAGCACTTCGATCGCGGGATGTACGAGGATACGATCCGTCTGGCGCAGAGAATCGCCAAAGATCAGCTCTTTCCCGTGAACACCGCAGGGCACAGACAGGGCTGCACGTACGACCCGGATACCCGGTCTGTGAAATTGCCTCCCGGGTACAAAGAGGCGGCCCGGACCCTTCTCGATGCAGGATTCTTAAGCATCTCCGACGATCCGGCCATCGGCGGTTCCGGCATGCCGCTGGACGTTCAGACGTGCTGCTGGGAGATGTTCTGCGGTGCCGGGGGGGCGCTCATGCTCTTTCTCATGCTCGGACACGGCGCCGCACTCATGATCCGGCGTTTCGGTTCTCCTGAACAGAAGGCCCTCTATGTGCCGAAGCTGCTTTCCGGTGAGTGGGGCGGCACCATGTGTCTCACAGAGCCCGAGGCCGGATCCGATGTGGGAGCGCTGAAAACAAAAGCCGTGCCTCAGGCTGACGGCACCTACCGGATCACGGGGCGGAAGTGCTTCATTACCAATGGAGACCAGGACATTACCGAACAGATCGTCTATCCGGTCCTGGCGCGCATCGAGGGGGACCCGCCGGGCACGAAAGGGATTTCTCTGTTTATCGTTCCCAAATACCTTGTGCGCGAGGACGGCTCTCTCGGCGAACGCAACGACGTGTACTGCACCGGCATCGAGAAAAAGATGGGCGCTCACGGCTCCGCCACCTGCTCCATGTCATTCGGCGAAGACGACCGGTGCATCGGCTATCTCCTGGGAGAGCGGGGGAGAGGAATGAACATCATGTTCCACATGCTCAACGAGACGCGGCTCGAGGTCGGCATCATGGCCCTGGGCGGCTCTTCCGCCGCCTATAACCAGGCTGTGGAATATGCGCGGACCAGACTGCAGGGGTCTCACGTAACCCGGATGTTCGAGCCTGATGCGCCCAAGGTGCCTATTATCGAGCACCCGGATGTGCAGAGAATGCTCCTGTGGATGAAATCCTGGGTGGAGGGCGGGAGGATGCTCTCTTACTACGTCTCCCGCCAGATCGATCTCCAGGGGCTGCTGGAAGGGGAGGAAGCCAGAGAAGCCAAGGCGCTGACAGACTTTCTCATCCCCCTTGTCAAGGCGGGAAACTCGGATATGGTATGGCGGATTACAGCCGAAGCGATACAGGTACACGGCGGGTACGGCTATTGCTCTGAATATCCGGTGGAGCAGCTTGCCGTGGACTGCAAGGCGCTGTCGATCGTCGAGGGAACGAACGGCATCCAGTCTCTGGACCTGGTCATCAGAAAGATCCTGATGGATCCGGGACAGTACAAATATAACGTCTTGAAGGAAAGAATCCGCCGGACCATCGAAAGTGCAGCGGGGATTGTCGGGGAGAATCATCGGAATTCGCTTCTCGAGGCTATCGATTGTCTTGACGAAGCCGTGGGTCTCATGAAGTCGCTGATGGATTCCGGTCAACTCACGGTCCTGCTGATGAACATCGATCCGCTTCGCAGGGCTGTTTCCGATGTTCTGATCGCATGGATGCACCTGTGGTGCCTGAAACTGGCCAAGCCGAAGCTCGCAGCCCTCACCGGCGGCACAGGGGGCAAAGACCCGGCCGCCGGACTCGGGAGTGATGCCGAGGCGGCATTTTATCACGGCAAGGTGTGTTCCTCCGAGTTCTGGCTCGCCACAGAGTTTCCCAAATACTTCGGAAAAATCGATGCCATCCTGCGGGGAGGAAAGCTGGATATCGGGGATGCTCATGCCGTTTTTCCGGCGTTTTCATAGTCCTGAATGAGTGCCCGGAGAAGAGGGGTCACTGTGAGGGCATGCACACGAAGGCGGCGCACCGTGCCTCCTGCACTGCCGTGCTGAATCCCGACAGAGGCATCTTCGGATCCGGGCACGGTCTTTTTCAGCCAGGCGCTATCGAAACGACAAGTCGTAAAGATCGCCCTGCCGGTCGCGTCGGGTTTTGCAGCAAATCTCCGGCCGTCCGTGCGGTTCCTGCAGGAGCGCAGTATGAGGTGCCGATGGTGGGAAGGGTGATGTGCTCTATTTCAGGAGCGGGTTGCCGGGTGAAAAAGTTGTGTCCCCTGTGCATAATGCATATCGTAATTTCGTTGCGCCCGTACACAAGACGGTCATACCATGTGCACTACAAAATAGCACCTTGTTAAAGCCCCCTTTTTTTCAACCCTATGCTGCACAGGAGACAGATAAAACATATTCCTTAAGTGCCAAAAAAGCAACATCAATTTCGTTTCGGGATCGTTCACCGGATGTCTTTGTGATACTCCTGGATCGACTTGACCATATCCTTACCCCTGCGGTAGGCCTCGATCCCTCGGGCCGCCGCTATCGCGGCCGCGAGCGTGGTGATATAGGGCAGCCTGAACCTGATGGCCGCCTTGCGGATATAGGAGTCGTCGTGCTTGCTCAGCTTGCCGCTGGGGGTGTTGATGATCAGGTCATATTCCTTGTTTTTGATGCCGTCGATGATATTGGGCCTTCCCTCATGGAGCTTGAGAACCATCCGTGAAGGGATCCCGTTTTCCTGGAGAAATTTGTGCGTTCCGCGAGTGGCCCAGAGAGAAAACCCGAGAGAGTCGAAGAGCTGGGCGACCTCCAGAACCGCCGGCCGCTCGCGCCGGGAGACCGTGAGGAGTACAGTGCCCTCCTTGGGCAGGATCTGGTTGCCCGCTTCCGACGCCTTGTAGAAGGCAAGGCCGAACGATTTGCCCATGCCCAGCACCTCGCCGGTGGATCGCATTTCGGGGCCGAGGAGCGGATCCACCTCAGGAAACATGTTGAACGGAAACACGGCCTCCTTCACACCGAAGTGCGGTATGACCCGCGCGCTGAGATCGAAATCTCCGAGCCGGCTTCCAAGGGCGATCTTCGTGGCGATCCGGGCCATCTGAACGCTGCAGACCTTGGACACCAGAGGCACGGTCCGCGATGCCCGGGGGTTTGCCTCGAGCACATACACCATATCGTCCATGATGGC
>DCDF01000255.1:10565-35020 GCA_002316295.1 Syntrophaceae bacterium UBA1062 | reverse complement strand
CGCAATATTATTATCAGCGCAAGAGTGCTGCCTGTATACAGATGTATACATTATTTACACCAGTGTATAGTGTGTATACAGTTTTTCGGCAAGAGCCCGGGGCAGCCCGGCAGGATCTCCTGCCGGGCTGCCCCGGATGATTCCATACCACAGGGTTCTACGATCGGGTCAATATCTTTGCGGTCAGGGGATGTTCTTCCGGCAGGTGTTCGGGCAAGCCCTTTTCCTTCAGACGGACGTCGTTGCCTTCGATAGGCACCACGTTCAGGACATCGGCGAATGATATCCAGTGAGGAAGGCTGAGCTTCTTGCCTTCCGGATGGTTCCAGGTGCGGTACCAGAAGATGTCGTTGACGGATTTCCGGTTGTCCATGGCCTGCCGCTCGGCGATCATGGCGTCCTGCTCTCTTTTGGCGCAGATGGAGATGATGGCCTGCAGCTTGTCGCCGGGAGTTATCGCCGGGGCAAGGATGTCGGTGAACCCCTTTCCGACGCCGCCGGCGAGCACGTCATCGCTGTCGAGAAGCTCTGCGGAGTGGATGGGGCCGGTCATGCAGAAGGCGCCGTATTTCATGTCGTCGCCGGCGGGCACATCGGTGGTCGCATCCAGATGAATGGAGTTGAGCCCGGCCTGGATCGCCTCGCCCACCGCATGCTCCACCACATCGATCGGAAGGCCGCGGGATTGTGCCTCATGCATATCGATTGCGATGAAAACCATCTTATGGCCGTCCTCCCGGGGCTTGAGCACCTTCATGCCGAAATCGACGATCATTTCCGCGGTCTGTTTGTATGTCTGGAAATCCTGTGACGCGAACCTCGGATCGGCAAGGTTCTTGTCATACGCCTGGATCACCTCGGTAAAGGCCTTGTCCATGCCTCTTTTCACACGGTTTCTCATCATGGCGAGAATCGTCCGGCCCTTGCTTGTGGCGCCGTCCAGGATCAGAAGCTTCACGGCCTCCCGGGCGTTGAGGCGAGAGAGTGTGCTGTTGAAGCTGTTCACGAAGTTGTCCATGACCTCAGGCTCGACAGACAGGCTGAAATCGGCGTTTCTCCGCTCGCTCTTGCGCTCGATGAGCTTTGCGCCCGCCAGGGCCATGATGCCGGGATCGAACACGGCGCGGTCCTCCTTCTGCTTGAAGCCGAGCTGAATGATGCCCACGATCTTGCCTCCGGGGTCCATGCCCGGCAGCATGACGAGCCGCTTGAGGATCTCGTATCCCGCCCGGTTCAGCCCCCGGGCGAGCTCGTCGCACAGGGAATACTTGATCACGTTCACGCCGATGCCGCCCCCCAGCACCGCACCCACCGCGCTCTTGATGTTCTGTTCGAAAGTGCCCATGTCCAGGTTTTCGAGGCTGTAGACGCTGGGCGGGATCGGCTTGCGCCTCAGTGAGAGGATGTCCATGAACACTCCCTTGTAACCGGTGTTGATCATGACCACGGTGGCAAACGCGTTTTCAGAGAACCTCTCGCCCGCCTTCTTCACGTTCATTCGCGAAAAGGCCTCGCGGCATTCGCTGTTGAAGGTCCAGTCGAAGTACATGCCCTGCCAGTGCTGGGAATAGGTGGCGCAGGTGGCCTTCAGCCCGCAGGAGAGCACCTGGCCGAGGCGGTATTTGTTCGGCACCTCGCGGATGTCGAAGGGGGCGAAGTCTTTGCCGCCGTAGAGGCCGGAGTCCCAGATCTTCCTGATTGCGTCGTTCTGTTCCTGCGTGATGCGGGTGGGATACAAAAGATAGGGTATCTCGCTCGTCCGAGGGTGCGAGAGCGGATACCACTGCGAACGGTGCACATCTGGACTCCCTTCCGGTCCGATTTTCCTCCCCTTTTCATTGCCCAGTACTCCATTGTGTTCCTGTCTTTTTTTCATGCTGATTCCTCCGAGCAGTGTTTTGGGCCGTTTCGAAACGCCGCAGGCAAAGGCTGCGAGCCTTTCGAAAAGACCTCATGCGTAATGGCACACTTCCGCTGTTCTTCTCCGGCATCGAGGGATCGTTTTCCGGGCCGGGTCGGACATGCGGTCAGTGCCGCCTGACGCCCCTTGTCATGAATAACAGATGTCCAGTCATATAGTGGAAGTGTTTGGCCATGTCAATCTAAAATACACAAATAAAAATAAACATAAAACGAATAACGTTAACTAGCTTAATATATGGATAAAATATAATTTAACTGGATATCCGATATTACACACTAAACATATGTGTGTTTCATTCCCAGTGAAGGATACGAGAGCAGGGAAGGATGGATTGATCCGGCAAAAAAAAATAATCGGCCGGGGTCTTCGGTATGCGGCCGCCAATGATGTGTCCGACAAATCACTTATTGTCTGTCATGGCCGATATCGGGCATGGCCGGGCCGAAGGGAGCGGGGGTTTGTGCGGCAGTTCCCGCGATGCGGTGCCTCCTGTGGTGATCAAACGCAAGGGTTCTTTCCTGATATTTTCACATTGTCCCGACAGCGCATGCACTTTCCGGGTTTCTCTCAGAGCGCACTTTGAGAAACGACCGCTTCGTGAACCGCACAGCATGCGGGAATCCTGAGCGTTTTCCACGCCGACGTGGGCACTGAAATGTATGATCGAGGCTATGAGAGAATCAGTTGATTTTCCATGAAACCGAGCATATATGGTTCGCTATGACTGTACTGCAGCATGACGCGGAAACTTGCCTCGTTGCATGCTCTGTGGTACAAATCAGAGCGTAGCGAAAAGGAGGGTATGTATGTCCGGCCACAATAAATGGAGCACGATAAAACATAAGAAAGGCGCTGCGGATGCGAAGCGCGGCAAGCTTTTCAGCAAGCTCATCAAGGAGATCACGGTCGCGGCCCGGATGGGAGGCGGCGACATCGAGGGGAACGCCCGCCTGCGGTCCGCCGTGGCTTCGGCCAAAGCCGCCAACATGCCCAAAGACAATATCGAGAGGGCCATCAAGAAGGGCACCGGAGAGCTCGAAGGCTTCAACCTGGAAGAGGTTTCCTACGAGGGGTACGGTCCCGGAGGCGTGGCTGTGCTCGTGAACGTGCTCACGGACAACAAGAACCGGGCGGTGGCCGATATACGGCATCTCTTTTCCAAGTATAACGGGAACCTGGGCGAGACCGGCTGCGTAAGCTGGATGTTCAACAAAAAGGGCTTCGCTTCCATACCCAAGGATGCGGTGGACGAAGAGGCGCTCTACGATCTGGCGCTGGAGATCGGGGCTGAGGACATCACGGACGAGGGCGATTCGTTCGAGATCATCACCGCACCCGACGACATCGAAACGCTGAGGGACGCTCTCGAGAAAAAGGGCGTGAAGTACAGCCAGCTGGAAGTCCAGATGATTCCCCAGACAAACGTGAACCTGTCGGGCAAACAGGCGCAGCAGACTTTGAAGCTGCTGGATGCGCTGGAGGAGCTTGACGATGTCCAGTCCATTTCTTCGAACTTCGACATTTCCGACGAAGAGATGGCTCAGATGCAGGGCTGATGATCATCTGCGGTATTGATCCGGGAACGCGCACAACAGGCTATGGAGTGCTCGAAATCAGAGAAAACCCCCGGGGCTCGCTGGCATACGTGGCCCACGGGACGATAAGGCCGAGGGCCGAGTCACTGTCCAAAAGGCTCAGAGAGATCTTTGTCGACATGACCGAGCTGTTCAGGCGGTACCACCCCGCAGAGGTCGCTGTCGAGGCGACCTTCCACGCGCTTAACGTCCAGTCCGCGTTCAAGCTGGGGCAGGCCAGGGGCGCCGTCATTCTTGCCGCGAGCCTGCTGGATATCCCGGTCTTCGAGTACACCCCCACCGAGGTCAAGAAGGCGGCCTGCGGATACGGAAGGGCAGGCAAGGAGCAGGTGGGGGCCGTGATTGCGGCGGTCCTGCGTATTCCCAAGGGCTCCGCGGTGCCGCAGGACGCGAGCGATGCGCTGGCTGTCGGGCTCTGTCACTGCTCGTCGCGGCGCATGAAGGAGCTCGCGCGATGATCAGCATGCTCAGAGGCGAAGTGGTGCAGAGCACGGGCACGGAGGTCACCCTCCTGGTGTCGGGCGTGGGCTATCGGATCCATGTGCCCTCCAGCATCGACGGGAAGATCGCATGTGGCGAAGAGGCCACCTTTCACACCATGCTGATCGCGCGGCAGGATTCGCTCGAGCTCTACGGCTTCACCGACCCCAGGCAGAAGGAGATATTCTCACTGCTTCTGAGCGTATCCGGCGTTGGCCCGAAGACGGCCATGAACATCGTATCCGGCATCGAGCCCGAACGCTTCCTGGAGGAGGTGGTGAGCGAGAACATCGGGTATCTGAGCAGTCTGCCGGGCATCGGGAGGAAGAGCGCCCAGCGCATCGTGCTCGAGCTCAAGGAGCGGATCGCCAAAAAGTACGGCACGGGCGGAGGCAGACATCATGCGGACGCATCCGAGGACGCCGTGGCCGCGCTCATGTCGCTCGGTTATGCGGAATCCCAGGCGCGCCGCGCGGTGGGCTGCGTCACAGCGGATAATGTCGAGGGGCTCATCCGGGCCGCACTGAAGGAACTTGTCCGATGAGAGAAGAATTGACCGGAATCACAAAAGACAGGGAAGAAGTCGACTTCGAGGCCTCCATACGACCCCGGAGCCTCAAGGAGTATGTGGGCCAGGATGCGCTCAAGGAGAACCTCGAGGTCTTCATCAAGGCGGCGAACGCCCGCTCGGAGGCGCTGGACCACTGCCTGTTCTACGGCCCTCCGGGCCTCGGCAAGACCACGCTCGCCCACATCATAGCCCATGAGCGCAACGTAGGCCTGAGGATCACCAGCGGCCCGGCCATCGAGAAATCCGGCGACCTCGCGGCAATCCTCACCAACCTCGAAGAGAACGACGTGCTATTCATCGACGAGATCCACCGGCTCGGGAAGACGGCCGAGGAGATCCTCTACCCCGCCATGGAAGATTTCAAGCTGGATATCGTGATCGGGCAGGGCCCGTCGGCCAGGTCCATCCGGATCGACCTCAACCCATTCACTCTGGTGGCGGCCACCACCAGGGCCGGGATGATCACCTCGCCTCTGAGAGACCGCTTCGGCATCATCGGCCACCTGGAGTTCTACAGCGAGGACGAGCTGCGCACGATCCTGAGGCGCACAGCCAGGATCCTCAACGTCCAGGCCGACGAGAAGGGCCTGTCTGAGATCGCGCGGAGGTCCAGGGGAACCCCCCGGATCGCCAACCGGCTCCTGCGCAGGGTACGGGACTTCGCCGACGTGCTGGGCGACGGCACCGTGACGCCCGAGATCGCGGACACCGCCCTGTCCAGACTGGATATCGACAAGACCGGGCTCGACAGGATGGACCGCAAGATCATCGCCACCATGATGGACTCCTTTTCCGGAGGACCGGTGGGGATCGAATCGCTCGCGGCATCCATCGGCGAGGACAAGGACACCATCGAGGACGTGTACGAGCCCTATCTGATTCAGAGCGGATATCTCAAGCGCACACCCCGGGGACGCCAGGTATGCGCCAAGGCATACAGGCTCATGGGCAGGCGGGAGAAAAAAGGGCAGCTCGAGATATTCGAGGATACATGATCCCTCCGCCTCTTCGGACGGGCGGCGCCTCCCGCCGCTGCAAGGTACGGAAAAGGCGGTGATGAAGGAGACACATACGTGAAGCTGGTCCTTCTGGACGTCGACGACACTCTGTATCCCAAAGGGACAGGACCTTTCGGCCTGGTGAACGCGAGGATCGAGGAGTATGTCATGTCCTGGTGCGGCATCGGACGTGAAGAGTCTGAGGCGCTGAGAAAGCGCTATATCGGCGCCTACGGATCGACCCTGGGCGGGCTCATGAGGCATCACGGGGTGGACCCTGACGATTACCTGAGAAAGGTGCACGACGTGCCGGTCGAAGATCTCCTGCACAGAGACGAGCGGCTGAAGAACACTATCTCCGGCATCCCCCACGACATGGTGGTGTTCTCGAACGGCTCCGTCGACTACGTGAGGCGGGTGCTGAGGTCGCTGGATGTGCTGGATCTGTTCTCAGACCTCTTCACCATCGAGTTCATGGATTACATCCCGAAACCCCGGATCTATCCATACCGCAAGCTCGTGGAGCTCTACGGCGCCGACCCGAGGGACTGCGTCATTGTAGACGACCGGCCGGCCAACATTCTCACCGCCATGGACATGGGCATGGAGACGGTGCTCGTGGGTTCCGACGTCCCGGTCCCCGGCGCCGCGGCCATACCGGACATCTACTCTCTGGCAGAGATTCTGTATTGACTGTATCGGAATTCAAACGATGTGATTCTCACAAGAGGAGGAAAGAATGCATGTTTTCGTGACCGGTGCGGCCGGCTTCATCGGCTTTCATCTTGCGAAGCGGCTCCTTGAAGAGGGAAATCAGGTCTTCGGGATCGACAACCTCAATGCGTATTACGACCCGCAGCTGAAAGCCGACCGTCTGGACATCCTCCGGAAACTGCCCGGTTTCGTGTTCCGCAGGCTCGACCTCGTGGACCGCGAGGGGATGAAGGCGGTCTTTGCGGAACAGACCTTCGATGCGGTGGTTCATCTGGCGGCCCAGGCCGGCGTCCGATACAGCCTGGAAAACCCGTATGCCTATATCGACTCGAACATCACGGGGTTTATGAACATCCTCGAAGGCTGCAGGTCGAGAAGAGTTCCTCACCTGGTGTTCGCATCCTCGTCGTCGGTCTACGGCGCCAATACAAAGATGCCTTTTTCCGTCCACGACAACGTGGATCATCCGGTCTCGCTCTACGCTGCGACGAAAAAGGCGAACGAGCTCATGGCCCACACCTACGCGCACCTCTACGGGCTCCCCTGCACGGGGCTTCGGTTCTTTACCGTCTACGGGCCCTGGGGCAGGCCGGATATGGCGCTGTTCAAGTTCACCAAGGCCATACTCGAAGACTCGGCCATCGATATCTACAACCGGGGCGACATGGAGAGGGATTTCACTTACGTGGACGACATCATCGAGGCGCTCGTGCGCGTGATGCGCGTCATCCCGGAGCCGAGCGCGTCCTGGGACGGCCTGAGCCCCGACCCGGGAACGAGCTCCGCCCCTTATCGGATCTACAACATCGGCGGCTCGCGGCCGGTGAAGCTCATGGATTTCATTCGTGTGCTGGAAGACACCATCGGGAAAAAGGCCAGAAAAAACCTGCTCCCGCTGCAGAAAGGCGATGTCGTTGCCACTTGGGCGGACGCGCGGGACCTGGAGAGCGCCGTGGGCTTCACGCCGCGCATTCCCGTGGAGGAAGGCATCGGCCGTTTCATCCGCTGGTACCGTGACTACTATCGGGTGTAGAAGCCTCATGCGGTGAGCGCCCTTCATTTTCCTGTCTTCACTCGTGTTTTTCCGGTGTCATACAGGCCCCCATTCTCCGTGCGGACGCGGTACGGCTTTCATCCGGATTATGCCTCTCAAGCTTGGCTTAAAAGGGTTTTCTGTTCTTCCTCCGCCCCTTCAGGGAAGGATACAGGAGAGGGGGAGAATCAAACAGCTTTCCTGACGTCCCGCTGCTCTGCCTCAGGGACACCTCATTTCAGCAATACTCAGCGGAAATGCGTGCGGGGAAATATTATGCGGTAATCGTCTCGGGAGGAAAGTCGCGTTCGAGGATATACCCCAGGATCCTGTCGCGGTAGTTCTCCGAGCCGTCGATGAACTCGACGCCGAGCTGGGTCTTGTCCATGACGGTTTCGTTCCTGACCGAGCGGACGATCCCGACGGTCTTCACGGTGCCCGTGGGCAGATCGATCGAGATCTCGGGCAGACTCATGCCCTCGATGACGGGGGCGTTCCCTTCGAGAATCTCGGCCCCCATCCCCTCAATGCTGATGTCCCAGACAAGGACCCGTATCCTCTCTGAGACGAGGGGGTGCACGATGGTTGCGGTCATGGGCTGCTCGCCCGTGACGAAGTATCTGAGCACGCTCCGTCTGCTGATGTGCTGGAGGGTTTCAGGCCAGGTGGTTTCCAGGATGTTCTTGATGATGTCCTGGACCTTTGCATGGAAGAGCATGACGTTGATGCCCTTGAAGAGGTAAAAGGGGTACACGCAGCCCGGCTGAGGCTGGAAGGGCAGCCTGAACTCGGAGATCCTCACGATCCGCAGGACCATGTTGTCGATATTGGGGCGAAGATAAAAGAACTCCGCAGGGATGGCCTTCTGTTTGTGGATCATGAGCATGTCGCCGAAGCCCCTCGACCATTTTTTGACCTCGCTGAAGATGCGCATGATTTCTTCTTTGTCTGTGATGAGCTTCCCTGTTTCGCCTCTGGTGCAGCGGAGCTTCGCGTAGGCCTCGATGGGTGTCTCCGCGGGTGCGAAATCGATCCCCGCTCGTGTGGGCACGCCCGGGCCGAGGTAGGCGATCCGTCCGTGGATGCCGGTGGCGATCACGGCGCCCTCGTTCTCCAGGGTCTCGATCAGGATATCAGCGCCTTCCTGAAGCAGGGAGAAGCCGTCGGTCACAAGCACTCCCATCCCCCCGATGGAGATGTCCAGGACGGGAAGCCTGAGGGATCTCTCAGCGATTCGTGCGTGTGCAAAGAGTTTTCCCCGGGAAGGGGTTTTCTGCCGTTTGCTCTGTCTCTTTTCCATGTATGTTCTTCATCGGAATAAATCTGTGATAAACTTTAGGATAACGGGAGTTACTTCGTCGCTGAAAGCCCGGCGGAAGGAGTTCTCCTTTGTCGAAGGCCGCGGAAGGCCTTGGACAGACCGCGGGATGCACTTCGATGTCGCCCTGACCGGAGACCGGGTATCGCTCTCTCTGGACATTCCTGGAGGTCGTCTGCCGGAATCCCGTGCCGTTTACCGGGCCTGCCGATGAAACGGGCGGGATTCCGGCGCGTATGCTATTTGCCTTTGTATTTCGGAGGGCGTTTTTCCATGAAGGCGGCCATGGTTTCGGCCAGATCTTCCGAAGGCAGGATCATGGCGCTGCGGGCCGCGACATACTCGAGGCCGTCTGCGATGCTCTTGCCCCTGCAGTAGTTCAGGACATCCTTGGCTCCCTGGACGGCGAGCGGCGCCTGAGCGGCGATCTCGTCGGCGAGCTCTCCCGCGGCCTTGAGCAGGGCCTCCCTGTCCGGGTAGACTGCATTGACCAGGTTCACTTCCTTGGCGCGCTTCGCATCGATAAACTTGGCGGTAAAGGCCATTTCCCGGGTGACGCCCTGGCCTACAATGTGGGGCAGCCTCTGGAGTACGCCCACATCCGCAATGATGGACACCGCGGCCTCCCTCAGGGATATCTTCGCATCCTCCGACGCGAGGCGGATGTCACAGGCCGAGCCGAGATCGAGGGCCGCGCCGATGCAGTACCCGTGGAACGCGCAGATCACGGGCTTCGAGCACTTCTCGACGCAGGTCATGGCATCCTGCAGGGGGAAGATGGCCTTGAAGAGATTTACCGTGCCCTTGGCGCTCATGTCCCAGTTCTTCAAGGTGGGGACCATAGGAGCCATGCCCATGATATCGATACCCGCGGAGAAGTCCTTGCCTTCGCCGGCGATGACGGCAACCCTGATCTCGTCGTCCGTGTCGATGTCGGCGAAAATGGGAATGATCTCCTTCCATGCGTCGGGTCCCATGGCATTCTTCTTTTCCGGCCTGTTCAGGAAGACCCACGCGACATGCCCTTTTTTCTCTACTCTGTAAAAGTTATACGATGTGCTCATGATATCCCTCCCTTTCAGGCAGAGTAAAACGAGACGGAAGAGCTTGTCAATCCAATATCGAATAATGTCCGCCGATTAGGCCCGACGTGGAGGGATTTCGCACACAGAGCCGGATTGACATTTCCTGCGGAAGTCACTAGTACTACAGCAAAGGCAGAGAAGGAGAAGAGAATGCCCATCTATGAATATCAGTGCAAAGACTGCGGAGAAGAGTTCGAGAGGCTCATGCCGCTTTCTTCCCCGACTGCGCCCGACTGCCCGAAATGCAGCGGCAGGAATGTGAAGAAGAAGATCTCGCGCCCGGCCTCCGGAAAATCGGGCTGCGGATCGTGCAGCTCCACCAGCTGCTCGAGCTGCTCAACCACCAGGCATTCCTGAGGATAGACGCAAAAGGCCCCGGTCCGGGGCCTCTGATCAGAACAGATCCTTCAGGATGATCGTCTCCTCGCGCTTCGGTCCCACCGAGACAATCGCCGCCTTGACTCCGAGTTTTCCTTCGATATAGTCGATGTACGCCCTGCAGTTTTTGGGCAGATCATCGTACGTACGCACGGACGAGATATTCTCCTCCCATCCCGGGAGCTCCTCATAGACCATTTCGAGGTCCGGATACAGCTCCAGGTCCGCGGGCATGTGCTCGATGAGGGTGCTCCCTGACCTGTAGGCGGTCGCAACCTTGATGGTCTCGAACCCCGAGAGCACGTCGAGCTTGGTGACGGCCAGGTAGGAGACATCGGAGAGCCGGACCGAGTGTCTCAGCGCCACGAGGTCGAGCCAGCCGCACCTGCGGGGCCTGCCCGTGGTGGCGCCGTACTCGCCGCCGAAAGCCCTGAGCCGTTCTCCGACTTCATCGTTCAGCTCGGTGGGGAAGGGGCCTCCGCCGACCCGGGTGGTGTATGCCTTGCAGATGCCCAGCACCGTGTCGATCCTGGTCGGGCCGACGCCGGCGCCCACGCACGCCTGTCCGGCAACGGTGTTGGACGAAGTGACATACGGATAGGTGCCGTGATCCATGTCCAGGTTGGCGCCCTGAGCGCCTTCGAACAGGAGGTTCTTCCCCTGGCGGATGTACCGGTCGATGAGCACCGAGGTGTCAATGACAAAGGGCTTGAGCTGCCCGCCCAGGGCCTGATACTTTTCGATCAGCTCTCCCTTGTTCAGGCCTTTGACCTTCAGGATCCGGGTGAGATACTCCTGCTTCTCGTCGAAGACGGAGTCGATCTTTTTTCTGAGCAGCTCCGGGTGGATCAGGTCGATCATCCTGATGCCGGTCCTGTGGGCCTTGTCCTCGTAGGCGGGGCCGATGCCTCTGCCGGTGGTTCCGATCTTCTGGGTGGCCTCCCGGGCATGATCGATCATCTTATGGTACGGCATGATCACGTGTGCCCGGTCGCTGATCGCAAGGGTATCCGTGGTGACCTCATAGCCCTTTTCCTTCAGGGCCGCGATCTCCTCCAGGAGGATCTCAGGATCCACGACCAACCCTGAACCGATGATACAGAGTTTGCCCTTGTGGAGTATACCCGAAGGGATCAGGTGGAGGATGACCTTCTTGTCGCCCACCACCAGCGTATGGCCGGCATTGTTGCCCCCCTGGAACCGGATGATCAGGTCCGACCGCTCGGTGAGGAGGTCTACGACTTTGCCTTTCCCTTCGTCACCCCACTGGGTGCCTACAACGACCACGTTTGCCATAATAAAACTCTCCTGTTCTTGGTTCTTTCGTTAGACCACGACCTCCTGGACCGACAGGGCGTTGGGGAACTTCGCTATCTTCTCGATAACGTCCTTGGGGGCCTCGGTGTCGAGGTTGATGATGAGGATGGCCGTCCCCTGCTGTCTGTCACGGCCGAGGAATAGGCGCGCAATGTTGACTTTGCTTTCCCCGATGATGGTTGCGATCCTGCCCACGGTGCCCGGCAGGTCCTTGTTATAAATGACCAGCATGTAGCCTTCCGGAATGACCTCGATGGAGTAGTTGTCGATCCTGACGATCCTCAGGTCGCCGGGGCTGAAGACCGACCCTTCCAGGGAGCGGGTGCCGGAATCGAACTCGAGGCTGATGCGGATGGTGTTGAGGTACACCGCCTCCTTGCTCGTCTGCGTTTCCACCAGATCAATCCCGCGCTCCTTGAGCAGGACCGGCGCATTGACGTAGTTGACATCGTCTGACACGATGGAAAGCAGCCCCTTGAGCCCTGCGATGGTGACGGGCCTGGTATCGACGCCCGCCGCGTCGCCGGTATAGGTGAAGGTGACTTTCTTGAGCCTGTCGGAGATCACCTGGCCGATGATCTGGCCGAAGAATTTCCCCATCTTTTCAGAAAGCTCGATATAGGGCTTCACCTTGGGCAGCATCTCGGGAGCCACCGACGGCGCGTTGACCGCGTTTCGGATCACGCCGTTCTTGAGGTAGTCAACGATCTGCTCGGCGATCGCCAGGGCCACGTTTTCCTGGGCCTCATGGGTGGATGCGCCCAGGTGGGGGGTGCAGATGACCTTGGGATGGTTCGCGAGGGACCAGTCCTCGGGAGGCTCTTTCTCGAACACGTCCACGGCCGCCCCTGCCACCTTGCCGGAGTCGAGCGCCTCGATGAGGTCCTTTTCGTTGACGATCCCGCCCCGGGCGCAGTTGATGATCATGACGCCGTTTTTCATCTTGGCGAATGCATCCTTGTTGATCAGCCCGATGGTCTCCTTCGACTTGGGGGT
The DNA here is from genome assembly GCA_002316295.1 of Syntrophaceae bacterium UBA1062. Lineage (GTDB taxonomy): Bacteria > Desulfobacterota > Desulfomonilia > UBA1062 > UBA1062 > Phosphitivorax. The sequence goes on along the minus strand of DCDF01000255.1, from coordinate 22,611 downwards.
GTGGACCGTGATGTAGTCGGAGCGGGCATAGAGATCGTCCAGGCTCGCCAGCTCGTAGCCCTGCTGCTCTGCCAGCTCCTGGGTGATGAAGGGGTCGTACACGATGACGTTCATCTTCAGGCCCTGAGCGCGGGATGCAACCACGGAGCCGACCCGGCCGAGGCCTATGATGCCGATGGTCTTGTTGAAGACCTCCCTGCCTTCCAGGGCCTTCTTTTCCCACTTGGACTGCTTCATGAACATGTTCGCCTGCGGGATGTTGCGCGTCAGGGCCATCATCATGGCGATGGTGTGCTCCCCCGTGGTCACGGTGTTGCCTCCGGGGGTGTTCATGACCACGATGCCCTGCTTGCTGGCCGCGGGCATGTCGATGTTGTCCACGCCGGCGCCGGCCCGGCCGATGACCTTGAGCTTCTTCCCTGCGGAGATGATCTCCGGCGTGGCCTTGGTGGCGGAGCGGACGACGAGGCCGTCGTACTCCCCGATGATTTTCTTGAGTTCTTCGGGTTTGAGGCCGGTCTTGACGTCGACCTCGAAACCTCCGTTCTTCAGAATTTCAACGCCCTTTTCGGATAATTTATCACTTACGAGTATTTTCATTCCAACACCCTCCCTGACGGTAGAATCAAAGTCCGCAGCACTTGTAGCAAATGGTCACGGGAGTGTCAATAATTTACAGGGTAATCCGCCGCCCGAACTCCCGCTTCCAGGCTGATGGAGAGCTTTCCGGCGGTTATGATCCGGATTCTTTTCTGCATTTCTCATCCGAAATGTGGTAGGGTAAGAAAAAACAAAAAGCGCATTATATATGAAAGAGGAGGGCACCATGGCTGTTGTAGAATGGAAAAAGGACGAATCCGTCGCCGTCGTAGTCATGAACAACACCGAGAACAGGCACAATCCCGATTTTGCCGCAGGCATGCTTCAGGTCTTCGACGAGATCGAGAAGGAGACCGACATCTTCTCGGTGGTGATCACCTCGAGTGATGCCAAGAGCTGGTCCCAGGGGATCGATCTGATCTGGATCACCGGCGCCATGGAAAAAAAGGATTTCGCATCCATAAAGAAGTTCATGTACGACATGAACGACGTGTTCAAACGGATACTCCTTTTCCCCATGCCCGTCATCGCGGCCATGAACGGGCACACCTTCGGCAACGGCAGCATCCTCGCCTGCTCCTGCGACTACCGGTTCATGAAGGCCGACCGGGGCTTCTTCTGCTTCCCGGAGGTGGACGTGAATATCCCGTTCCTTCCCTCAATGCTCCAGACCATACGGAAGGCGATCCCCTACTACAAGCTCGAAGAGCTGATATTCAGCGGAAAGCGGGTCGGGGCGAAAGAGCTCGAGGAGCACCACGTCCTGGTCAAGGCCTGCGACGACGCGGAAGCGCTCATGCGTGAGAGCCTCGCATATGCCAAGACGTACCGGAAAGGCCGCCCCATATTCGCACAGCATAAACTGAGGCTGCACAAGCACATCATCGAGGTTATGGAAAAAGAAGACCCCGCGTATATCGAGCCCCTCAATCTCATGGTGTAGTACGGGCATGCACCGGGGGCGAAGCGCAGTGGGCCGGAATTCTCCTTGCGCATCAGTGCCGGAGTCCGGAGCCCCGCCTGAAGGCGGGCCGGGGGAGAACGACCATGGGCGCTGAGATGAGCTTTCTTCCGCCGGTCCATCTGCGTGGCGCCTATACGCAGACCGTTCTTTCCAGCAGCAGGCTCCGCACCCTGGGAGCCAACCCGATGCTCGCCGCCTCCCGGGAGGTGCTTCTCGACACCGAAGGCGGGGTGAGGCTCCAGGGTTTTTACTCTCCGCAGCCGTACAAGGGATCGAAAGGCCTGGCCATCCTCCTGCACGGATGGGAAGGAAGCGCTGCGTCGACCTACATCCTGCACACCGGGAAGTTTCTGTATGCTCATGGATACGAGGTGTTCCGGCTCAACTTCCGCGACCACGGCAACACCCACCATCTCAACGAGGGCGTCTTCTACTGCACGCTTCTCGACGAGGTCTTCTCCGCGGTGAAACAGGCGGCGGACCTATCCGGGAATGGGGATGCATATCTGGCGGGGTTCTCCCTGGGCGGTAATTTCGCGCTGCGCATTGCGTGCAGGTGCGCATCCGAGCCGATCGAGCGGATCAGGCACGTCATGGCCGTAAGCCCGGTCGTCGATCCGGAGAATGCAACGTCCGCCATCGACGAAAGCCCGCTCCTGCGCCGGTATTTCCTGAAAAAATGGCGCAGATCACTGCGGAGAAAGCAGGCGCTCTTTCCCGGCCTGTACGATTTCGCCCCCGTGCTCAGGCTCACGTCCGTCCGCTCGCTCACCGATGCGCTCATCCGGCATTCCGGAGTCTACCGCGACACCGGGGAGTATTTCCGTGGCTACACCGTCACCGGGTCTTTTCTCGAAAAGGCCGGGGTGCCTCTCACCATAATCGCCGCGCAGGACGACCCGGCAATCCCGGTGGAGGATTTTCGCCGGATTCGGCTTGCTCCGCACGGGAAGCTCGTTATCCATACCTGGGGAGGGCACAACGGTTTTCTGTACGGCCTGCGGGCATCGACCTGGTACCAAAGGAAGATGCTTGAGCTTTTTCGATCGGACGATTCATCGTGAGCCGGGTTGCGCGCAGATAGGGTTCAAAGCAATGGAAGACAAGATCTCCGTCCTTTCGGGTTTCCGGCCATGCCAATGAAAAACACTCCCTTCAGGGGACCGGTTTTCTTCAGATATGTGGTCCTGCAGATCCTGGGGCTTATCGCTTTCGTCATGGTCCTGCTCTTCGTCAGGCAATGGCTTTTCGGGTTTCCCCTGTGGCTGTTCTGGCTGCTGATCGCGGTATGGATCGCGAAGGATGCGGCCCTGTATCCACTTGTCTGGAGAGCATACGATACACAGGGCGGCAGGGACCCGGGCCCGTGCGCCGGTACGACCGGCGTTGCGAGACAGCGGCTGGAGCCCTCGGGTTATATCGAAGTATGCGGCGAGCTCTGGAGGGCGGAATTGACGGGAAGCGCGAAGGCGGTGGAGGCGGGGCGCACGGTGAAAGTGACGGGCAGGGAAGGCCTCACCCTGTTTGTGGAGCCTGAAGATCATCATCAGTGAGAAGGGCTTCCTTTCCTCGAAGAAAAGGATATATTATACACGTGACGGCGGAATGGTACGGTAATGAGGGTCGCACGTCCGGACGGCATGACATGGCCGCCCGAAGATGGGAACGAACCGATGACGTCAGACAATGAAAAGAACGGGAATATCTCCCTGAGGACGATGAGTGATGTCCCGGAGACGGAACCCCCGGTGAGAAAGGCGCCGGCTTCCGAATCCCGGTCCGACCTTCAGGCGCAGGAGAGGATCATGATCTGCGAGAGCATGATCAGCCATTGCGCCGTGGCGATATTCGCCATCGACCGTGACCACCGGGTGACCCACTGGAACAAGGCGTGCGAAGAGCTCACCGGTATCCCGGCCGAAAAGGTGCTGGGCACCTCGAATCACTGGAAGGCCTTTTATGATCATGAGCGCCCCTGCCTTTCCGACCTCCTGATAGACGGCAGACTGGAGACGATGCAGGAGCACTACCGGGTATACGGGCCTTCGGTCCTGCTTTCCCACGGGCTTCACGCGGAAGGGTGGTTCTCGCAGGTCGGAGGGAAGACCCGCTACCTCATATTCGATGCATCGCCTGTCTACAACCGTGCCGGAGAGGTGATGGCAGCGACCGAGACCCTGCAGGACATCACCGAACTCAAGCAGGTGGAGGAAGAGCGCGAACGCATCAACGTCAAGCTGCAGGAGGCGATCGACAAGATCAAGACTCTGCGGGGGCTGATCCCCATCTGCGCAGGGTGCAAGAAGATTCGGGACGACAAGGGATACTGGAACCACCTCGAGCAGTACTTCGAGGAGCATTCCGATGCCTCCTTCAGCCACGGGCTGTGCCCCGAATGTTTTCAGAAATTCTTTCCCGATGCTGCAAAACCCAAAAAAGGGTGATCCTTTGACCCCTGCGGGGCGTTTCCCTTGAGGTTCTTCCCTGAAGAGAATTGAGTGACGCATCCCTGAACGATATGATGAATAACGGAGGGATGATGAACGACCGGAGGGTGCCCCGCTGGCTGAAGTGGGCCCGCGAGATTCAATCGATGTCCCAGACAGGGCTCGCCTACAGCCTGTCGGAGCATGATGCCGAGCGCTACCGGCGCCTGCTCCGCATTGCAGCGGAAATCGTGGAGAGCCATACCGGCCTGGCTCGTGAAGGTCTGGTGGAAAATTTCTCCGCGCAGCCCGGGTATGCCACAGTCAAGGTGGATGTCCGGGGGGCCGTGGTTCGGCATGGGCGGATACTTCTCGTGCAGGAGCGCAGAGACGCCCGGTGGAACATGCCGGGCGGCTGGGCGGATGTGGGGGAGGTCCCTTCGGATATGGTGGCCAGAGAAGTGCTCGAGGAGAGCGGATTCATCGTGAAGCCCGTGAAGGTGGTGGGCGTATACGATTCCAACCGGTCGCCGAGCCACCTGGAATTCTACCACGCCTACAAGATCATTTTTCTCTGCGAGATCACAGGAGGCGAGGCCCGTGCCGGCGATGAAACCCAGAGCGTGGGATTTTTCAGCTTCGACGATCTTCCCCCGCTCTCGGCATACCGGACCACCGCAAGGCATCTGAACGATGTCCGTTCCTTTGCTGAAGACCCTTCCCGTCCCACGGTTTTTGACTGATTGTACGGAATATTCCACCCCCTGTGCCCCGGCATCGGGCTCGTACCGTACACGGCCGCACGGGCAGGGCCGGGCCCGCGGAAGGGAAAATTCATCTTCACGCGAACTTTCTCTTGACTGAGGTCACCGGATAAGTGCATTGAAGAATCATACACACCAAGACCAGGCCGGGTCGCCCTGTAAGGGAGATAGAGAGCGGATGTAAACGGACAGAGTGCCCTGTTTGCCGTGCAGGCATATGCTTCGCGGGCGCTCCGGCAGAATGTGTCGTCAGTACATCGCAGCCCTTGTAAGAGGAGAAGCAGTCTCCAGGGCCCTGGACACAGGTTTCAAGCCGAGCGGGTGACTCAGGACACCATATTGCTCAAGCTAAGAACTGACAACGGGAGGAGAAATGATTGCACCGTATGGGGGCAAAAAGCCCAAGATCGGCAAAGATGTCTTTATCGCTCCGACGGCGTGCGTAATCGGCGATGTGGAGATCGGAGAAGGCACCAGCGTCTGGTATGGGGCGGTGATCCGTGGCGACCGGGCCAAGATACGCATCGGCAAGAACACGAACATCCAGGATAATGTAACTCTTCATGCAGACCCCGACAGTCCGCTCGTCGTGGGAGACTATGTGACGATCGGGCATAATGCCGTCATACACGGATGCACGATCGGAGACGACTGCCTCATCGGCATCGGCGCGGTGATTCTCAATGACGCACATGTGCAGAGCGGCTCCGTCATCGCCTCCGGATCCCTGGTGAAGGAGGGCGGAGTCATAGGCGCATTCCGGCTCGCCGCAGGCTCGCCCGCGGAAGTCAAGAGAGAGCTCGGCCCGGAGAGCTCGAAGAAGAACCGGCAGGATGCCCGCATCTACCGGGAGCTCGCCCGAGAGCACAGACTTCTCCATGAGGGAGGATCCGGGGAGGAGACGCAGCTGCAGGAAGGTGTCTGATGTCTCGCCTGTAGCTATACGCCGTACTTCGCTTCCGGCGCCTCTCCTCCGGGAGGCGCCGAGACCGCCCGGGAAGAATCCCGGGAGAGGATGATCCGCCCCAGGGGCATGTCCTGTCCGGCTTCTTCGAGCTTCCGACGGACATCAGGATGAGCATCACTTTTCAGGTGTATAATCAGGGAAGTTTGTAGTATGGTGATGTGCGTTTTTTCAATGAACAAGGAAACCGACAGGAGATAGGTATGCTGACAGCCACGCAGCTCGAACGTTACGCAGACACCCTGCTCTGGGGCCTGCAGACAGCTCGGGCGGAGCGGTACAAGAAGGGCGATATCATCATGATACGCTACGACAGGGCGGCTCTGCCCCTTGCCGAGGTCCTTTATCCTCGCCTGCTGGAAAAGGGTTTCAACGTTCTTCAACGCACGACGCTCACCGAAAAGATGGAACAGGACTTCTACCGGCTCTCCGACGCAAATCAGCTGGTTTTCAAGGTGCCCGGCGATCAGGAGCTCTTCGGCGCACTGAACGGGGGAATCTATCTGAGGGCCCCCAGCTCGATCACCCACCTGAGCTCCGCCGATCCGGGAAAGATCGGCAAGGCGGCGGTAGCCAGAAAGTATCTGAGCGATATTCTCGACGTCAGGGAAGCGCAGGGACTTTTCGGATGGACGCTGTGCATATGCCCGACCGAAGAGCTGGCGCGCCATGCCGGCATGACCCTGGAAGAGTACACGGACCAGATCGTCAAGGCGTGCTTCCTCAACCGTACCGATCCGGTATCGCACTGGAAAAAGATCTACAAGGAGGCCCAGGCCATCAAGAAGTGGCTCAACTCCCTGAAAGTGAAGTTTTTCAAGATCGAGTCTGAGAACATCGACCTTGAGATATTCCCCGGCGAGTTCCGGAAGTGGATCGGCATATCGGGCCATAACATCCCGAGCTTCGAGCTTTTCCTGTCTCCGGACTGGAGGGGGACGAGCGGGGTGTACTACGCCGATCAGCCCACCTACCGCAGCGGAAACTATGCCAAAGGCATCCGGCTCGAATTCAGAAACGGGTCCGCTGTCAGCGTGGAGGCCCAGGAAGGCCGCGATTTCGTACAGAAGCAGCTCACCATGGATGAAGGTGCCAGCAAAATAGGCGAGTTCTCACTCACCGACAAGCGCTTCTCGAAGATCGACCGGTTCATGGCCAACACGCTGTATGACGAGAATTACGGAGGCAAGAGCGGGAACTGCCATATCGCTCTGGGCGCCTCGTACTCAGACACCTTTGACGGCAACCCCGCAGAGCTCACCAAAGAAAAGAAGGCCAGGCTCGGCTTCAACGACTCGGCGCTGCACTGGGACCTGGTGAACACCGAAGAGAAGCGGGTCGTGGCGCATCTGGAAACGGGCGAAAAAAAGACCATCTACGAAAAAGGCATGTTCACCTGTTAGCCGTCTCCCACTGTTTCGTAGCTTCGCGCGGAACCGGTGCGGTGTGCGGAAGGCGGCCGACCCGTGTGTGATACGCCCGTCCGGCGCCTTTATTTCTCCGCCTGCAGGCTGCGGTTTTTTCGGGGATAATCATATCGCGGCGTGCGGCGGGATCTTGTTTTGGCGAGGCTTGTCTCCCATGACAGAAAGGCCTTCATACGAGGAGCTGAAGAGAAGGATACGGGATCTCCGCTCCGAGATCGAGAAGCTCCGTGAATCTGAAAGCAGGCTGCTGGAGAACCTGGAAAGATACCAGATCCATTTCTCGCTGACCATGGACGTCATCTACACACTCGATGCGGGGCTCAATGTCACCAGTGTCTCTCCGAGCGTCGGGCGGGTTCTGGGATATTCCCCCGAGGAGCTCACGGGGCGGCCTTTCCCTGGTCTGAACGTGCTGGCGCCTGAATATCTCGAGCCTGCCCTGGTGGACGTCATGAAGGTCTTTTCCGGAGAAAGCGTCAGGGCGAGCATCTACGAATTCATTACCCGCACGGGCCGCAGGGTGTTCGGAGAGGTCAGCGGCGTGCCCCTCATCAGGGACGGCAAAGTGACGGCCGTCGTATCGGTCGCCCGCGACATCACCGGGCGCCTCGAGATGGAGAAATCCCTTCGGGAGAGCGAAGAGAGGTTCCGGGCGGTGTTCGATTCCGCACAGGACTGCATCTTCATCAAGGATTCCACCCTGCGCTACACCTTTGTCAACCCCTTCATGACCAGGCTTCTGGGCCTCTCCGCTCAGGAGATTCTGGGCAAGTACGATGCGGATATCTTCGATACAGAGACTTCCGCCCGTCTCAGGAGGTCCGACCGCAGGGTGATCGAGGGCGAGATCAGCAAGGAAGAGCTCGACCTCAGAATCGGCGGAGAGCTCCTGACCTTTCATATCATCAAGGTGCCCATGCCGGATGGATCCGGAAAGTTCAGCGGCCTGTGCGGCATCGCGCGCAACATCACGGAGCGCAAGAGGTTCGAGCAGAAGCTTCACGCCAAGGAGAAGCAGCTCAAGCTTCAGGCGGGAAACCTCGAGGAGATGAACACCGCGCTCAAGGTGCTTCTGGACCATCGGGACCAGGAGCACAAGAAGCTGCGGGAGGACATTGTTCAGCGCGCCGGCTCGCTGTTGTATCCCTATCTCGACAGGCTGAAGCGTGCCGGCCTCGACGGGCGGCTCGGAGTGTATCTGGATATTATCCGGACCAATCTCGATGAGCTCATTTCTCCCTTCGCCGAGGGCGCTTCGGCCGAATACCGCAGCCTTACTCCCGCGGAGATCACCGTGGCCGACCTGGTCAAGCAGGGAAAGACAACCAAGGAGATCGCAGAGCTCATGAACGTCTCTCCCCACGCGGTCTCCTTTCACCGGGCCAATATCCGCAGAAAGCTCAGGCTCAGACACAAGAAAGCGAACCTCCGCTCGCACCTGCTCCAGCCCGGCGACGGGAAATCTGATTTACCCTGACTGACAGGTTGGGCCTAGTAAAAAGCTATCAAACTATTAGCAGGATAAAGATCCTTTTGTGTGCAATACTGGGAAGGTAAAGGAGGTCAATGTATGCAATGCAATGTTGTTATGCTTTTATCGCAGGCGGCTTCGCCTGAGGTTGCATTGTGCCGGTGACAGAGGTGGCGCCGGCACGCGTCTGTTTTTTCGAGAAATGTGCAGGCCTCCCGGCGGCGTGTCTGCTCCGTATGGGCGCGCTGCTGTTCCCGGGGCTGTATTCCCCCGGGTGCCCTTATCTGACATCCAGGCAGAACAGCGGAGGAATGAACTGATAGCCGATAGAGGACCCGCTGCCCGCCTTCTCCCGGGCCATGGAAAGGGCGGTGGCGAAATCCGGCGCCGGAGTGAAACCGATCCTGCCGGCTGTCTTCGGCTCTCTGGCCCCGGCGAGGATGACCTCTCCCACATGCTGCATGCACCTGCCGCTCCACATCCAGTTCATGAGGACGTGCGTGCCGTGATAGGCATACGCATCCCGGTAGAGGCGCAGGTACCGGGGGTTTGCCGCATATTTCTCCGAGAGCTCGTTCCAGCACACGTCCGGGTCGAAATGCTCTTCGAGGTCATACTTCCAGAAATCGACATATGAGGGATGGTGCCCCGGGTGGAACTTCTCGATGCCGGGGTTGTACGCTACGACGATCCCGCCCTGCCTGACCACGGGTCTGTTCCTGAAGAGCCCGATCAGATATCCCATGGCAAGCGACCTGAGCAGTATGGGGTTGAAGATGGACTGGGAGCTGTACGGGCTTAGGTTGGGAACACCGAAGACGAGCACGTCGACCTGGTCTTCGATCTCAACATTCTGCTGTCTCTGAAGCATCTCGAGAGTCCGGTCATGAACCTTTTCGACATCCCCGGCCCAGATGCCGCAGAGACGGTAATCGGACCGCACCAGGCTGTTGCGGACATATCTTTTGATCCGCGCGGGCGAAAGCGAGGCCAGGGACAGTGCGGCCCGGATGGGAGCTCCAGGGCCGGAGCGTCGGTGCGGGCTGTTGACCGGCGCAAGGATCCGGTCGACGGGCCAGGGCCAGACCTTGTTGTTGAGGACGGTCTCTATCTGGAAGATATTGAACTTTTTTTTCACGAGTCGCCCCATATCCCTCAGGGCGGCGTGCATAGGGCTCTTCTCCGGGTTCATGATGGATTCGCGCGCGTTCCACTGCTCGGGGGTATGGTGGTGGCGGATGCTGCGCCACGATCCCAGGCCGACCAGGATACTCTTCCACCCTCCGTTCATCGAGGTGAAGTTCACGTTGACATAGATGGTGATGTCCGACTCTGCCACGGCCCGGTTGATCTCCACTTCACCGCCGTCTTCCGTGGTGCCGAGGTGGACGAGCTCTTCCTCTTTCGATCCGTCGTGGCAGGCGATGCGCTCGGGGCCCATCTCGCGGATCACCTTTCTGCCAAGCACCAGAGACAGCTCGTCGAGCGTCCATTTCCTGTGCAGCCCGTTGGCGCAGATGAGCCGGATCCTCTCTTTTGGGATGCCGATGCGATAGAGCCTCCCGATCACCTCCTGGATCACGGCGGAGCGGATGTCTCTGAGCATGAGCGGTATCGGCAGACAGGGATCATCGAATGCGATGGTCACGCGGCTTCCCTGGTTCAGCTGCTTCTCCAGGGGCAACGCGTCCAGGGGATTGTCGAGGGCTCGGGATATGGCCTGCGCAGGATCAGGGAGCGGATCCAGCGGGGGATTCGCATAAAAGATGCGGGTGTCCGCGGGAAAACGTTCGATCCGGATATCGTCTCCATAGAAGATGAATTCCTCAGTGTATCCGTTCATGAAACCCCCCCGTGATGGCGGTGATCGCCTCATTATGAGGCGTATCGCTCAGGAGCGCGGGCCGGACGCGCTCCAACCCTGCATGAAAAAACGTGAAAACGCATCCACCAGGCTTCTGGGCGATATTCTCACCAGGAAATTGTGGATGATATTGGCGGAAACGCCTGGAATATACATCAAAGCGCCCTTTTCCAGGGCCTTCAGCGTCCTTGCGGCCAGCCATTCCGGGCTTTTCTTTCCGCTGATGGTGTAGAACCTCAGGTCCGGGGGATATCCTTCTGTCTTGAGAAGACGCGTGTCGATATAGGGAGGGTTCACGGTGCAGACCAGAACCCCGCTTGCGTGCAGCTCCGCTCTCACCCCCTGGGACAGGCTCTGAAGGCCGGCCTTCGTCGCTCCGTACACGCTCTGAAAAGGCGTAGGCTGAAGTGCCGATACGCTGGAGATGTTGAGCACGACGCCTTCCTTGCGGGAAACCATGCCGGGCAGGAAGAGATGCATGAGCTGCATCGGCACGGCAAGATTGAGCGTAAGTGTATTCTTTTGCCGTTCCCAGGGCGTTTCCCAGAACCTGCCGTATGCCACCGTTCCTGCATTGTTCACGAGCCCGTAGATATCCCCTGCCTTTTCTCCGACCTCCCGGTAGAGCTGCTCGGGGCCGGCTTCCTCCAGCAGATCGATGGGAAACATCCATGTGTGTATTCCATAGCGCGACTCGAGCTCGGCGGCCCATTCCTTCAGCACGTTTTTTTCGTCGGGCAGCGATCCGAGCGCCAGATGGGCCCCGCGTGCCGCAAACTCTTTCGACAGCGCCCTGCCGATACCCGACGATGCTCCAGTGATGAGGACCTTTCTGCCGCGAAAGTCGATCTTCTTCATAGAAAACTCCCTCAATGTAATACAAACATATAATAATAGTTAGATGCGAATGGAACAATATGCAAGGGGAATCGACATGTTCACACACGAAAACGAAAATTGACTTTGACTCTCATGCGGCAATTACCATATATCTCTTAAGCTGATGAAAGGAGCATGCCCGGCCGGTGGAGACTGCAAAAAAAGGAGACAGGGTCAAGGTGAACTATACGGGGAGGTCGGAAGACGGCACGGTTTTCGAGTCGTCAGTGGGTGCCGTTCCTCTTGTGTTCACCATAGGCTCGGATGAGGTGGTTTCAGGTTTCGAGGATGCGGTGGTCGGCATGTATCCCGGCGAGAAGAAGACCGTGGTGGTCGAGCCGGAAGAGGGATTCGGAGCGTATGACGAGAATCTCATTTTCGAGATCGGAAAAGACGAGCTTCCCAATGGTGTGTCGCCCCAGGTGGGCATGGACTTCGAGATGGTCGATGAGCAGGGCCAGGCGGTTTCCGCTACCGTGATCGAAGTGCTGCCCGATTCGGTCGTTATAGACGCCAATGCTCCGCTGGCGGGCAAGACCGTGATCTACGAAATAGAGCTGCTCGAAATCGTGCCGACGAAAAGGGCGTCGTAGGACCGCATGTCTCTTCACCGGGAAAGGCTCCGGTTTTCCTTGGGGGACAGCCGTTTGCATCCAGACACTACAATGGTAATCAGTCATGGGGTCA
>DCDF01000255.1:8022-10456 GCA_002316295.1 Syntrophaceae bacterium UBA1062 | reverse complement strand
AATCAGTCATGGGGTCAGGTCTCAACATATGACACTTCCTGTGTCATATGTTGAGACCTGACCCCGATCCTGTGACCCCGATCCTGTGTAACCCCAATCCTAACCCTGCCCTGAAAGGGCGCGGATGCAGTCGGGCGAGTCGTATGCCGGATTGTTGACGAGCCGGGAGACTTCGTATGCCTCCATCGCTTCACCCGGATAGGGGGCGAGGCACCGGGCGAGCACGTCATCACCGGGCGTGCCGGCGCAGAGCCAGGTGTGGTAGTCTTCGGGCTTCAGTATGGCGGGCATGCGGTTATGGATCCCGGCGACCAGGTCGTTGGGGGAGGTGGTGATGATTGCGCCGGTGACGGCCTCTCTGCCGCTTCCGCCTTCTTTCCATCGATCCCACAGCCCGGCCATGCCGAACGGCTGTGCGTCTTTCATGCGGATCAGGAAAGGCCTTCTGCCTGATGGAGAAGATTTCCACTCGTAGAAGCCGTCGCAGAAGATGATGCACCTCGTTTTTCTGAAGGGCGCTTTGAACGAGCTTTTTTCCAGGAGCGTCTCGCTGCGGGCGTTGATCATTTTCGATCCCGTGGAGGGGTCTTTTGCCCAGAAGGGGATGAGACCCCACCGGATACGGGCCAATGTCGGCTTGTGCAGGTTGAGCACGGCGAGGATGTTCTGTGAGGGGGCGATGTTGTATCGGGGAGCGAGCCCTTGCAGCACCTCCGGGTCGATCTGGAGATCATGGATGCCGAGCCTGATAATCTCCGGGTTCGAGATCTGAATAAATCGCCCGCACATGAGGCCCCTCTCCGGCAATCTTTTTCGTGAAGCGCAGTAATGTGGATTCCGGCAATCATAGCCACAAGCGGCATGAAACATCAAGAGGAGGGTCAGCGGCGACAACGGCTTCACCCGTTCTTCGAAAAGACCTCACGCTGCGCGCATGATCGCCCTGTTGCGGATTCCGGGGTGATTGCACCGGTACGACAGCCCTGCAGTTATGAAAGGGCTTTTTGCTGGACAATGCGAGGATGGGGAATATTTGTATTTTATCAGCCCGTGTTTTCGGATACAAGGTGAGGAATGATTCCCAGTGCGATGAAAGGAGAGTACCTATGATACGGTACGTCTTTGCCGTCATGCTCGGTGTTCTTTTCTGCTCTCTCCCGGCGCTTGGCGCTCCGCCCGGCCAGGGGTGGGAGCTCGCGAAGCAGGGCGAGGGGATCGAGGTGTACACCAGGCCGGTAGAGGGAATGGATGCAAAGGAATTCCTGGGTGTTGCCGACGTGGATGCACCGGTTGATGTGGTTCTGGAGGTGTTCAGAGACGTCCCCTCGTTCCCCGGGTGGTACGGCTTCTGCCGCGACATACAGGTGGTTCGGGACTTCTCCGACAGGCACAAGATCGTCTATTTCGTCCTCGCGACCCAGTGGCCGACGAAAGACCGTGACATGGTGATCGATGTGATGATCGAAGAGGGCGGGGACAAGGAGAAGTACGTGTTGTCCATGAAGGCGCTGAAGGAAGAGCTTGTGCCCCGAAGCAGGAAGTATGTCAGGATGACCCACATGATCGGCCGCTATACCCTTACCGAAATCGACACCGACAGAACCCATGTCACCTATACAGTCCAGTCAGACCCTGCCGGATACATTCCCGCGGCCCTCTCCAACATGCTCGCCAAGGACCAGCCCTATCTCACTCTCAAGGGGCTCAGGGAGATGGTCAAGGAGGACGTGTATTATGAGAGGGCGGGTCTGAAGAGGCGGTGACGTCGTGACGGAAAGGGATGAGCGGCCCAGTTGCCCGATGTGAGGAACATCCATTCTCGGAAAGGGATGCCGATGGAAGATCCGCACCAGAGAGATTCGAGAAGCACCTATCCGGATCGCATCTTCAGGTTCTGCCCCCGGTGCGGTTCGGGCGGGCTGATCGCCGGGGGCGGCAAACCGTTCGTGTGCGGCGGATGCGGGTTCGAATATTATATCAACGCGGCGGCCGCCGTTGTCGCCCTGATCGAGGACTCCGAGAATCGTCTGCTCCTGACGCGGAGGGCCCGCGATCCGAAGATCGGGACCCTGGACCTGCCCGGCGGGTTCGTGAACGTACACGAGACGGCCGAGCACGCCCTGATACGGGAGGTCAGGGAGGAGCTGCATCTCGAGCTGGCCGGCTTCTCCTACTTCGGCTCGTTCCCCAACACCTATCCCTACGGAGGCATCACCTACTTCACGCTGGATCTCGCCTTCGTCTGCTCGGTGCCCGACCTGTCGACCCTACAGGCGGGGGACGACGCGGCGTCGTACATCTTCATTCCCCTTCAGGACATCCGGCTTAAGGACATAGGCCTCGATTCCATACAAAAGATCGTTTCTCTCTATATTGATTCCCGTTCGTAGGGATGAAAGACTCATCTTGGATGGGGTCAGGTCTTGACATATGA
>DCDF01000255.1:0-7855 GCA_002316295.1 Syntrophaceae bacterium UBA1062 | reverse complement strand
TCATATGTCAAGACCTGACCCCCAGGATGACCCCCAGGACAAACCGCCGCTCCCTTGTTCTGTTCTCCGGACCCACTGCAATCCTCTCCTTCGCCCGTTCTCTTCTCAGAGAAGACTGTGAGACCTCTTCTGCGGTTTCTCTCTTTTGTCGCTTTCGTGCTAGAGGATCTTTTTTCTCTGGTAGCGGAAGGTGCAGTGGTTCATGTGGAGGAGTCGGGCGGCCCTGCTTTCGTTGCCTTCCGCATACTTGAGAGCGGCTTTGATGTAGCGGCGCTCGTACTCCTCGATCGCCTTCATGAGATCGAAGCCTTCGGGAGGGATGAGAGGCTCTTCATCGGGGAAGATCTCCCCGGCGGCCCGCCCGCCGGTTTCTGTCCGGCCGCCCATGCTCATGCCCATGTCCTCGAGCTTCAGCTCCGGACCTCTGCCGATCAGCACGCCCCGCTCGATGATGTTTCTCAGCTCACGGACGTTTCCCACCCAGTGATGCTCCTGCAGGGCCTTCACGGCCTCCTTCGAGATACTGGTGAACTGCTTGTGATACTTGGCGCTGTACAGAACCAGAAAGTGCTGTGCCAGGGGAATGACATCTTCTCTGCGCTCGTTCAGTGAAGGGATGTGGACGGTCACCACGCCCAGCCTGAAATACAGGTCGTGCCTGAACGTTCCCTCATCCATCATGGCGCTCAGGTCCTTGTTCGTCGCGGACACGATCCGCGTGCGGATATGGCGCTTCTGGGACGAGCCCACCCGGTAGAACTCCCCGTTTTCCAGAAAACGCAGAAGCTTTGCCTGGGCCTGAGGGCTCAGGTCGCCCACCTCGTCGAGGAACAGCGTGCCGTCGGCCGCTGCTTCGATGATCCCTTTCTTGCCCGACGGCTCCGCCCCGCTGAAAGCGCCTTTCTCGTAGCCGAAAAGCTCGCTCTCGATGAGATCTTTGGGGATGGCCGCACAGTTGAGCGTGAGGAAGGGGCCCTTGAAGTTCGGACTCCGGCAGTGGATGGCACGCGCGATGAGCTCTTTGCCAGTACCGGTCTCGCCCAGTATGAGTATGGGCGCGTCCGCGCTCTGGGCGGCCTTGGTGATGAAGTCCATGATCTCCTGGATCTTGTTGCTCTGCGCGATAAAGAAGGGGATGTTTTCCTTCAGATAGTTTTCCTGAAGCACCTTCACCTCTTTTCTGAGGCGGATGGTCTCCAGGGCGTTTTTTATGGTGACTCTCAATCCTCCCATGACGATGGGCTTCAGCACATAGTCGTATGCGCCGAGCTTCATGGCCGATATCACGGTCTTGGCATCCTCGAACGCGGTGATCATGATCACGAGCACATCGGGATAAAGCTCCTTGATCTTGGTCAGGGCTTCGATGCCGTCCATCCCCGGAAGCCCGATATCGAGCAGGACGAGATCCGGCGGTGAGGTCTTGATCTCATCGATCGCCTCCTCCGCGGCGGCGAACGACCTGACAGCATACTCGGATTTCAGGGCTGCTTCGATTCCGTCCCGGATGGTCTTTTCATCGTCGATGACAACGAGGGAGAACTGAACCATACGTCCTCATATCATGTATTCGCCGGTATGGTGAACATAAATTCAGCCCCGCCCATGATGCTGGTAGACACCTTCATGATCCCCCCGTGATCGTTGATGATCCGCTGGCAGAGGCTGAGCCCGATGCCGGTGGAGTTCTCCTTGGTCGTAACGAAAGGATCGAAGATCTTCCTCGCCAGAGAGGACGGCACCCCGGGCCCGGAATCCGATACGGCCACCGTGACTCTGCTTTCGCTGGAAGATGAGCTGATCATGAGTTTCTTTCTCGTCTGCATGTCCTTCATCGCCTCTGCGGCGTTCGTGATGAGGTTGAGGATCACCTGTTCGATGAGCTGGTAGTCGGCCATGCAGGAGGGGAGATTCTCGGCAAGGTCCGTTATGACCTCGATGCCGCTTTTCCTGAGCGTGACAGCGGAAAGTCCCAGGGCGTCTTCAATGGGTTTGTTGACATCGATGAGCGTGAATTTCGGCTCGGAGGGCTTCGAAAAATCCATGACCCGCTTGATCACAGATTCTATCTTCGACGACGCGGCCTGTATTTTCTCCAGAAGATCATGCATTTCACACGCGTCCGCGCCGCGTTCGAGAGCCTGCCAGGCGGCATCGAGAATGATGTTGATCCCGGAAAGGGGGTTGCGGATCTCGTGTGCGATTCCCGCCGCAACGTGTCCGAGGGACGTCATCCTGTCTCTGATGTTCAGGAGGCGTTCGACCTCTATCGCCTTGGTCACGTCCATCATGTTGATCAGAACCGCCGGTCTGCCCTGATGTTCGATGAGGTTTGACCGGCAGTGGAGCCATTTCATGGACAGCTCGCCCGTGGTCTCTCCCGAGACGCGGATAAACCTGACATTGATGCCTGTCGGCGGGGTGTGGCCGGATAACGTCGATCGGATCATCTCGGCGACCTTCTCTTTGTCGTCCAGATGTAATCTCTCATAGATCGACGGATACCACCCTTGCGGCAGGGAGCCGAAGATTCTCTGCTGCTCGGGGTTCCTGTACACCACCGCCTCATCCTGGACAATACAGATGCCGGTGGGTGAATTCTCGACCAGGTCCCGGAAGTGCTGCTCGCCCTTCGTGCACATCGCGCCGTTTGGGCATCCGTTCCGGTCGGTGTTCTCTCTCGATCTTTCTCTGGCTTCCAGCTCCTCTATTCTCCGCTGAAGCTCAGCGTACGAAGGCTTTCTCGGCATCGGATTCTCCTGCTCTCGTGATATTCCGTTGTTCGGACATACGGGGCGCTGATCGCTCCGCCGCGGATGCCCGGTTTTCTTTGGTGTATCGATGCCTGCAGGCTTCTCCTGCAGAAGATGTGAATCGTCCTGTAATTGTTTTTGATTTATCTCCGGGAACAAGAACTGCTGCCGCCCGAAAGGGCATGAACTGATCCCCTGGATCCTCTGAAATCCCGCATGAGCGCTGTACCTTTCTCCACGATGTCGATGCATGATGCATGTTCTTTTCAATTTATAAAAACTTTTTGTGAAATTTGCAAACATTTGAACACCTCGAACCCACATATAATGGACACTGTGGAATAAGACATTGAAATACCACTGATTTTAAGATTATCGCTGGCTGGCACGGGACATGCTCATAGGAGGGAAATAAATTATAGCGTAATTATGTTCGGTGATGAACAATAAGTGTGAACGGTATTCGGCCTGGGAAAGGCAGGTGACGAATCGGGAGCACTCTGGAAAACAGGCCGACAAACAACAACTATGATTTTCCAAAAAAAGAGGTGTGAGGTTGAAAAATGGGAAAAAAAATTGAAGTTTCACGAAGGCGATTTCTTCAAGTGGCGGGGGCGACCGGCGCCGTGCTTGCCGGGGGCGCTTTCCCCTTCAGGAATCTGAAGTCGGCATGGGCATTCGGTGAGCATCCGCAGGAGCAGCCGCCCTACCGGATCACCAAAAAGGTCCCGCAGGTTTGTGCCCGTGCGTGCGAGTGCGACTGCGCCTACAATATCATTGTCGGCGTGGACCCAGCCACCGGCGTCGAGCGCGCCATCACCATCGAGGGCAGGCCGGAAGACCCGGTATCAAACGGCAAGTTCTGTGTCAAGGCCATGGGCTTCTTGGATTCCATGTACGACCCTGACCGGCTCATGGTGTCCTTGAAGAGGACCAACAAGAAAAAGGGCATCGATGTCGATCCGGGCTGGGTGGTCATGAAGACTGAAGACGCGGTCAACGAGATCATCGAGAAGCTCAAGACTTTCAAACGCGAGGATATCGTGTTCGCATCCCCGGGCGACCCCTACACGAACAAGCTCTGCCTGTCTCTGGGCGTTGCGCGGAGCGACCAGCGTACCGAGTGCTTCGGCACCCACTACTACATCAACTGTCTCACCCTGACCAACCCGCCGAATGCGTACTACTCAAGCTCCTATACCCCCAGCCACCATGTGTGCGGGTATGACTACGACACCTGCAAGTACCAGGTATGGTTCGGGTTCGACTCCTTCTCCAAGTGCGGCAAGGCGGGCATGCTCAACCACTGGGCTGCCGGTAAGAGAAACGGCGCCAAGATCGTTATGCTCAACCCTGTCAGGACACCCATGACCGACGCGTTCGCCAGTGAGTTCTATGCAATCAAGCCTGGCACCGACCTGGCAGTGTCTCTGGCCATGATCAACGTGATTGTGAACGAGAAGAAGTACAACAAGGATTTCATCGACAAGTACAGCGACGCCGCGGCCCTGATCGACGTCAAGGCCAAGAAGGCGCTCAAGAACGCCGATGGAAGCTTCCTCGCCTGGAATACTAAGACCAAGAAGGCTGAGCCCATCGACACGTGCGACGCTCCGGCCCTGGAAGGCGGCCCGTTCAAGGTCAACGGTGTAAACGCGAAGCCGGTCATGCAGCTCCTCAAAGAAACGGTCAAAGACTACACACCGGAGTGGGCGGCCAAGATCAGCGAGGTGCCGGCCAAGGACATCAAGAGAATCGCACTGGAGTTTGCAGCGGCAGCGCCCAAGGCCATGATTCCGACCTACAAGCGCGATGCGGCAGGCCCCAACTATGCGAACAGCTGGAGGCTCCGTCACGCCATCAACATCCTGAACAGCCTGGTCGGCTCCATCGACCACGAGGGCGCAATCCTGCTGTTCCACGACGTCAAGCTGCCCTGGCTCGACGAAATCACCCCGCCCGTGAAGCCCTATCCCCCGCTGCCGGCCAAGCAGGCCGACTTCCGGGAAGAGTTCCCTGTGACGAACAACATCTACAAGAACAAGGACTTCTCGGCTCCCGGTCACTACGGCATGATCGCATGGGGTCTCTACAAGGCCAAGCGCGGCAAGGCGGTGTTCTTCAGGAACCCGCATCGCGGCCTCTTCGCCATGATTCAGTCTCAGATGATGGAGGCCGCGGCCGACAGGCTGGACCTCGTCGTCGACTGGAATCTGTACCTCGACGACCTCGGCTATTTCTGCGACTATGTCGTGCCGGCTCCCCATCAGTTCGAAGAAGGAAAGCTCGACATTCGTCTCTACTATCCGAAGTGGCCCGCCTTTGCCGGCGGTGTGCCGGTCCAGAAGTCTCCGGGCGACCAGATCGGCTGGGGCGGGTTCGCGATGAAGATCGGCCTTGCCATGGCCCCCGAGTACTGGACCACGGACGGCAGCGGTGACCCGGCCAAGAAGATCCCGACCAATATCGGTGATGTGGCCGTCAAGCAGGCCGGTGTTGCGGAAGACACCGCCGACTTCATTGCAAAGGGCGGTCTCTGGGTCGACAAGAAGCCGTACGAGAACTACAAGCACCTCGAAAAGATAGGCTACGGCAAGCCCCGCGGAAGGGTGCGCATGTTCATCGACGAGTTCGCCGAGGTCGGTCACAGCCCGCTGCCTATCTGGGCCCCGCGCTGGCACGAGAGCACCGGGAGCTTCAAGTTCTCCCTGCTCATCACCAGGGCGCCCTGGATCATGCACGCAGACCCCAACTTCGTCAACAACCCGGTCTTGAGAGAGATGAACACCCGGGTCCACATGGATGCGGTGTGGATGAATCCCAACGCTGCAGCGAAGCTGGGCCTGAAGGAAGGCGACGAGATCCTGCTCGAGAACGATCCGAAGTATATGAAGGATCTCCCCAGACCGCAGAGGGCCAGGATCCACCTGACCAACCGCGTTGTCAGGGAAGACTGCGTGCTGCTCTTCCACGGCATCGGTCACCGGGCCAAGAACCTCAAAGTCGCTGCGAACTACGGATACCGTGACGGCGATCTCATCCCGCAGAAGGACCCCAAACTCGGGAAGAAGCACGATCCGACCGGCATGGGGTGGGTTGAGGATGTGTACGTCAGCGTAAAAAAAGTATCGTGAGGTGATCAGACATGAAAGAATATGCCATTTTACTGGACACCACCTTCTGCACGGGCTGCAACTCCTGTGCATACCGGTGCGTCCAGGAGTTCAGATATCACGACCAGGCTGCCAAGGGTCTGTTCAGGACCTTTGTCGAAATCAACGATGATGGATTGTACCACAAGCGCTGCATGCACTGCCTCGCGCCGGACTGCGTGGCCAACTGTCCGGTCCAGGCCCTGACCAAGTCGGAGTCCGGCCAGGTCCTCTACGACGCGCAGAAGTGCATCGGCTGCCAGACCTGCGTGAATGTGTGCAAGTTCCACATCCCGCAGTTTGACAAGGACACCAAGAAGATCGTCAAGTGCAGCATGTGCGCCCATCGGGCCGGTCAGGGCAAGGCTCCTGCCTGCGTCGAGGTCTGCCCAACAAGCGCCATGCAGTTCGGCGAGTACCAGGAGATCCTGGCGAAGGCCAAGGCGATTGCGTCAAAGGGCAAGCTCAAGATCTACGGCGCCAAGGAAAACGGCGGCACCCATCTTTTCGTCCTCGCACAGAACGAGCCGACCGCCTTCGGTTATCCAAAGGTGGAGGCCAAGGATGTCAAGACGGGCGCAGTCTTTGGCGATTCCTTCACCCTGCCCACGGCGATAGCCGCAGTGGCTGTCGGCGGGTTCAAGCAGTTCAGCGACAGAAGGGCCCGGGTGGAAGCGGAGGAAAAGGACAAGGAGTCCAAGGAATAGTCAGTATGAAAACACTGTGATGGTCGGGCAGGGCGGTGGATTCTCACCGTTCTGCCCGTTCCGTTCTTTTTCGCAGGCGTCATGCCCGTGCCCGGTTTTTTCAAGGGCATGCAGAAAGAAGGAGTGGTAACAATCGATGAATGAATCAGGAGAAAGACTCAATCGTGCAGCGGCGAAGGCGGCCCTGTACTCCCTGCTGGCCCAGGCCCTCAATTATCCCGAGAAGGATCTCGTAGATAACCTCTGCCAGGGCGGTTTCCTGGGGGAAATCATGGATGCCCTCGATGTCCTCGGAATCGAAGGACTGAGAAGCTCCCTGGAGACATTCCAGAAGGAATACACCGATCCGGGGGTCAACAGGAAGAACCTGCTCCTGGAAATAGAAAAGGATTACACCTGGATGTGCTTCGCCTCGAAGCCCCGCCGTCTGGTCTATCTCTTCGAGTCGGTGTACAACGAGGGCAAGCTGTTCGACGAGTCGACCTTCCAGATTGCGCGTCTTTACTACGAGGCCGGCCTGAAGGTTGAAGAGAGTTTCAGGCTTCCCCCAGATCATATCGCGGTTGAGCTCGAGTTCATGGCGTTTCTGTCGTTCAAGGAACTGGAAGGCATCAAGGCAGGCGACCGCAAGATCGAAGAGTACGCCGTCGAGCTCCAGAACAGGACCCTGGACGAGCATCTGCGCAAGTTTGCCCTGGCCGTAGCGGCCAATCTCGGCAAGCACGCCAAGGCAGGCTTCTATCAGCTCACGGCCCAGGTCGTGACCGCCCTGTTCTCGCATATGTGAAGAGGAGATATCTCCTGAGAGAAACTCTGCCTGAGGCCGAGAGATGCGGTCGGGCTCACGGAGTCCGTTTGCATGCATCGGGACTCACGGGCCGGGGTTCGTTCAGGGAATCATCAACCGTGCACCAGGAGGCAGTACAGCATGAAAACGAACCCGAACCATCGGTCGACATATGAGGTGATACTGAGCATTTTCGCCGCTCTCGTCATCGGCGTGCTGTTTTTTTATGGAATATCGCCGGCCCAGGCCGACGAGACAGGCCGGCCGGCCGATGGGAAGCATGGGAAATGCATGGCGTGTCATGCGAACGAGCAGGTTCTCTCGGAGACGCATGTGGACACCAAAGACATGGCGATGCAACAGTGTCTGATGTGCCACGGGCCGGAGAAGATCCCCCTTTCCGAAGATTTCATGTCGATCCACGAGCGGCTGCTCTCCGGCGGCTCGTCGGCGGAG
>DCDF01000090.1 GCA_002316295.1 Syntrophaceae bacterium UBA1062 | reverse complement strand
CTTCGGGGGCCGTATCGTCGAGACCGAAATAATCGAGCCAGTAGGGAAGCTGATACCACCGGATGGATGCCGCCCCAACGCTTTCGTACGCCTCGCGGCACGCGCGCCGCGCCGCGGAGAGGCCTATGCCGCTCTTTCTGGAGACGAGCTCCGGCAGACCTTCCAGCCAGACGCTGTCGACGAAGTGATTGCTGGTGAGGGTGCCGTCGAGGTCGAAGGATATGGTCAGTCCTCTTCCCATACCTCAACCCTGTCCTTCCACTTGGCCTTTGCCGCGTAAAGGGCGCTGTCCGCCCTCCTGACGAGCTCGGACTTATCGCCCTGCCCCCGGCCGATGGCCCCCACCCCGATGCTCACGGTGACCTTCACGGATATGCCGGTGCCGAAGGAGAACGGGGTCGACCGGATCGTGTCGCAGATTCTCCTCGCGACGATCTCGGCATCTTTGGCATGCGTATTCGGCAGGATCACGGCGAACTCCTCGCCCCCGTAGCGGGCGAGGATATCGATGGAGCGCACGCATTTTTTCAGGACACCCGCGAGCTGCTTGAGAACCATGTCTCCGCACTGGTGGCCGTAGGTATCGTTGAATCGCTTGAAGTCGTCGATGTCCAGCATGAGCAGCGACAGAACACCGTCTTTGCTCCTCTGTACACGCTCCATCTCCTCACTGAGGCGGTCCTGAAAGTGGCGGTGGTTGTAGATCTCGGTGAGACCGTCGGTGATGGAGAGCTGGCTGAGCCTTTCATTGAGGACCTTGAGCTCTTCGGTGGCCCGGTTGAGCTCGCCCGCTCTCGCCTCCAGGGCGTCCTTCACCTCCGCCATCTCCCACAGGGTCTTTTCCATCTCGGCGTTCTTTTCCATCAGCTCCATTTCCAGCTTTTTCTTGCCGGTGATGTCGGAAAAGACCATCAGGGCCAGAACATTGCGCCTCTTGCGGGAAATGACCTGCACATCGTATTGGATAGTGACTTCTTCTCCCGTCCCGGTCCTCAGGACACACTCCCTCTGCTGTATCTCCCTTCCCTGCTCGAAAAGATCCCGGAATTCATCCCGGAGCCGCTGCTCCTCGCCGGGCGCCACGAACCTGGTGAAGGCGGACCCCTGTATCTCGGCCCTGTCATAGCCCATGAGATTGCCGACGAAGGCGTTGCAGCTGGTGATGATACCCCGTGGATCCACGTAGAGCAGACCGATGGGAGAGATGTCGAAGAGATCTGAAAACCGACGCTCCTGTTCCTGGAGCCTTCTCATCAATATGACCTGGTCGGTTATGTCATTGAGGGTCATCCAGAGATATTCGCCGCCGCTGCTCCTGAGCCAGCCGCCTCTCATGTTCACGAAAATCCGCTTGCCCGAAAGGGGGGTGAGCATGATATCCACCGGAGGGATGATTCCTTCCGGGTCCTCGAGGCCCTGTTGGCAGGCGCCGATAAACGTCTCCCTGCTCTGGCGCGACACGATCCCGATGAGCTGCTTCCCGATCACTTCCGGGCCGGGATACCCCGTCAATTCGATAAACGCCTCGTTTGCATGGATGATGACTCCCCGCGCAACGATGAGGCAGGAGCTGGCGGAATATCGGGCCATTGCGGCGAGGGCTTCCGGAACAACAGCGGCATCGCCGCCGGCTCCCGGAGCGCCGTTCTCAGAAAACGCGAGGATTTCCGTGTCGCTGATCGAGGTGGTCGTGCATGTGCACTCGAAGCCGCCGTCCGCCTTTCCCGGCAGCTCCATGAAATGATACCGCCGTCCTGCAGAGTCGAGCTCAGGGCACCGCGCATCGAGATGCTCGCGGATTTCCTCTCGTGAGAGCCCTGTTCTCAGGGCCAGGGCATCGCTCACGGAAACGATATCCGCGTTCCTCCTCAGAACGATATACGGTGAAAGAATCCGTTCAAGCCTTTCTAAATCAAGGTCCATACCCGGTTTTCGCCTTCAGCCACCTCTCCCGCCTGCTGCATGTCGAAAAGGACCTTCTCGATCTCCTGCGAGACGATTTCCACCGACATGGACTCTTCCAGGATACGGATGATTTCCTCGACAGTGGCGCCGCCGGTGATCTGGAGGACCTTTTCGGTAAAGGCGAGCAGGTCCTCATGCTTCGACCACGGAAACAGCACCCATCTCCACTGCTGCATCACCTTGGGACAGTAATCGGCCTTGAACCGGGAATCGGCCTTGCTCACCAGGACCGCGGTGCGGATGTCGCCCACCTTCGGCGACATGTAACGAACCGCCTCTTCCATGGTTCTTCCCTCGTCGCTCACATCATCCACCACGAGCACCTTCTTGTCGCTGAGGTCCACCTCGGGCAGCGGGAAAACGAGCGTGGGCTTTTCGCGAAGGTTCGCGTCCTCCGCCCAGTGGCCCATCTGGAAGGTGCATATGTACTTGTTGTGAAGATAGTCGGTGAGGATACGCGCCGGGGCAAGCCCTCCCCGGGAGATGCCGATCACCACGTCCGGCCGGTAGTCGGACAGCCGCAGGGCGACGAAGACATCCCAGAGGAGCTCTTCCACCTCTTCCCAGGAAAGCCGTATCGCTTCCGGGAATGTTCTTTTCAAGCCATTGTTATCTTCCATGAGATCACCTTTTTTTCGATTCAGCTTTTGTCGGAATATGCCCGGCATCCCTTTACATCTCCGTCGCCATCCCGGCGCTCAGCGGTTCAGGACGCGGAATCTCGGCCTGTCCACGGTTCCCCTGAGGCTGAACTTCACCCGCTCCGAAGATGAAGACGTCTGAGCGCCCACGAGCAGCGCCATGTCGGCGGGCATGCCGATCTCTCCCGAGAGGTTCAGCCGGGTCCTCGAAAAGGGCTCCATAAGCCGGACGGAGCCCTTGACGGTCCCCGAGATGTCGCCGTCCAGCTCCAGTTTCTCCAGGGTGAGCAGCCCCTTCTCCATAAACGAGTCGACTTTCAGGACCTTGAACTGCAGCCCGTCCACGGGCAGTAGCGAAACCGGAAGAGGAAGATACCCCTCCTCCCACACGATATTCGCCCTGCCGTCGAGCTCGCGGATTGATGAGCCCGGGCCCGAGAGCTCCAGAGAGCCGGAGATGATCCCCCTGGGATCGACGCCAGGCCACAGCAGGGCCTTGAGCGCCTGGGAATCGAGATTGTCCATCCGGGCGTTGATGCTCGTCATCCCGTTGGCGTCTCTGAAAGGCCGGCTGATGAAGCCTTCGATCCTTCCGGAGGCGAACATCGCCTCCACATCCATATTGAGCCTCCCGACAATCAGAGAGAACAGGCTGGGATAGAGCCTGAGCTCCCGGGCGAAGGGCTGCTTGTCGATGCTCATGCCTTCCACCTTGAGGCCGAAGGGGAAGCTGGAACGGACATGGCCCAGTGACACCGGCCTCCCGAGGGCGGAGCTCATCGACTCTTCCATACGGCCCCTGAATGCGTCGTAGGGAAACCGGATGGAGACGAAGACGACCAGGCACAGGAAAACATATATCGCCGCGCCTGTCTTGACTATCCCGGGAGAAGCCCGCCTTTCGTCAGCCATAATGTACCACCTGGAAGGTCACGTCGAGGCTGCTGTCCCTCTCGACGCGCCGGATGTTCAGACGCTTTATCTTCAGTGAATGGGAGCTGTGCTCGATATCGTACAGAAGGCTGATGAGGTCTTTCTGAAACACCGAGCGGATCTTCACCTCGACCGCCTCCCGCGAAGAGTCGCCCGGATCGCTGATCGGCTTCATGTACTCGATACGGTCGTTTACCTTGATCCTGGCGGCCAGCTCTTCGAGAAAGCCGAAAAGGGTGAAATCAGCCTGCTGGACGATTCTGCCGTTTTTGGAGCCGGCGCCCGCCGCCCTGATCTGGGACGAGAGCTCATAGACCCTTCTCAGCTGAGCGTCCTTGGCATTCACCGCGGCTGCCAGCCTGTCCTTGTACTCCATCATGGGGAACACGATCCCTGCCAGGAGGATGAACACCCCCAGTGCGGCGCCCGCAGCTATGAGCACCAGCTTTTCGCGTTTCGAGAGATTCTTTATGTAGCGCTCGATTTTCTGGTACATACCAGCTTCAACCTCACCCGCTGATCGAGCTTGTCCACATTGGCCGATACGATCTTCACCTCGGCCACATAGGAAAGCGCCGACAGACTCGTCTTGATTCGCTCCACGTTTTCGTACGATTTGGTCGTACCCGATATCATGATCGAATTCTCATCGATGATGATGTTGTCCACGAGCACATCGATGCTCTTCGGAATGCCGGCGTGGACATCCCGGATGATCTGCAGAGGGGAGTCTTTGCCGCCCGGTCCGCCGCCCTTGGATGTGATCCTGGACAGCTGCTGCTCCAGCTGCTTCACCGGATCCACCATGGGAGTGCCGGCGGGCATGACCGACGCGAACTCCTGCTGAACACGCCGGGTGAGTTCGCCGTCTATCCTGGCGTTGAGAAACACGCTCAGTCCCAGCCCGAAAAGCCACAGGGCGACGAACGCCGCCGCGGCCTTGGTCCACGTCCCGGCATAGCCCCGCAGCCATTCGATCCTCCGCGTGTACGAGAGGTCGTCCTTGCGGAAATTGACGGCATCGGCGGTGTCAATCCCCCGCAGGGCGAGCGAGATGGGCATGAAACGGTCCAGAACCTCGTTGACCGAGAGATCGCGGTGCTTCTCGTCCCTCTCGGGAATGCCCGGCGTGATGTCTGCGGACGCCTTGAACCGCTGCGCAAGGTCGTTGATGGACCTGGCGTATCCGGTGGGAACCAGGGCGTAGCCCTGATCCTGCGGCTCGATCCGTGACAGGGCGATGAGCACCTCCCTGACGCAGGCATCCAGCAGTCCGCCCGCCTCGATGCCCTCTTCGAGCCTCTTCGCCAGCTCCTCCGGCGGTATCGCCCTGCCGCCGAATAGGCTGAAGGCGATCTTCCCGAAGCCGTGGGGAAACGCGCCCACATATCTCACCTTCCCGCCTTTCAGCACGGCCAGAGATGTGTCTTCCCATCCCATGTGCAGGAACAGGTATGCGGTGCCGTCGGCAAGGCGGAAGATGTTTCTGGCCCCCGCCAGCAGGGATGCGGAAGGAGAATCGATGATCTCCGGCTCCATTCCCGTCTTTTTCTTGAATCCGGCGATGAGCGCCTCCACCGACGCATGCCTCGCCGAGAGTGTCTCGATGCGGTGGAGCCCGGCCTCATCCTGCCCCAGAAGCACGTAGTCCACGATGATCTTCCCGTCGAGGACGGGCAGGAGCGTCTCGACCTCCGGAGCGATGGTCTTTGCGATCTTTTTGCGGTCGCCGAAAGGCCTCAGCAGAGAGCGGTACATGATTTCCCGCTCGGGTATGCCCGCGACGAGCGTATCGGAGGATTCGACGCGGATCTCCTCGAGGAGACCGGCAATGTCTTCGCCTATGGGGCGAAGCGCCTCGTAGCGCTCGTTGTACTTCCGAGGCACGGATAAGAGCTTCTCCATGGAGAACTCCGCGAGTCCCGACCTGATCTGGCAGGCGCTCACCGATATGTTATCCCAGTAAATACCTATGGTATATCGAGCCATGATCCATCCTGAGTCTTGAAATGAAAAAGTCAGTATATCTTATAATACACTATCCGCACGTCACTTTGGAAGCGCTGAAGGACCGCTCTGACGTTGATCCGGGCGCCGGACGGCATATGTCCGTTGACATCCGCGCTGAACATGCTGCTTTTGACATCCAGATTTTTTTTGATCCACGCCATCTCGTCGGAAGGATCGCTCAGATCCAGCCCCTGAATGCGGCCGATGTCCTGCTCGTTCAAAAACGGCCTGCCGTCTTCGATGCTCTCCGCGACGTCCTCGGTCATATACGTGCGCGACATGCTCATGAGCACGACCGAAGGCGCGGTGTTGATGTTTATCTTTCCGCCGGTGCCTACGGTTACGTAATCTCTGATCCCGTGATAGTTTTCCGTGCCGTAATAGTATTCCGGTTTCATCCCTTTCACAAGAAGGATTTCCTCCGGGGCGTCCAGCGGCCCGTTCTTGCAGATATACGGCGGGTCGAGAGACCGATAGTAGTCGCTTTCCGCGCCGCCGAACTCCGGCTGGTCGTCCGCGTCCAGCCAGTCCTTGAGCGATTTGGCCAGCTCGTCGAGCTCTTCTGACGTGATGTCTATCTCGAGCAGCTCGAAAAGATACTTGAACTGCGCTTCCCGGTACACCTGCTCGCCTTCGGTCACAAGGCTGTTCAGATCGATCTTGCCGCACTCGTCCGCCAGGGTGCCGCCGAAGGCAGGGCCCTCGAGATATGCTGAGGCGGCCAGCGCGTATTCGCTGAAGCTTCCCCATTCCTCGTCATCGGCGTCGTAGGAGGGATCGTCGCTCTTGAGGATGGCACGGGCGGCCTCGACCCCGGCGCGGGCTATGTGCTGGGCCTGCACGGAATCCCGGAAATTATACGCGAGCTCTATGTCGAGGCCCTGATCGGCGCTGAAGGTGATCACCATCGCCGTGAACAGGGCGACAGTGGCGAGCACCAGCAGGAGCACGACGCCCCGCCTGTCAGCCAGGATGCGCATCATCCCTCCTCTCCCGGGCTCACGGTGAGCTTCAGCTCGGACAGCGGAAGGTAGGCCGAACCGGTGAACACAAACGGCTGGGACCCTGCGTCAAAGGCGATGGTCACCTTCACCTGCTCCGGCAGGGCCAGCTTTTCGTTGAGATCCCACTCGTCCTTCTCATTGCCGTCCTGATCCACGTACACGATGTTCATGGAGATGATGTTCTCGGCCACCTCCATCTCCTGTGGGGACTCGCTCGCACCGTAATGCGGCAGGGGGTCTTCCGAGCGTATCAGGACATAGCGGTCCTGTGAGGACTCCATCTCCTTGAGATAATATCCCACCTCGCAGAGCCCCGCCGTCTTGCCCGGAAGCCCCAGATCGGCCGCAGTGGTGAAGCGGATGCTGTCCAGGTCGGTATCGGCGTCCTTCTCGTCCGTGCCCGTGAAGCGGTACAGGGAGAGCTCCTCTTCGTCCAGGGTCCTCGAGGACCCCTCCGTCGCCGGCACGTAGGAGCAGATCAGGTCTTTCATCATGCGGTCCATCACGATCCTCACCATCTGGTAGGTGTGCCTCTGTTCACCCACCGCCTCGATGGTGCGGTGAGACTGGAAGAAGGCCAGGTTCACGATGGTCAGAGCGATGGCCGCGATGGCGATGGCCATGAGCAGCTCGATGAGAGTGAACCCCCTACTTCGAGGAAACGAATACGACGAAATCCGTCTCAAGATTGCCTTTCTCCCCCCACTTGACGGTGAGCGTATATTTAAAGTATCCCTCCAGCGGCGTGGACTCGATCTTCTCCACATACCGGTATTCCGGAAAGTCCTCCCCGAAATCTCCCTCGTTGTTGCGGGGGAGCCTTGCGTCGTCTCCCATGACCTCGGCGATTTTCTGCTGGGCGAGCAGCGTGGAGGTGGTGACGAACTTCGACCGGGAGGCCATGTCCACGGACTGATGCGCCGCCTTGAGAAGCCACAGGAAGGTGATGCTCAGGATGACCATGGCGATGAGCACTTCGAGGAGGGTGAATCCTTTTTTATCAGCCATGCCTGATCTCTACATAGTGGTCGTATATCTTCAGCATGCCCGAGAAGGGCTTGATGATGACGGTATAGATCTTTCCGAATTCCCCTTCCAGATAGATCACCCCCTGCTCGATCACCCCCTCGGGCGTCACCAGAATGTCCAGGTGCCCCTGGAGCTTTTCGCTCTGATAGGGGCTCTTGACGCTCTTGAGCTTCACTCCCCGGGGAAGCTCCTTTTCCTTGAGCATGTCCGGGCTCTCGCCTGAGCTTTCGGGCTTCGGATACAGGCCGATCTTCGCATTGTCCATATCGAACCGGACATAGTAGTGCCTGTGCTGGGTCACGGCCGTGGACCTGGCGAACTGGAGGATCGTGAGGATCTCCCGGGTGGCCTTGTCCATGCTCGAAGACGAGATGCCGGTGTAGAGCCTGGGGCCGACATAGCCTATCGTGATCCCCAGGATCGCGATGACGATGATCAGCTCCAGGAGGGTGAACGCCCTAGTTCCGGCCGGCCGTCTCGGGTTCCCAGTTTCCGATATCCGCATCCTTGCCCTCTCCGCCGGGCTGGCCGTCCGCTCCGTACGAGAACAGATCGAAGCCGTTCGGATTCCTCACCCCGGGGCAGAGGTAGCCGTAATCGTAGTTCCAGGGGTCTTTCGGCACTCTCGGCTTGTCAAGATATCCGCCTTCCCGCCAGTTCCGGGGAACGTTCCCGCCTACGGGCTTCTCCACCAGGGCCTTGAGCCCCTGCTCCGTGGACGGGTAGTCGCTGTTGTCGAGGCGGTACATGTTCAGCGCATTCTCCAGGGCCTGGATCTGCACCCGTGCCTGGGTCTGCCTGGCCTCGTCGGGCCTTCCCATGATCTTGGTGCCCACATACGTTGCCAGAATGCCGAGTATGACGATAACCACCAGCAGTTCCAACAGGGTAAAACCCTTGTCCTTCATGGTATGTTCCTCCAATCTAACGGACTATGGTGCTCATCTCCAGCATGGGCAGGAGTATCGCCAGCACGATGGAGCCCACAACGGCTCCCATGAGCACGATCATGACCGGCTCGAGAATCGAGGTCAGCCCCGCCACCGATGTCTCGACATCCTCCTCATATGCTCCCGCCGCCTTGACGAGCATCTCTTCCAGCGTTCCGCTCTTTTCGCCGGTGCTGATCATGTGAATGATGATGGGTGGAAACACGCCGGATTTCTTCAGCGGCGCGGCGATGCTGGAGCCTTCCATGACCTCTGAGATCGAGTCTTCGATGGAAGCTTCCATGACCTTGTTCTGAACGACGGTCTTGACGATTTTCAAGGCCTCGATGATGGGCACTCCCGAGGTGAGCAGGGTGCCCAGTGTTCTCGCGAACCGTGCGACCGAGATCTTCCGGTAGATGGCGCCGTATACCGGCACGTTCATCCGGAACCGGTCGAAACGCATGGCCCCCCGCTCCGTCCGCCTCCACCTGAGGAACAGGACGACCGCAGCAATGGCAACAGAGGCTATGATCCACCATGTCATGCCGAGGAAATCGCTCACCCCGATGAGGATCCGGGTCGGCAGCGGCAGCACCTGCTCCATGCTCTCGAACATGCTCACCATCTTGGGCACCACCGACGTGAGGAGGTAGAAGAGAACGATCACGGACACCGCGAAGAGCACCACGGGGTAGATGAGGGCAGCACCCACCTTGGACCTGAGCCGGTGCTGGCCCTCCAGAAACTCGGCCAGCCTGAGCAGCACCACGTCCAGGGCCCCGCTGGCCTCTCCGGAGCGGACCATGTTCACGTAGAGATCCGAAAACACCCTCTTGTGCTGCGCGAGGGCGTCGGCGAAGGACAGGCCCTCATTGACCGCGTCCCTGACCTGGGCCACCGTCTTCTTCATGGCGGGCGACTCTGTCTGCTCGTACAGGGCGCTCAGAGATTCCACCAGCGGAATGGACGCCCCCACCAGGGTGGAGAGCTGCCTGGTCATGACCGTGATGTCCTCGAGCTTGACCCTGCCGAGAAACCTCTTGAGCGAGATGTCTTTCACGCTGGGCGCGGGAGAGGACGCCTCTTCGGCGATAGAGCTGACGAACACCCCCTGCGAACGGAGCTTGAGCTTCGCCTCCCGCATGGACGTGGCATCGATCATGCCCTGGGAGACCTTGCCCTTTTCCGTGTAGCCGCTCCAGGTATATAACGCCAAGATTCCCCCCTACTGCTCTTCCGGCTCTCCGGAGCCCCGGGCCTCATCGACCTCGGGCGCCTCGGGCGACGCGTCGAAGCGTTTGAAGTATTCGTCGTTGACCGTTACGTTCGCTTTTTTGCGGATGTCTTCCTTGAGCTCTGCGAGGCGCCTGTCGGTCTGCTCCTTCTGAAGCGCTCTCTCGATGGATTTCTTTGCCTGCTCCAGCGTTTTCGTCTTGGGATCTCTCCTGTCGTCGAGGCGGATGATGTGATACCCGAAGGAGGACTTCACCACGTCGCTGGTCTCGCCCTTTTTCATCGCAAAGGCCGCCTTCTCGAATTCCGGGTCCATCTTGCCCCTGCCGAACCAGCCCAGATCGCCCCCCTTCTCGGCCGACGGGCAGGTGGAGTTTTTCTTCGCCAGCTCTTTGAAGTCAGCACCTTTGCGCAGCTGCTCGAGAAGCTCCCGGGCCCGGTCCTGCTTTTCCACGAGGATATGCCGGGCCTTGACGCGCTCCGGGGTCGCATACTTGTCGAGATGCTCCCGGTAGTATCTCTCGATGTCGGCATCACTGAGCTTGACGGACTTCTTCAGGTTGCTCTCCATCTCCTTTGCCAGGGTCTGGTCGATGATGAGCCCTATTTTCAGCTGCACGTCTTCCTGCTTGTCGATCCCTCTTCTGCGGGCCTCCCAGGCGAGCATCTTCATCTCCACCAGGCCGTTTATGATCTCTCTTCGGCCCTTCGAAGACGAATACTTGGAGCGGTACTGGGCAGGGATCTGGGATATGATCTCCTCGACGTCTTTTTCCGTGATTTTCTCATCGCCGATCTGAGCGACGGTGTCTCCGCTCAGCCGCGGGGCTTTGCCGGCATCTCCCTGACTCTGCATGCACCCCGTGAAGCTCAAACAGGCCGCAACAACAAGCATCAGATACCGTTTCACTCTTCCCTCCCCTGCATACGATTATTTATGGAAGCCCTCGCTCCATGCTTCCTGATAGCATTTCGACACGGATGCTGTCACTACTCATCGACCGCCCCCTGCTCCGGAAAGAAGAGAACCGCGACGAGAACGCCTTCCCGCACGTGTATCCGGGCCTTTTGCGCAGTCACGCGATTGCTGATCCCGTAGGAATCGCCCACCTTCATGACAGCCTCTTTCAGAGGCCACTTGAACCCGGCGAGGGTGATGCCCCTGACCTCTGTGGTCAGCGGCAGCAGGGACAGCACGGCGCCCTGCACCCCCTCGATCTCGATGCCGGAATCGACCAGGAATATCCGATATGACGGGGAGAGTATCGAGGCGTCGACACCCCGCAGGCGGGCGGCGTTGAGCAGGTGGATGTTCGCCAGCCCGTGGTCGAACCGGTCGCCGATGCAGGCGATCATCTCCACGGAGCCCGCCCCGTTGCGTATGGCGGTGTCCAGGGCGAGCCCGGTGTCTGTCTCGTCTTTCTCGCTGCTGTATTTTTCCAGGGGGATTCCGGATCTCTTCACCTCCTCGAAGGCGTCCGGGGATATGGAGTCCATGTCCCCCACCACGAGGTCGGGCTTCACCCCGGCATCGAGGCAGTACTGAGCCCCTCTGTCCGCGGCTATGATCATCCTGGCTTTTTCCGCCCTTGCCCGCAGGAAGGCGGGATCGGGCGCATCTCCCCCGGATACGATCAGAAACATACGGCGAATAAACAACGAATGGGATGTGAAGTCAAGCGAGAGGTTTCCCCGCGGGCGGCGCGGCCCCGGCTACAGCGGGATCTCTCTGAGGTAAGGCAGCCTGCCGTCTTTGGCCGAGAGGATCGGCTCGGCGACCGGCCAGGGAACGGCGAGGTCAGGATCGTCCCACCGGATTCCGCCGTCGGCCTCGGGGGCATAGGGGGCGTCCACCTTGTAGAGCACGTGGGCGTTGTCGGTGAGGGTGCAGAAGCCGTGGGCGAACCCCCGGGGCACATAGAGCATCCTGAGCGGAGAGGCTGAGAGCTCGACCGAGATCCATCTGCGGTATGTGGGGGAACCCTTGCGCAGATCGACGATGACATCGAAGACAGCCCCGGACACCACCCAGACGAGCTTTGCCTGGGAATGGGGAGGATACTGGAAATGCAGCCCCCTGAGCACCCCCCTCTTCCGGGAAAAGGAGTAGTTGTCCTGAACGAAATCGGCCTCGATGCCGTGCCCGCGAAAGGCCTTTCTGCTGTAGAGCTCGACGAAAAAGCCGCGGTCGTCCGCGTGTATGTCGGGCTCTATCAGAAACGCCCCTGCAAGCTCGGTCTCGGTTACCTTCATATGCCCCCCGAATCAGGTGATATGTGCATGATTTCCGTTCAATACCGCATTGTCTCTCGAATGGCAACATCGGAAGGCCCTGCCGCGTGCGGCCGCCGGCCCTCCCGCATCATGCTCCTGCCGGCGTGCCGCCTTGATTCACGCCCATCTCCGCGTAAATCTCGTCGAGGCGGTCGTGGTAGCGGGGAGAGACGTGCATGGGGAAGACGCGCTTGGCCCCGAGCTCCCGTGCTATCGCCCCGGCCTGGCGCGCGGTCAGGTGCCCCCGGGCCCCGGCATGGGCCTCGAGCTCGTCGAGGTAGTACGCCTCGATGAAGAGCGTGTCCACGCCTTGCGCCAGGCCTTTGAGCGCCTCGAGATTCGCGGGCGTGAAGGCGATGTCGGTGACGAACGCCAGGGACTGCCCCGGCGTGACGGTCACGAGCTCTTCACGGAGCCTGGACACGCTCACCCCGCGGACGCCGCTCTCCGTCGCCACCCGCACGGGCTCGTCCAGCCTGCCGGCATAGATGAGCGCCTTGAGGTCACCCAGCCACGGCCCCGGGATATAGCCGTTTTCGCGCACGGCGCCCTTGAGGATGTTGATGTGGAAGGGCTCTTTCAGGACATATCCCAGGCAGGGGATGGTATGGTCCAGGACGGCTGCCTCGAGCGTATATCTGGGGCAGTCGGCTATCCTCGTCCCGGTGCGGGGCACTGTTTGCCCGGAGATCGCGTCGAACCCGGCGTCGGCCCTGGCCCTGGTGGTCATGACGCTGTTCGCGAAGATCTCATGGATGGTGATCTCCAGGGCATACCCGGATGAAAGGTTCCAGGTGTAGGACTTGAGCTTGGAGAGGGTCTTTTCGGTGATGCCTTCAGGGCCGTAGACGGCGAGCGGCTCGTCGCGGTGCAGGATCGTGCGCAGCACCCTGTCCATGCCCATGAAGTGGTCCATGTGGGTATGGCTGATGCAGACGGCCTCGAGCGAGAGCAGATGTCGGGGGGCGAGGCCCTGGAAATGCCCGCAGTCGAAGAGGACGGACTTGCGCTCATTGAGTATCCGGACATACACCACCGGATCGAACAGCGGTCCGTTGACCAGACGAGAGAGGAACGCGGGTCTCATGACAGTACATATGCACTATTTTCCTGCAGTCCGAAAGACTTCAGGAGATGGTTCACGACGTCCTTGGCCGAAGCCGGGGTCCTGTATTCTCCTTGTACGGCCGGCCTGTGAAGCTTGGATCGGCATCTGGCGTCAGCCGCCTCTTTGAGACGGGATGATGTAATGTCTCATGCGAAAAGCTGTATCTTATTGAAAACAGGTTGAAAAACATTCAATATTGAGACGAAGAAACTCTGAATCTCCACATGCAACGCTCATTGCTGCAATTTTCACTTGAAATATTGCTCTGTTCCTGTATCAAAAGAGGTGTTTGAAGTTGAATGCTTTGATGTTGGGAAGAGAGGTCATAAAATGTATTCGTGGGCATGGGCGCGAGCTGAATTCACAGCTGGGTCTTACATAACCTGCTCTCGGCCGATTGCATCCTTCTGTTTCTCCCGCAGGACTTGTCCTGAAAAACCTCCCTTCCGCAATACACTCCTGAGCTCTCCGTCCACAGGAAAGATGAGATATTAAGAACCGGGATAGGCTAGGCCTACAGCAGTGATGAGATTCGGGAATATCTTCGAAACCGCCACATCCGAATCACGATCCCGCGCAGAATCAATGAAACCAGGACCGGCAAATTCGATAAGATCATCTATCGGCTGAGAAATCGCATCGAGCGCTTAATCAATCGGATGAAACACTTCAGGTCCCTCGCTACTCGCTATGATAAATCCGCCTCAAGCTATCGGACCTTATGGATCATCGGCTCTATGCTGCTGTGGCTCCAATGATCACTTTGCGTACAGCACCTAGTGAAACCTATACCGATCTCTCCCGTTTCTATTACTCCGAGCCGCTGTTTATCGTGAAGCGTTACCCGGCGGGCGCGGATGCTGAAATAATCAGGACCGACACCGCTACTCTCCTGACATTCGATCTCGGTGATGATGAAATCCCCTTGTGGGCGGTGGATGTGAGGTTCTTCGTCGTATACAAGGGAAGGCTTGGCAAAGAGGGAGAGTATGTGGAAGAAGACGCCGTATGTGTGGGGTATAAAGACGTGACCGAGCCCACACCCCTTGCTTTCGCCAACAGCACCGACATATTCTGCTACAATGAAAGATGGTGGTATGATCTGGATGACAATGACAATCTGCAGGCGCTGAAATCGACATTTGAAAGCGATAATTGCATTCAGACCATGACCGTGAACAACGTCCGGGATCTCGAGATCAAATTCTCACCGAAAGGAGCGGCAACTGCGTCAGCACCTTACTATACCGTAAGAACAATCGAGCCGGGCCGTTATATAAGAATATATCTGATCACCGACTATGACGCCACTCTCTATTATACATCGCCATCATATGCGCAGCAAAGTCACTCTCTGGATAATTTCGGGCTGAGGAACGGCGAGGTGAACGAAAATGGCAGGCTTATCTGGCGACATCCTGTTATCACCAGGTACCGCGGGGTCGAAAAATGGCTGTTGAGTAATTATGTGCATTTCTGCCCAAGCTGTATCGGCGGCTCCAACTGTACAGACTGCGACAAGGAGGCAATCGATGAGGGTGAAAACCTGATACCTATAGGGGAATCTCAAGCTCCTTGAGAAACCCGGTACGGCAAGTGGGACGCTCTTGACTTTTTAACTGACGGGTTGGGGATATCCGGTGACGTTTTCCGGTTCGCACACGAATACGTTCAGAATGCTGACAGAGCGGTAACGCGGCCGTCTGGTGAAGAAGCTCGAGGATAATATCGAACGAATATCGATGAAGAACGACCTGATCGAATACGATATCCGCACATCAAGGACTGGTATGAGTGTTCATTCCATCTTCCGTTTCAGGAAACCGGTAGAGTCAACAATTGGGGGAGTCAGCCGGGAGAAGCTCGCCCGGCTGACGAACAACGGGTCTCCTTTGAGCTCCTGCCTGGTAAGCCCTCCTACCCTGGTATCGATTTTCCTGATTACAGCTTCTCTGCCTGCAGCCGGCAGAGAAAACCCCATCGCGCCCTCCGGCTGCACGACATGAAGGAAGTCAATATTTGCGTAATGTTTTTTCATCTGAGTTACAAGCATATCTGAACGCATCAGTCGGTCATGCGGGCATCTCGAGCGCCCCTGATAACGGGAAGGAGCCAGCATGCCGTCACCCCGGTATCCCGGCGGGCGCAGAGGGCCTGTTTTTCTTTCTCATACCGCGATTCTCTGCGGAAGCATGTCCGGGCTGCCGGTGAAACACTTGAATAGTATATGCGAATAATTATTTCTTCATTGTATCAACCTGGAGCAAAAACAGGGCATCGAATGAAAAACTGACGGAGGAGGTGTCGGAAATGAACATAAGGAGATGTGGAACAGCGCTGCTTCTGGTACTGATCATGGGCTTTTCCCTGGCGCATGCCCAGCAGGTCGAGGTCGCCGAGGTGTACGGAGACGGATCGAACGCGGTTTTTCTGGCTACCGGCAGCCCCGGAGAGTTGGGGCTGGTAAAGGCGCTTGCCGAGGCCTTCAACGAGGGGAACGACACCAGCATACACTGGGTAAAGGCCGGATCAGGGGATTCGCTGAAAATGCTCAAGGAAGACAAGGTCGATCTCATCATGGTGCATGCTCCGGCCGACGAGAAAAAGGCCGTCTCTGAGGGCTGGGCTGCCAAGCGTTCGCTCATCGGGTCGAATGAGTTCTATATCGTCGGCCCCAAAGACGACCCAGCGGGAATAGCCAAGGCATCCAGCGCAGCAGACGCCTACCGGCGGATCGTGTCTGCACGGGCGAAGTTCTTCTCCCGGGGAGACAATTCGGGCACCCATAAAAAGGAGATGGATGTCTGGAAAAAGGCGGGAATCGAGCCGTCGGGCGACTGGTATATCGTGACAAACGATTTCATGATGGCGACCCTCAAACGGGCAGACGCTGAACAGGGCTACTTCATGACCGACAGCAGCACATGGGTGCAAAGCAAGGGCGAGCTCGGCAATCTCGAGGTGATCTACCGGGGAGACCCGATGCTCATCAACACCTACCATGCGCTCTGCCGTCCCGAGGGTGATGGGGTTTCCCAGCCCTATGCCGCGAAGTTCATCGATTTCCTCGTGTCTGAAAATGGCCAGAGCATCATCGGAAGCTACGGCAAAGAACTCTACGGAGAGCCCATGTACAACGACGCCGAGTACGCAAAGCAGTACGTAAAATAAGCGCCGGCCTCTTCCGGCTGCCTGCGAATCACGGCATTACGGCTGAGGACGGCCTGCCGTGGAGCCGCGTTCGGGCGATCATTCCTCGGGTATGGACTCCAGGTCCTTCATCCAGGGCGCGTCTTCGCTGTCGCTCGGCGCGCGGTAGTCGCCGCGCGGAGAGAGAGATCCGCCGGAGCCCACCTTGGGGCCGTTGGGGATGCAGGACCGCTTGTACTGGCTGAGCTTGAAAAACCGCCTGACGAACACCTTAAGCCAGTGCCTGATCTCGCTCAGGGTGTACTCGTGCCGGGCGTCCTCCGGCACGTCGGGCCACGACCCGGCTTCGCGGTCGTGCCAGGCGGTCCAGGAGAGGAACGCGACCTTCGACGGCAGGTAGCCGTAGCGGGTGATATAGAAGGTGTTGAAGTCCTGGAGCTCGTAGGGGCCGATCGCCTTCTCGGTGTACTGGGCGGGCTCGTCTTCGTGAGTCCCGGGCACCAGCTCGGGGCTGATCTCGGTGGAGAGGATGTCTCGAAGCGAGCGGGAGGCCTCCGGACCGAAGAGATCTCTGTCGGCCACCCACCGGATCACATACTGAATCAGGGTCTTGGGCACGCTGGCATTGACGTTGTAGTGGGACATATGATCGCCCACCCCGTAGGTGCTCCACCCCAGGGCGAGCTCGCTCAGGTCCCCAGTCCCCACCACCAGGGCGTCCCGAAGGTTCGCCAGACGAAACAGCACCGCGGTGCGCTGCCCGGCCTGCACGTTCTCGAAGGTCACGTCGTAGACCTTCTCGCCCCGGGCATACGGGTGGCCGATGTCCTCCATCATGCGCATCGCCCCCGGCCTGATGTCGATCTCGCCTGCCTCCACCTCGAGCGCGGCCATGAGGTCCCGGGCGTTGGTGTAGGTCTTCTTCGAGGTGGCGAAGCCGGGCATTGTATACGCCTTGATGTTCGTCCGGGGCAGACCGAGCGCGTCCATTGCCCTGGCGCACACGATGAGCGCATGGGTCGAATCGAGGCCGCCCGACACCCCGATGACGAGATTTCTGACTCCCGTGGACTGCATCCGCTTGGCCAGCCCCTGCACCTGGATGTTGTAGACCTCGAAACAGCGCTTGTCCCTCACGTCCGCCTGAACCGGCACATAGGGAAAGCGGGCTATCTCGCGCTCCAGGAGGATCCTGCCCCCGGGCGGATCCAGGTCCAGGGGGATAGTCCGGAAGGCCGCTCCTTCACGGGCCCGCGTGTCGTGAAAGCTCGTCATCCGGATGCGGTCGCCGGCCAGACGGTCGAGGTCGATGTCCGCGCTCACCACCTGGGGCTCCCAGGAAAAACGCTTCGACTCGGAGACCAGGTTGCCGTTCTCGTACACGATGGCATGGCCGTCCCATGCCAGGTCGGTGGTGGATTCGCCGAACCCGGCCGCGGTGTAGATATATGCGCACAGGCACCGGGCGGACTGGCTCGCGGCCAGCAGATGGCGGTATTCATCCTTGCCCGCGGTGATGTTGGAGGCGGAGAGGTTCGCCACGACCGTGGCCCCGGCCAGGGCGGCGCGGCTCGACGGCGGAACGGGAGAGAAGACGTCCTCGCAGATCTCCACGAAGAGCGTAAACCCGGGCATGGAAGAAACCCTGAACAGGAGATCGGGGCCGATCGGAATGCCTGTCTGTGAGCACAAATCAATGACATCCGCGGGGAGCTCGCGGGCGGGCCTGAACTGCCGCGCCTCATAAAACTCGCGGTAGTTGGGCAGATAGCTCTTGACCGCAATGCCCGCGATCCTGCCCCGGTGCATGACCACCCCGCAGTTGTACAGCCCGCCCTCCACCTTCAGAGGCGTGCCCGCAACGATGATCATGTCGAGCCCGGCCGTCTCCTCCAGGATTCGGGAAATCGCCTCTTCCACCTCGCACAGAAGTGCCTCCTGGAAGAAGAGGTCTTCGTTGGAGTATGCCGAGAGACAGAGCTCCGGAAACACTGCAAGGACAGCCTTCCTGGCGTGGGCCTGCCTGATGAGGTCCAGGATCTTCCCGGCGTTGAACACCGGATCGCTCACCCGGACTTCCGGGATGCATGCAGCGACCCTGGCAAACCCGTGCCGGTAGATATCAAAGAATTCCCGTCCGCTCTTCACGAGTATGATCCTCCTGTTTCGTTTCTCCGCACGGCCGCGCCTTGCCGGCGGGGGCTGTCATACCGCCGCCGGATGCGGGCCGCAAAGCCCGGATCATGAATCGATCCGTTCGCCGATGCATCTTTAGTGATATCATCATAGCAGGATTTTTGGGTTTTTCCCATTTCATACTTGAATTTGGCATCTCCATCTTGTAAGGATTATCAAGGGTTGAAGCAGGACAGGTGATCGCTGGCGTCCGGTTGATACCGGCCGCGAGAGGAAAGTCCGGGCTCCACAGGGCAAGGATGGTCGCTAACGGCGACCGGGGGTGACCCCAGGGAAAGTGCCACAGAAAACAAACCGCTCTCCTTTCAAGGAGAGTAAGGGTGAAACGGCGAGGTAAGAGCTCACCAGTTCCCCGGGTGACCGGGGAAGCTCGGCAAACCCCATCCGGAGCAAGACCAAAAGAGGGGCTTAACGTCAAGGGATTGCCCGTCCCGCCCCTGGGTAGGTCGCTCGAGGCTGCGGGCAACCGCAGCCCTAGATGAATGATCACCACCTGTTCCGGGGCAACCCGGCTCAGGAGACAGAACCCGGCTTACGGACTGCTTCATGCCTCTTTTTGTATTGATTGATGGGAAATAATGGAGCGTATCGTTTTCTGAATGGA
The DNA here is from genome assembly GCA_002316295.1 of Syntrophaceae bacterium UBA1062. Classification (GTDB taxonomy): domain Bacteria; phylum Desulfobacterota; class Desulfomonilia; order UBA1062; family UBA1062; genus Phosphitivorax. The sequence continues at coordinate 11,140 of DCDF01000090.1, read as the reverse complement.
AAAGAAATCTCGATTTGAACTGGGACATACCGAAAAGATCCGGCGTTCGATCTACGTGTTTCTCCGGGACGAACTCGAGCGGAAGCTCAAGACCATCGCCCTCGAGGCGCCGTACCGGAAGTGCCTGGAAAAGAAGATCCCTTATCCGTATGTGGATTCCAGCGAGCTGAGGCCGAAAAAAAAGGAGTTTTCCAAGGAATCCTCCGAAGCCCGCCCCTTCTTCATCATATTCTGCGAAGACACACTCGAGGAGGCGCACCAGAAGTTCCTCAGGTTCTCCGACACCAACAGGGTGCGCAAGGACACCATCTCCCTGGTGCCCGACATCAAGCTCCACCGGCCTTTCTACTCCACGATCCGGTTTTTCGAGAGAGATTCCTTTTTCGATCTCATAGACCAGCTCATCGATGTGGACTACTGCCTGCTGATCCAGCGGGACAACCGCTACAAGAAACGCAACCGCTACTCCCTGACGCACTTTCACGTCAAGGTCGACTGGCCGATCGCCGAGGCCGCCGAGAGCCTGGCAAAGGAGCTGCGCTACGTCTCCAAGAGCCTCTACGAAAAGGGGGAGCGCTACGCGGAGATACTCCAGCAGAAGCTCTTCGAGTACTACGGATGCCACCACCAGGCGACGGGCGGGCGCAGGTCCGCCGCCCTGATCGCCGCCCAGTACCTCAAGTCCGTAACCGGCCTTGCCACCGTGTACGTATCCAGCTCGGAGACCAAGACGCTCACCCGGTATTCGGAGAAGGGCGTGGGCCGATATGCGGTCATCCAGTTCGACAAGCAGCTCGCAAAGCAGCTGATCGAAGCCCACAACCTCACCGAGGAAAGCTTCCGCCAGGGATACGCCCTGGGGGAGTCGGAGCAGTTCTTTGACGTGATCCTGTTCGTGACGTATAAGCACACCGAATGGGGAGCCCCGCCCGCGGACGGAAAGCTCAGGATCCTGAAGCCCGATTACAGCTGGCTGGCTGTGGACATCGAGCTGATCCTGCCCATGCCGCACGCGGTGAGCTTCCGACCTCTTCCTGTGAAGTGGGTCTACAAGACGTAGAGATACAAGGAGAAAACTGTGGGTATCATTATCGACGGAAAAGAGCTTTCGCGCAAAAAGCGCGAGGAAATATCACGGCAGGCGGGTGAATTCTCGCGCGCCCACGGCAGGCCTCCCGGCCTGGCGGTGGTGCTCGTGGGGCAGGACCCCGCCTCCGCCATCTATGTGAGAAACAAGAAGGCCGGCTGCGAGCAGTGCGGCATCCGATCGTTCGAGCATCTTCTGCCGGAGAGCACGACACAGAAAGAGCTCCTGGCGCTGATCGACACGCTCAACGCCGACGATGCCGTGGACGGCATCCTCGTCCAGCTCCCCCTGCCCTCCCACCTTCAGGAGCGGGAGGTGCTGCTGAGGATCGACCCTGCGAAGGACGTAGATGGTTTCCATCCCTACAGCATGGGCAGGCTGCTCATGGGAGAGCCTACCCTGGTCCCGTGCACGCCCCGGGGGATCATGTACATGCTCGACGAGCACGGGATCGACCCCAAGGGAAAGGACGCCGTGATCATCGGCAGGAGCAACATCGTGGGCAAGCCCGCGGCGCTCCTGCTCATGATGAGGCACGCGACGATCACCATCTGCCACTCGCGCACCCTGAACCTCGACAGAAAGGTGGCGTCGGCCGACATCGTGGTGGCGGCCATCGGCAGGCCTGAATTCATCCGGGGCGAGTGGATAAAGGAGGGTGCGGTGGTGATAGATGTAGGCATGAACCGCACCGAAGCAGGGCTCAAGGGTGACGTGGAGTTCGAGGGGGCCAAAAGGCGCGCCTCGCTGATCACTCCGGTGCCCGGAGGTGTGGGGCCCATGACGATCACCATGCTGCTGGACAACACCCTTATTGCAGCAAGGGCCCGTGTTTCCTGATACTTTCCTCAGGCGCTTTTTTCAAGGCCGCATGGAACCGGCGGGGCGGGAGGTCTGCCCCTGTGGCAGGGAAGCGTTCGCCGTGCGCGAGCAGACCCCGCCGCAGGGGGCGCTGTACAGCCTCGAAAATGATCGGTGACAAAGAAAGGACGGAGAGCGATGAGAACTCCCCTGTATCACGAGCATGAAAAGCTCAACGCAAAGATCGTGGATTTTCATGGATGGGAGATGCCCGTGTGGTACACCGGGATCCGGGAAGAGCATCTGGCCACGAGGAACTCGGCCGGGATCTTCGATGCCAGCCACATGGGAGAAATATGGGTGAGCGGAAAAGAGTGCGTGCCCTTCCTGGAGAGGGTCCTCACCAGGAACATCGCCGCCATGCCGAAGCACCGTGTGCTCTACGGCTTTTTCCTCAACGAACGGGGCGGCATCATCGACGACCTCACCATCTACTGCGTGGAGCCGGGAGAGCGCTACATGCTTTGCGTCAATGCGTCCAACACCCCCCGCGATCTGGACTGGATGAACGTGCAGAACCGCGAAGGGGCGGTCATCGAGGACAGGAGCCCGGAAACTGCGCTGATCGCCCTGCAGGGCCCGGATGCGGGCGGCATCATGAAGGCGGTCCTCGGCCTCGACCTGGATACGCTGAAGAGCTTCACCTTCACGATCCTTGCCACGAGAGACTACGGTGATATCATGATATCAAAGACCGGCTACACCGGGGCCGGCGGGACCGAGATCTTTCTCCCGGCAGCGAAGGCCTCCGGCCTGTGGTCGAGCCTCGTTGAACAAGGGGCCGCCCCGTGCGGGCTGGGGGCTAGAGACACCCTGAGACTGGAGATGGGCTATCCTCTCCACGGCAACGATATCGACGAGACCACAACCCCCCTGGAGGCGGGCTTGAGCTTTGCGGTGAACCTCGAGAAGCCCTCGTTCATCGGCAGAGAGGCGCTCAAAGAGCAATCTTCGAGCGGTGTCTCCCGGAGGCTGCGCGGACTCGTGCTCAGAGACAGGGGCGTCCCCAGGCAGGGATGCATATGCGTCAAGGGCAGTGAGCAGGTGGGCGTCGTCACATCGGGGAGCGTCTCGCCGGTTCTAGGCACGGGGATAGCGCTCGCCTATCTTGACAAAAGTGTCGGGGAGAAGGATGAAGTCGAAGTGATCGTGAGGGAAAAACATTTACGGGCATCGGTGACGCGGCCGCCGTTCGTACGCGGCACCGCCCATACATAAGTCATGGAGGAGGGATGTTTCCATGGAGATACCGAAAGAGCTGTATTATACGCAGGATCATGAATGGGGCAGTGTCGAGGACGGCATGATGCGGGTCGGCATCACGGATTACGCCCAGCACGAGCTGGGGGATATCGTGTTCGTCGAATTCCCTGAGGTCGGAACCGTGATCGCCAAAGGAGACCCCATCGGAACCGTCGAGTCCGTCAAGGCCGTGTCCGAGGTCTATGCCCCGGTGGACGGCGAGATCGTCGAGATCAACGAAGCGCTCGCGGACACGCCCGAGCTCGTGAATCAGGACTGCTACGGGAGCGCGTGGATGGTGGTCCTGAAAATCAGCGATCCGTCCCAGGTGGATACGCTCATGGATGCGCAGGCGTACAGGGCTTACGTCGAGGCAGAGGCAAAATAGATGTCGTATGTCTCTCACAACGGCGCTGAGCTCCGGAAAATCCTGGAGACGATCGGAATCGCGAGCCCCGATGAGGTCTTCGCGTCCATACCAGAGGCGCTGCGATACGGCTCGCCGCTGGCCGTAGGAGGGCCGGAAGATGAGGAGTCGCTCCGCAGAGACCTCGCGTTTCATCCCTCCCGTGTGACCTTTACGGGCGGCGGAATCCACCGCCACTACATCCCGGCCGTCGTCGACGCCATCGCCTCGCGCCAGGAGTTCTCCACCGCATACACTCCGTATCAGCCCGAGATCAGCCAGGGAACTCTCCAGGCCGCTTTCGAGTACCAGAGCATGATGGCCGGGCTCACCGGCATGGAGATCTCAAACGCCTCCATGTACGACGGCGCAACCGCGCTGGCCGAGGCCGCGCTCATGGCCCTGAGGGGAAAGGGGATCGAAAGGATAGCCGTAACCCGGTCCACTCAGCCCACCTACCGCAGCGTGCTCGCAACATATCTCGCCCATACGGGCCAGGACGGCATCCGGGAAATACCCTTCGATCCGAAGACGGGCCGGGTCGATCTCCGCGCGCTGGAGGAGTCGGTTTCTCCGGACACGGCGCTCTTTGTCCAGAGCCCCAACTATTTCGGCGTCATCGAGCCCATGGAGCAGATTGCGGAAATCGCATCGCACAAGGCGGGGTTCTGGGGCGTCGTGATCACTGAGGCGCTCTCGCTCGGGGTTCTGACGCCCCCGGGCGCGTTCGGCCCTGATGTGGTTCTGGGCGAGGCCCAGTCGTTCGGCAACCCGGCCAACGCCGGAGGCCCCCTGCTCGGGTTTCTCTGCACCCGGAAAGAGCACGCGCGCCGCATGCCCGGCAGAGTCGCGGGGCTCTCAAAAGACAGCGAAGGCAGGCAGGCGTTTTGCCTTACGCTCTCGACCCGGGAGCAGCACATCCGCCGGGAAAAGGCCACATCCAATATCTGCACGAACCAGGGGCTCTGCGCGCTCAGGGCCGCCGTCTATCTGAGCGCCATGGGGCCGCGAGGGCTCCGGGAAGCCGCGCTGCAGTGCGCGGCGGGCGCGCGGTACCTGATGGGCCTGCTCGGAGACAGAGGTATACGCCCGATCTTCTCCGGGCCTGTGTTCAACGAGTTCGTGATCCCCATGGACGAGGGAAAAAGGGCCGGGCTCGAGAAAAACGGGATCGTTCCGGGCATCCCCATCACCGGATGGTATCCGGAAATCGGCCGGGCCGTGCTCACCACGGTCACGGAAATGAATACCCAGGAGGAATGCCGATGTCTGGCGGACAACGTGTGACACGCTTCCCGGAGATCCCGGAGCCCCTGCTCAACGTCCGGAGCGCTCCCGGCAGAAACAGGCGCATGATTCCCGCGCCCTTCGACGCCTCCGTTGTCGAAGGGCTGCCCGAGGCCGGGGGACCGCCGTCGCTTCCCGATGTGTCGGAGGTGGATACCGTCCGGCATTTCACCAGGCTCTCCCGCCTCAACTACGGAATCGATCACGGCATGTATCCGCTGGGGTCGTGCACCATGAAGTACAACCCCAAGATAGCGGAAGAAATAGCCGCTCGGCTCGCCCGCATCCATCCGGCCGACGCGCCTGCCATGGGGCAGGTCCTGAAGTGCCTCAAGACACTCGAGCAGATGCTACAGGAGATCTGCGGCATGGACGCGTGCTCTCTCTGGCCCGCCGCAGGCGCCCACGGCGAGCTCACCGGCATGATGGTCATCAGGAAGGCCTTCGACATCCGTGGAGAGAAGAGGAGGACGGTGCTCATCCCCGACACCGCGCACGGAACCAACCCAGCCTCCTGCACCATCGCAGGGTTTGTCACGAAGAACATTCCCTCGGGCCCGGAGGGATACCTGGAGGCGTCCGCCCTCGGTCAGCACCTGAATGAGGACGTGGCCGCGCTCATGATCACCAACCCCAACACGCTGGGCATCTTCGAGCGGGAGATCCGGGCCATTGCCGATCTCCTGCACGCAAACGGCTCGTATCTCTACATGGACGGCGCGAACCTCAACGCCGTCATGGGCGTCGCCAGGCCGGGAGACATGGGGGTCGACTGCATGCACGTCAACCTGCACAAGACCTTCGGCACGCCGCACGGCGGAGGAGGCCCCGGCAGCGGCCCCGTGCTGGTGAAGAAGGAGCTGGCCCGGTTTCTCCCCGCTCCTTTCATCGTCAGGGACGAATCGGGAGGGTTTGTCCTGCGGGCGCGCCCCTCTGAAGAGAGCATCGGCATGGTGCACTCCTGCCTGGGAAACGTGAGCGTGTGCATCAAGGCGCTCACATACATCCTGAGCCTCGGGCCTTCCGGCCTCCGCGAGGCGGCGACCGTGGCCTGCCTCAACGCCCTGTACCTCAAGAGCAGGCTGAAAGATCTTTTCGACCTCCCCTATGCGACGCCCACGCTGCACGAGTTCGTTCTCAGCGACGCCAGACAGAAGGGCCGCGGCGTGACGACCATGGACATGGCCAAGGCGCTCATGGATTTCGGATTTCATCCTCCCACGGTCTACTTTCCCCTTGTTGTGGCTGGCGCGCTCATGATCGAGCCCACGGAGACCGAGCCTCTCGAAGAGCTGGATCGGTTCATCGCCGCCATGGAGGAAATCGCGGAAACGAGCCGCGAGGACCCGGAGAAGCTCCATGAATCGCCGCGTGCCGCCCCCATATCGCGGGTGGATGAGGTCTGGGCTGCAAGGAATCTCATACTCACCTGGTCGGACGAGAGAATCCAACCCGGAGAAAAAGGTATCTAAATGGGTAAGAAAATAAACAAGCAGGCCGATGCAGATCTGGTGCGTGATCTCAAGCAGGGCGACCCTGCGGCCATGGAGGAAATCGTGAAGCGATACTCGAACAAGGTGTACAACCTTGCATACCACCTTACCCGGGACGCTCACGCCGCCGAAGAGATCATGCAGGATGTCTTCCTCACCGTGATCGCCAAGATCGGCACGCTGACCACCGAGGCGTATTTCTCCACCTGGCTGTATCGGGTCACCACCAACGCAGCCTACGGTTATTTGAGGAAAGAGAAGAAGTTTTCCGAACAGACGCCTGTCGAGGATATTGACCAGGAGCAATATCTGGACTACGATTGGTCGACTCTTCCCGATGACGTGCTGCTTTCCGAGGAGAGCAAAGAGGTCCTGAGAGAGTCCATCGACTCGCTGCCCGAGGCCATGAGAACGGTGGTGGTCCTCAAGGACGTGGAAGGGCTCAAGAACGAGGAGATCGCGGAGACTCTCGGCATCAGCGTCCCTGCGGTCAAGTCCAGGCTGCACCGAGGCAGGCTCATCTTGAGACAGCTCCTTTCAGAGTACTTCAGCAAGTATACCGAACCTTCAGGGGAGGAAAAATGAACTGTAAGCTCTGTTCAGCCCTTTTTCAGGAGTTCCTGGAGGACTCCCTTTCCGAAGAGCTCATCGTAGAGGTCCAGGACCATATCAGGACGTGCAGCAAGTGCAGAGTCTCCCTGCGCACCTACACCCTGACGGTCACCCTCTCGCGCAAGGTCGATCCCCCCTGCTGCGTGAGCCCCGAGACGCTGGACAGGCTGAAGAAAATCATCAGGGAACGGCTGCTGAAGACAAACGGCGTTCCTGTCTGAGCCTGACCCCACCTCCCGCACACATCACCGGGCAAGATAATCGCCCTTTTTTCAGGGTTTCCGCTATCATTCCCCCCCTGTGAAATACAAAAACGGCCCGCTCCCCTTCACCTGCAAAATTATTCACTAATTTTTCTCATTTTCATTGATTTTTTCAGCAGCCGTTGGTAATGTGAAATGCTGCTGTCTGCGGCACATGGCTGCAGCTATTTTAGATTAAAAAGGAAATCATTCCATGGCATGGAGTAATCAGGGCAGGAAATATCCTACCGCACCGCGTACGTCTCCCGGTCCCGAATCTCCTTTGAGAATATGCCTCTTTACCTACCGGGGGAATCCAACCTGCGGAGGCCAGGGTGTGTACACCAAGAGGCTCAGCAGGGCACTGGCGGACCTCGGCCACAAGGTCGATGTGGTCTCTGGGCCGCCGTACCCCGTTCTCGACGACGATATCACGCTCCACAAGCTCCCGAGCCTCGACCTCTACAACCCCGACGACCTCTTCCGGGTACCGAGCATTCGTGAGCTGACCTCGCCGGTCAACCTCATCGAGTGGCTCGGGGTTTGCAGCGGCGGATTCCCGGAACCCTTTACATCCGGAATCCGCATATGGAACTTCATGAAGAGAAACGCCCACAGGTACGATGTCTTCCACGACAACCAGTGCCTCGCCTACGGGCTGCTGGGCATTCAGGCAATCGGCATTCCCACGATAGCGACCATCCACCACCCCATCACTGTCGACAGGGACGTGGAGGTGCGTTCCGAAAAGCTGTGGTGGAGAAAGCTCAAGGTCCGGAGATGGTACTCCTTCATCGGCATGCAGAAGCGCGTATCCCGGAGGCTCTCGCACATCATCACGGTGTCCGAGGCATCCAAGGACGACATCAGCAGGCAGTTCGCCATCCCGCCTTATCGGTTCCGCGTGGTGGCGAACGGGATCAACACCGATATCTTCCACCCCGTCACCGGGATCCGGAGAGAGAAGAACCAGATCATGGTCACCAACAGCGCGGATACTCCGCTGAAGGGGCTGCGCTATCTCATCGAAGCGGTGGCGTCCCTGCGGAAAAAACGCAACGTCACACTGACGGTCATCGGCTCGCCGAAGAAGGACGGGGCCATCGAGCGGCTCGTGAACGACCTCAATGCCCGGGAGTTTATCACCTTTACCGGCCGCATCTCAGACGATGATTTCGCCCGCTACTATGCAAGAACCACCATGGCGGTCGTCCCTTCCCTGTATGAGGGGTTCGGCCTTCCCGCAGGAGAAGCCATGGCGTGCAGGGTGCCGGTGATCAGCACTACGGGCGGAGCGCTGCCCGAAGTGGTGGGAGACGCCGGAGTTCTTGTTCCCCCGGGCGATGCAGGCGCGCTGGAAAAGGCGATCATCGATCTGCTGGACAATCCGGACAAGAGAGAAGCCCTTGCACATGCGGGATATGAGCGGGTGAAAAGGCACTTCACCTGGTCGAACACGGCGCGCAGCGTCGTTGACGTCTATCGGGAGGCCATCGGTGCTCACTGTTGATTTCTCCCGGCTGGATCTGCCGAAGGGGTCCTGGGTTCTCGACGCAGGATGCGGGACCGGACGGCACCTGAGCGAGGCGTTCAGGCGCCGCGACGTCAACGTGGTGGGCATCGACAAGAGCAGGAAGGATGCAGACGCCGCCAACCGCATGTTGAACACCATGATCGGCGCCGCTCAGGACGGCGGCGGCATCAAGCTCGTGTGCGTAAGCGACATCACCAGGCTGCCCTTTGGCGACGAGACCTTTGACGCGGTCATCTGCTCGGAGGTGCTCGAGCACATTCCCGATCACCGGCAGGCGATAAGCGAGATCATCCGTGTTCTCAAACCCGGCAAGCCGCTGGTGGTGAGCGTGCCGAGGTATCTGCCGGAACGCATCTGCTGGGCGATCTCGGACGATTACCATCACGAGGAAGGCGGCCACATCCGCATATTCCGGAAAAAAGAACTCATCAACCTCCTGGAGAACGCCGGGACCCGATGCAACGGTACAGCATGGAAGCATTCGCTCCACAGCCCTTACTGGTGGCTGAAGTGCCTGGTCGGACACAAGAACGACGGGCATCCGCTGGTAAGGCTCTATCACCGGTTTCTGGTGTGGGACATCATGAAAAAACCCTTTTTGACCCGGGTATTGGACCGGGTGTTGAATCCTGTTATTGCGAAGAGCATCGTAGTCTATCTGCAGAAAGGCGGTTCACATGGAGCTTGAATTACAGTCCAAAAGGCGTCCCCATCGGGTGGATATCGATGCGCTCGCTGCGTCCATTGCTGGCGTACAGCTCGAAACCGGGGAAATCCCCTGGTATGAGGGGGGGAAGACCGATCCGTGGGACCACGTGGAGTCGGCCATCGGGCTGTCCATCGGCGGCTACCGCGAGGAGGCGAGAAAGGCCTTCGAATGGCTCGCGTCCGTGCAGCTGCCGGACGGAAGCTGGTATTCCTCGTACCGGCAGGGCGTTCCGGAAGACATGACGCGTGAGTCGAACCAGTCGTCCTATATCGCGGTGGGGGTGTTTCATCACTACCTGATCACCCAGGACCGGGCGTTTCTGGAATACATCTGGCCCACGGTGTCCGCAGGGGTCGACTACGCGGTCGCACTCCAGGGAGGAGGCGGAGAGATCTACTGGGCGAGGAGCCCGGAAGGCAGCATCGACCCCATGAGCCTGCTCACCGGCTCATGCTCGGTGTACATGAGCCTCAAGTGCGCCCTTGTCCTCGCCCTGCTCCTGGGCGAGAGCAGGCCGAGATGGCAGATGGCGCTCAGGCGGCTCGAAGAGGCGATCCGCTACCGCAGATACCTCTTCAACAGAACCAAGGCGCGCTATTCCATGGACTGGTTCTATCCCGTGCTCTGCGGCGCGCTGGCCGACGGCGAGGCGAAAAAGAGAATTGACAAGTACTGGAATAAGTTTGTAGTGGAGGGCTTGGGCGTCAGGTGTGTGTCCGACAGTCCCTGGATAACCATGGCCGAGTCATCCGAGCTCATCATCGCGCTGGCGGCCATGGGTGAGTCGGAGCTTGCGGAGACACTCCTCATGTGGATACTGAACAAGAGATACGACGATGGAAGCTACTACTGCGGGATCACGTTCCCCGATATGGTGATCTGGCCGGAAGAAAAATACAGCTGGACCAATGCAGCGGTCATGATGGCGGCAGACGCCCTGTATCACATCACTCCCGCTTCCCAGCTCTTCAACCATTCGTTCTGGCACGAGGGGCAGAAGTCCCACATGTACCGCTTCCTCAAAAAAAGGCATCCCGTATTCAGCATCAAGGAAGCCTTCTGCTCACACATGCAGGATATGAGGGCTTAAGCTCGTTGATCAAGGACTACAGGCCGTACTACATCAAGAAGCTCGACCTTCTCTTCAGAGACTGGTATGCGGAGCACTTCCTGAGGCCGCAGTTCAGGCATCTGGGGAAAAACTGCACGTTCATGAAACCCTGGCACGTCCGCGTGTTCGGCGCCCCGATCGACCTGGGCGACTTCGCGAACGTCATCACGACCCCCGAGCACAAGGTCAGGCTCACGGTCTGGTCTGCGGAAAAGGGCAAGGGGTTCATCAGGATCGGGAGCTACTGCCTCATCTGTCCGGGTGTCCGCATCAGCTCGGCCACCGGCGTCACGATAGGTGACAGCACCATGATGGCGAGCGGCGTGTATATCACCGATGCGGACTGGCACGGAATCTACGACCGAACCGATTATATCGGCAAGACCGCGCCGGTCGTCATCGGCAAGAATGTCTGGCTCGGAGACAGCAGCATCGTATGCAAGGGCGTCACCATCGGCGACAACAGCATCATCGGCGCCGGCTCGGTGGTCACCCGGGACATTCCGTCCAATACGATCGCAGCGGGCAGCCCGGCCGCCCCTCTGCGCGATCTCGA
>DCDF01000259.1 GCA_002316295.1 Syntrophaceae bacterium UBA1062 | reverse complement strand
GTCTCACTCCTGCCGGCAGCGTCGAAGACATTCTCGCCGGGGTCGAGCCTGCGCCTGGAGAACCGGTGGTAAGGTCGAGCGTGGACAAGTTCTACAACACCGATCTGGAGAAGATCTTGAGAGATCGGGGGATCAAGACCGTGATCATCGCAGGCACCGCGGCAAACGGGGCCGTGCTCCATACCGCGACCGGCGCTGCGATGCGGGGGCTTAAGGTGATCGTGCCGGTCGATCTCATGTCCGCTGACCTCTATGCGGAGCAGTACACGGCATGGCACCTGGTCAATGCACCGGGGACCAGACGCCAGACCACGCTGACCCGCTCCGATCTGATCGAGTGGAAGAAGTGACGCCGGCCTGAGCCTGCACGCAGGGAAAAATACCTGCATGCGGGCATGGGCCCTCTTTTCTTCCCTTCTCTGCCACTTTTGCGCTCTCCGCTGCATCTGTCCTGGTTGCGGCCGGAAAAACAAAACGATTGACAAGCCTTACAACAATGAATACCATTCATTATGTGAGCAGCGCTCATGGTCCGGTCCGCGCTTCCTGTCGCCCGGCCTGATGCAGCAAGAAGCGCCTGCCCTGAACCGTGTGAAGAGACGCTCCCGCGCCTTACGAAATGTGTGCGCTGCCCGGAGGAGGCAACTATGTATCCGGATCTCAAGGGAAAGACAGCCGTCATCACCGGAGCGGGCAAGCGGACCGGCATCGGCTACGCCATTGCCCGCAAGCTCGCATCCTGCGGCGCCAACGTGGTGATCGCCGACTTGGGGGCCTCGCCCGGCAAGGACATGCAGGTGCCCGCCGGGAGCTGGGAAGAGATGAGGTCCATCGCATCCGAACTCTCGGACGCCTTCGGGGTGAAGGCCCTGGCCGTGGGCCTCGACGTCACTAGCGGCGAGTCTGTGGCCGGGATGATCGAGGAGGTGAAGGGCTTCACCGGCCGAGTGGACGTTCTGTGCAACAACGCGGGCGCGTCGTTCGGCGTGCCGAACGCGGTGCACACCTATGATGAGGCCGCGTGGATGAAGACCATCGACGTCAACCTCCACGGCGTGTTCCGGGTGTCCCGGGCTGTGGTGCCTCTGATGGCAGCGGGAGGAGGCGGCTCCATCGTCAACACCGCCTCCCGCGCGGGAAAGTTTCCGCCGCTGTTCAACGGCGCCTATGCGGTGGCTAAGGCGGGCGTCATCATGCTCACCAAGGTCATGGCTCGTGAGCTCGCCGGGAATAAGATCAGGGTCAACGCCCTGTGCCCGGGCCAGATCGGCACCGATCTGGAAAAATGGCGCTTCGGGCTCGAAGCGCAGTTCTACAACTGCTCCGTCGAAGACCGCGAGCGCGCCATGTGCGCCACCATCCCGCTGGGCCGCATCGGCAGCCCTGCCGAGGTCGCCTCGCTGGCGGCCTTCCTCGCATCGGAAGAATCGTCCTACATGACGGGACAGGCTGTCAACGTCACGGGCGGCCAGCTGATGGAACTCTAAAACAGGAGGTGTCAACATGGAACAGATGATCGGCGGCCGGCTCGCGGCAGAGGAGCTTATCGAGCGCGGTGTGGAATACGTGTTCACCATCAGCGGGGGGCACATCACCCCCATCTATCAGTTTCTGGAAAACAGCCCGGTCAGGCTCTTCGACACCCGGCACGAGCAGGCCGCAGTGTTTATGGCCGAGGCCTACGGCAGGCTCATGCGCAGGCCCGGAATCGCCATGGTGACGGCGGGGCCCGGATTCACCAACGCGCTCTCCGGAATTGCGAATGCCCGCCTGTCAAACTCGCCTCTGGTGCTGATATCGGGAAGCGTCGGCCTGGAATCCATCGAGAAGCTCGACCTGCAGGACATGCGGCAGGCCCCGGTCATCGAGCCCATGGTCAAAAAGGCATTTGTCTGCCACAGCCCGCAACGCATCCCCGAGTTCGTGGATCTCGCCTTCCGCAACGCCATCAGCGGCAGGCCTGGTCCGGTCTATCTCGAGCTGCCCGTAGACGTGCTCAACGCCGGCGTCGACCCGAGCAAGGCAAGGAAGGTGAACACCACCTGCTGCGAATCGCACCCGGTCGACATCCAGGGCGCGGCAAAGATCGTTGAGATGATACGGAAGGCGAAGAAGCCGCTGGTGATAGCGGGCAGTGGTGCCTGGTACTCCGATGCAGCAGAGGAGCTCGTGCGCTTCGTTGAAAACACCGGCATCCCCGCGCTGACCTCCAGCCAGGGTAGGGGCACCATCCCGGACACGCACCCTCTGTGCTTCGAATCCTCGCTCGCCATCCGTCCGGGAGCGGCCCTGGTGGCAAACACGAGCGCCGATCTCGTCCTCTTCCTGGGCTCGCGCATGAACCTCTACTACATCTTCGGCGATGTGTTCAATCATGCCGCCAGGATCGTCCAGGTGGACCTCGAGCCCGAGGAGATGGGCCGCAACCGCACCGTGGACCTTGCCGTGGTCAGCGACGTGAAGGCCCTTCTGAAGGAGTGCAACCGCCTGATTCAGGCCGAAGGGATCTCGGAAGGTCTGAAATCCTCGTTCAAAGGCTGGGTGAATTCGCTGGTTGCCGCCGACAAAGAATCCAAGAGCCAGACCATGCCTATGTGGGAGAGCGATGCCGTGCCGATCCACGCCCTGCGCGCGGCACAGGAGATCAACACCTTCATGGACAGGCCCGACGACATCGTGGTGGCCGACGGCGGCGACGCCCAGATCTGGATGGGCATGACCCGAACCGTGCGCAGGCCGGGCCGCTACCTCGACTCGAACCTCTACGGCTGCCTCGGCGTGGGGCTCCCCTATGCGAACGCCGCGCAGCTCACCAATCCGGGCAAAAGGGTCTGCCTGTTCTGCGGCGACGGATCCATCGGGTTCAACTTCATGGAGTTCGAGACCGCGATCCGCAAAAAGCTCCCCGTCGTTGTCGTGATATCTAACGACCTGGGCTGGGGCATGATCCGCCACAGCCAGCAGCTGAGGCTCGGCCATCCCATCAAAGAGGGCACCGAGATCGGCTACGTGCCGTATCACAAGCTCGTTGAGGCCCTGGGCGGCTTCGGAGCGGAGGTGAGAAAGCCTGGCGACATCAGGCCCGCGCTCGAGGCGGCCTTCGCCTCGGGCAGGACATCCTGCATCAATGTCATGACCGATCCCGACACCATCAGCCCGGGCAGCATCGCACTGGCGAACCTGGGCAGCTATAAGGCATAGGTTTTTTCGGAGACACGCGGCCTCAGGCATCCGGCCGGAGAAGGCCATGCCGGAGAACAGGGGGCGCTCAAGCGGCCGGGCGGGCGATATGGAGCCCGTCGGTGAAGGAGAACATGGCATGGGTCATGATGCAAACGGATACCTGGTATCCAAAAAGTATTCGTATTACGTGTTCGTGCTGCTCTTTCTGCTCTACCTGTTCAACTACATGGACCGTATGGTCGTGGTCTCGCTCTTTCCCTTCCTGGGCAGAGAGTGGGGCATATCCGACACCCAGAGCGGGCTGCTGGTCTCCGCCGCGTACTGGGCCATCCTGATCTTCGCACTGCCCTTTTCCGTGCTCATCGACCGCGGCAGCAGGAGCAAGGGCATCGCGATCATGGCAATCGTGTGGAGCGCCGCTACTGCCGTGTGCGGGTTCACGAAAAGCTTCGCGCAGCTCTTTGCCGCCCGGGCCGTGGTGGGCATCGGCGAGTCGGGCTTCGCCCCAGGCGGCACGGCCGTGATATCCGCGCTCTTCCCGGAGAAGAAGCGAGCTGCGGTCATGGGCGTGTGGAACGCGTCGATCCCGCTGGGCAGCGCTCTGGGCATCGCGATCGGCGCCATGGTGGCCGAGCACTTCGGGTGGCGCTACGCCTTCTGGCTCGTGGCCTTGCCGGGAATCATCGTCGGCATCATGTTCTGGCACACGAAAGACTACCAGACCGTCAAGCTCACCAAGACCGTTGACGGCGGAGCAGGTGGGGAAATCAAGAAAAAGATGGGCATGGGCGAGATCGTGGGCGACTTCATGCGCACCCGCTCCCTCGTGCTCACCTACCTGGCCTTTGCGGGCAACACCTTCGTGACCACCTCGCTCATGAGCTGGCTGCCCACCTACCTGCAGCGGACCTATGACCTGTCCATGAGCAGGGCGGGCCTCATGGGAGGACTGGTGATGATGCTGGCCATCGTGGGGGCGCCTCTGGGCGGCTTTCTGGCCGACAAGTGGTGCGTCAGGCGGGCCGATGCCCGGATGATGTTCTGCGCGGCGTCCTCGCTGGTCTCAGCAGTGATCTTCTTCGCGGCCTTCGCCTTTGCGGGCGGCACGAGTCAGTACCTGCTTCTGCTCGCGGGCGGCATCGCGGTAGTGGCCTTCGTGCCCGCCGGTGCCGCGGTGACCCAGGATGTCGTTCACCCCGGGCTTCGGGCTGTATCATACAGCATCTGCGTGGTCACCCAGCACATCCTGGGCAGCGCCCTGGGGCCCGTGGTGGTGGGAGCGGTGTCTGACGCGTACGACATCGGCACGGCCATGCTGATCCTTCCGGCCTTTACCCTGGGCGCGGCGCTGCTGTTCCTGGCAGGGTCACGGTTTTATATCGGCGATGTGTCGCGCGAGGAAAAGGTGGAGCTGAAGATAAAGGATTCCGACGCCTCCGGGCTCAAAGGGGCAGCTCAAGGGTGAAGAACCCGCTCCGGGCGGTGATGAGAGCACGGGAGAAGATCAAACCAGAGGAGAGAAGCGATCAGATGTTCGGATACATGGGAAAGATCCTGATCATCGATCTGAGCAGCGGTTCGCACTGCGTTGAGGAGCTGAGAGAGGACTTCGCCCGGGCCTGGCTCGGCGGCAACGGGTTCGCGGCCGCGATCATCCACTCTCTGGTGCCTCCGGAAGCCCGCCCCCTGTCCCCGGAAAACGCCGTGGTGTTCGCCTCGGGGCCGATCAACGCCACCCCGGTGTGGGGAGGAGGCAGGGCCCATGTGGCGGGCGTCTCCCCGCAGACCGGCCTGTTCCTCGACTCGAACTTCGGAGGCGATTTCGGCTGGATGATGAAGAGGGCCGGGTTCGACGCATACGTGATCAGGGGCAGGGCGCCGTCCCCGGTGTATATCCTGGTCGATGAGGGGGAGGTCGAGATCAGGGATGCATCGCGTCTGTGGGGAAAGACCACGGGCGAAACCCACGCCCTGCTGCTCCGGGAGCACGGCCCCGGTCTCCAGAGTGCGGCGGTCGGCCCGGCGGGCGAAAACGGCGTGGTGTACGCCAACGTGGTCTGCAGCGGCGCGCGCATCAGCGCCGCGGGCAGGGGAGGCATCGGTGCGATTCTGGGCTCCAAGAACTGCAAGGCCTTGGCCGTGCGCGGTACGCGGAAGACCCCGGTTTTTCGGCCCGAAGACCTGAAGCGGGAGCTCAGGCGCCACCTGCCCGGCCTGCGCGAAAAAGCAAGGCCCCTGACCGAGATCGGCACGCCCGTGCTGGTGAAGATGATCAACGACAAGGGCAGGCTCGCCACCCGCAACAACACAAAAGAGGTGTTCGACGGGGCCGACGCGGTGAGCGGACCGGTGATCGTGGAGAAGTACCGGCACAGGGACATCGCCTGCCACGGCTGCCCGGTTGCCTGCGGCAAGCTGGTGAGCGTGCCCGAAGGCGACTTCGCACAGAGGCTGGTCAAGATGCCCGAGTTCGAGACCATCTATGCCATGGGCTCCATGCTCGACAACCCGGACCTCGTCTCCATCTTCAACGGCAACGCCCAGTGCGACGAGATGGGCATGGACACCATCAGCTTCGGCGTCACCCTGGCGTTTACGGCCGAGTGTGTGGAAAAGGGAATCGTGGAGCTGGGCGACCTTGGCGGGCGCATCGGGTTCGGCCCCGGACAGGATCTTGCCGGGGTAGCGCGCGACACCGCCTTCAGGAGGGGTGCGGGCGCTCTTCTGGCGCTCGGTTCCCGGGCGCTGGCGGAGCGCTTCGGCAAAGGCTCGGAGAAGCTTCTCTACTGCCAGCAGGGCCTGGAGATGGCAGGCCACTCGGCCCGGGGCCTGAGGAACATGGGCCTTGCCTACGCTACCTCGACCCGGGGCGGCAGCCATCACGACGCCCGGCCCAACTACGCGGATGGAGACAGCGACCCGGGTTTCGATGCCCAGCCCGAATACACCATCCAGAGCGAGAACAACAGCGCGATCGGCGATTCGCTGGTGATCTGCCGCTTCGTTCAGGAGCGGGTGCTGGGCACCCGGCTCAATGATGCCTACCTGCCGATTCTGCGCTCGATCACCGGGTGGGACATCACGCTCGAAGAGCTCGAGCGCATCGCTGAGCGGATCTATACCCTGGAGCGGCTGATCAATGTGAGGAGGGGCGCTAGCCGCGCCACCGCCATGCTCCCCTGGCGGGTGATGAACGAGCCCATCCCGGACGGGCCCTCAAAAGGCAGATACTGCCCGCAGAACGAGCTGGAGAAGATGCTCGGCAGATACTACCGGCTGCGCGGCTGGGACGAAAACGGCATCCCCACTCCTACACGCCTCGAAGAGCTGGGCATCCCTGGCGAGGGATGCACCGGAGAGAACCCCTGACACTGATCGAATAGACACCGCCTCCTTCCCGGAAAGGGTGCGAGAAGAAGGGAAGGGGCACTGAAGGAGGAAGTCGCCATGGGATCACAGGAAAGAAGGAAGCGGGAGAAGGAGCTGAGGAGAGAGTACATCCTCGACACCGCCCGCGACCTGCTCTTTCAGAAAGGCATCAACGCCGCCACCATGAACCAGATCGCGCGCAACGCCGAGCTGAGCGTAGGCACGCTGTACCTGTATTTCAAGAACAAGGAAGACCTCTACGCAGCGCTTCAGGAAGAGGGGCTCGACATCCTGCGCGACATGATCGCCGAAGTGGCCGCCGGAGACGCCGAGCCGCTGCGCAAGCTTGAAGACATCGCGCTTGCCTACCTCGAGTTCAGCGAGCGGCACCGGACGTATTACGAGATCATCAACTACTTTCTCACCGCGCCGGATGTGGTGTTCCCCCCGCATCTCAAGGAGCGGATCGACGAGCACGGCAACCGGATCCTGACGCTCATTGAGGACGTCCTCAAGCAGCAGCTTCCCGGGCGGCCCGGCGCAAAGACCCTTCGCAGGGCCTCGCTCGTGCTCTGGTCCACGATCCACGGCATGCTCCAGTTCCGCAAGCTACAGAACACGATCCTCAAGGGAGAAGATTTCCGTGAGCTGTACCTCCATGCAGCAACGAGTGCGCTCAGGGGCCTGATGCAGGAGGTCGGATAATGGTGCAGCCGAGTCGCGAGCAACAACCACTGGATAGAGAGGCGATCACGAAAACGGTCGGTTCGCGGCAGCCATGGTATCTCGCCTCCGGGCTGGTGCTGTTTCTCGTTATATACTTCCTGCCCCTGCCGCCCCCGCTCACTTTAGACTCGGAGGTCATTGTCTTGACACACGGCGGCAAGCTCTGCCTGGGACTGCTGGCCGTGGCGATCCTGTTCTGGGTGACCGAGGTGCTGCCCTTCCACGTCACTGCGCTGGGCGCCATGCTCCTCATGCCGCTTCTGGGCGTGACCGACGGTGTGCAGGTGCTCAAAGAGAGCGGGGAGGTGGTGAGGATAACGGGTGTTGCGCAGGGATACAAGGAGATCGTGCGCATCAGTTTCGGCAACGACCTCATCCTGTTTTTCCTCGGGGTGTTTCTGCTCTCTGGCGCGTTTTCCTACACCTCCCTGGGGAGGCGGATGACCCTGAACATGCTCCGGATCCTCGGGGTGAGCACCCGGCGGGTCCTCCTGGGTTTCCTCATCATGGGCACGCTGATCTCCATGTGGGTCTCGGACGTGGGGGTAGCTGCAATCCTGCTGCCCATCGGGGTGGGCATCCTGAAGCAGGCGGGGTGCGAGCCTCTCAGGAGCAACTTCGGCAAGGCGCTCATGATCTCCTCGTGCTGGGGGCCCATCTTCGGCGGCATCGGCACCCCGGCCGGTTGCGGACCGAATCCGATCGCGATCAGTTTCATGCGCTCGCTCACGGGCATGGAGATCTCTTTCCTAGACTGGATGCTTATCGGAGTTCCTGCGTCCCTGATCCTCATCCCCTTCGGCTGGATCGTGCTCATGGTCATGTTTCCGCCCGAGATCAGAGAACTCCCCTTGAGCAGAGAGGACATACACCGGCAGCTGAAGAACCTGGGCAGAATCTCACGGCCCGAGATCGGGACCGTTGTGATATTCGCGGCGGTCATCTTCCTGTGGGTCTTCAACCCGCTGATCGCATGCCTTACCGGGGGCGTAATCGACCTTCCCATCAGCTTCGTGTCCATCCTGGGCGGGGTCCTTCTCTTCCTGCCGCCGTTTCGGGTGCTCGACCAGGAAAAGGCGGCCCAGGCCGTCTCCTGGGACAGCATTATCCTGATCATGGCGTCCCTGGGGCTGGGCATGATGACCTACCACACCGGCGCGGCCAAATGGCTGGCCGTGATACTCCTGGGGGGAATCACGTCGCTGAGCCCGGTTGCGCTTGTTTTCGCAGTGGTGTTGGTGGTCATGTTCATGAAGCTGTTCCTGGCGAGCAACACCGTGACCGGGATAATCATCATCCCCATTCTCATCTCGCTCGCCGTGAGCTTCGATATTCACCCCTGGGTCCTGGTGGCGCCGGCGGCATTCACATCGTCTCTGGGCATCATCCTGATCACCCAGACGCCGACCAATATCATTCCCTATACGTCGGGCTATTTCACCATCGGCGATTTCGCCAGATCAGGCATCGTGATGTCCGTGATCATGGTGATGCTCATCACAGTGGTGATCACGGTCATCGGGCCGATCAGCGGGATCTATTCCTACTGAGGCAAAAAGGAGCGAAGCGCATGAAGGCTGTTGTCTGTGACAGGATCGAAAAGCTGAAGTTCCGAGACGATCTGTCCGTACCGTCACCGGCTCCGGACCAGGTGCTGATCCGGGTGATGCACACAGGCTTCTGCGGATCCGACCACTCCCTGATCGAAAGCGGCGGCATGCCCGACGGCTGTGTAGTGGGCCACGAGGTGAGCGGCGTCATCGAGGACATGGGCGCAGAGGTCACGGGCCACAGCACGGGTGAGAGGATCATAATACGGCCCACGTTCTGCGGGCTGTGCGGAGACTGCATCCGGGGAAGGCCACACCTGTGCACCGGCGGTCGCCGCACCATCGGAATCGGAGACCTTCCCGGCGGGTTTGCCGAGTACCTCGTCTGTTTCCCGGAGATGCTCATCCCGGTCCCCGACGGGGTGGATTCCCGCAACGCGGCCCTGGCCGAGGCCTTTGCGGCCTCCCTACATGCCATCCGCGTCTCGCAGGCGAAGTCAGGCTCCGCACTGGTCATCGGAGGGGGGCCCATCGGGCTTGCCATGGTGCGGCTGCTCAGGATCCTTGGCTACGGCCCGGTCGCGATCTCCGAGCCCGTACAGGCCAAGCGGGATCTGGCAGAGATCTTCGGTGCGGATGTCCTGGTGGATCCGATGAAGGAAAATATCGTCATTCACGCGCTTCAGGAGGGCGGGTACCAGACCGTATTCGAATGCTCGGGCGCGAAGGGCGCCGTGCCGGATGCGATGAGCTGCTGCGCGAACGGCGGAACGGTGTGTATCGTGAGCATGATCATGAGAAACATCGAGATCATCCCCATGATGCTCAACTTCAAGGAGATCAGGCTGATCGGCTCGTACTCCAACACCCACGAGGAGAACAGGCAGTGCCTTGACTGGATGGCCGAAGGTCTGCTTGACGGCAGGCCTATGATCTCAGACGAGATTTCGCTTGAGAATCTGCCCCGCGTCTACCGCAAGCGCATCGACACGGGCCGTTGCGTCAAGGTGATGCTCGCAATCGGCTGTTAGAGAAAATAGGGCTCTGCTTGCAACCGGAGGCACCGGCCTTTATTGTTATTTCAAAGACGGGCAGGCATGCCCAAGTCCGGGAGAGAAACGCCGGCAACCGGGGGCGCCTCACCCGCGGGCCTGTCTCCCTTGCCTGAGAACAGCCGAAGGAGTATGGTGCCGGACATGAAAAGGAGGTGTGTATGGCTGATATTATGAGCCGCATTATCCGCGCCGCAAAACTGGACGCAAGCCTCTACGAGGAGGTCGAGGCCGACAGGAGTGCGATCGGCCAGGCCGTCGCGGTCGTCGTTCTTTCCAGCATAGCCGCGGGCGTCGGGACTATCGGGCGGATAGGTTTTGCAGGCCTGTTGGGCGGTACGCTCATGAGCCTTCTGGGGTGGGTCATCTGGGCGTGGCTGATCTACATGATCGGGACAAAGATGCTTCCCGAGCCCCAGACCAGATCAGATATGGGCGAGCTGCTGCGCACGATCGGTTTCTCGAGCTCCCCCGGGCTGATCAGGGTCGTAGGGATCATCCCCGGCCTGGCGACGCTGGTCCAGATCGCAGCCCAGATCTGGATGCTGGTTGCAATGGTCATCGCGGTGCGGCAGGCCCTGGACTACACGAGCACCTTCAGGGCAGTGGGGGTCTGCATTATCGGGTGGCTCATCCAGTTGTTCTTTATCATGGTGCTGTTCTGGATCTTCGGTGGAGCGGGCCGATAGAGCGTCCGTCCAAAATGACAGATGCTCGGCGGAGAGAATAGAAGAGAATGGAAGAAGGGGGCTTTTCAAGCAAGAGCACGGCTCATCACCCACAGGGTAGCGAGCCGCGCCCATTTCTCTTCTTTTCTCCGTGCCGATCAGATTCTTTCCCGACGGCCGTCTGCGCCTTTTCCGTTGTTCTTTCCCTGCCGCTTGTCTTCTTTCCCGTGCTTCGTGTAGTCTTTGCTTTCGGGCCTCTTCGGTTTTTCTCTGCGGTCGGTGTACGCCGGCTTCCCGTTCTTTTCATGGCGGACGTCGCGGTGGATCTCCGTGAATCGTCTCCCTTCGGACCGGTGTTTGATGACCTTTTCCGGGGCATAGCCGTAGTGCTCTGATATGAACTTCAGGTTCACCTGGTTGATGATGTCCCGGTCTTTCAGGTGCATCTTCTTCCAGTCGTGGGGGCGGTGGTCACGGTAATAAACATAGTCGTGCCCGGGACGGTGATGGACATACACGTGCCTGACCGGAACATAATAGATGTCCGGGCACAGACCATAGTGCAGGGTGATGTCAAACCACGACATGCCCCTGAGCCGGAGCCCTACGACTGCATCGGGATGAACGTGCGCCCTCTGCGCGATGAAGAACACGACCGGAAGTTCCTCGTCGCAGATTCCCCGCTTGTGGATGACGATCACCTCTCTGTGCGGGACCCGGTAATATTCGCCGACGGAAAGATGAAACCCCTCAATGCCGTCGTCGCCGCCCGAAATGCCCACGTTCCACCGCGTCTCGGCGAACGAAGGCGAGATGGACGCCAGGATGCACACCAGAATGCCCGCACTGATAACCAGAATCCTTACAATCGATGTTCCGATCATTTTTACATTCATTGCCAGATCTCCTTTTATGTTCTGTTGCGGCGTAACCGGCACTGAGAGAAGCCGTGAAGTCTGTTCTGTATTTACTGACCCCTTAGACGGACCGGCAGGCGGGATAGTCTACAGAAAAACACAGTCCAAGAAAACTCGCAGAGGGAAATCCCTTCTGCACAGACGCAAGCGGCTGGAGCGCTCGGACACATTTTTTCAAGGGCGTAGGCCGAAAGGGGATCGGCGGAAGAGAAGATCGACCCGGCTCAGGCATCTGCAGCGCGACGCCCCCGAGTCTGTCCGGTGCATGGAGACACGAAAGGCCGGGTGACCGAACTGTATGCCGGTCAAGGTCCCGGACGGTTATGCCCGGCGGACAACCCGATCCCTCTCAGGCCCCCACTGATCTCCACCGCTTGTTCAGGGGTCGCGCGGCACGGCGATTTCTACGTCGGAAACCGGGTACGAGGAGCAGGGGTGGATATGCCCGTACATCCTGTCCGCCGCCCGGCGGCCGTCGCTCTCGGGGCGGACGAAGACCTCGCCCGATACGATCCGGGAGCGGCAGAAGCCGCATTCACCCGAGCGGCACCGCGAAGGCGGCGCCAGGTTCGCCCGCTCCATGGCCACCAGCAGGCTCTCGCCGGACAGGGCCGGCAGCTCAACGGTTTTGCCTCCCATGGTCACGGTGAGGCGGAAGCTCTTGCCTACAGCGTCAGCCGGGAAGCCGGGATGGCGTTCGATGTCGGAAGCCTCGCCCTCGGCTTCCCATCTGATCTGTTTGGGGCGCAGGTTGAAGGCCTTCAGCTCCTCTCTCAGAAAGCGGTACATCTGGGGCGGGCCGCAGACGAACACCGTCTTGCCGGCCAGGTCTCCCGCCAGGTCCTTGATGCACGCAGCACTCAGAAACCCTGTGGGGCCCTCCCAGCTCGAGTCCGGCTCGCTGCACACATAGTGCACCCGGATCTTTTCCGGAAACCGGTCGGCAAACTCCCGGAGCTCGTGTCCGAAGATGATGTCGTCGGGACATTTGATGCCGTAGAGGAGCGTGAGTCTGAGCTGAGCGCCGCCCAAGGCGATGTCTTTGATCATGGAACGAAACGGCGTCACGCCGCTTCCGCCCGCGAGGCCCAGGATTTCGGGCGTGTCGCGCAGTGGCTCGTGGAAAAAGGTCCCTTCAGGGCCCGAGGCATCGAGCTTCGTTCCCTCCCGCCAGTACTCCCAGGCGTGGCCGGTCAGGAACCCGCCTTCTGTCCTGCGCAGAGTGATCTCGTAGAAGTCCTTCTCGTGTGGTGAGGACGAGATGGTGTAGGGCCTGGTGATCCTCACCCCGCCGACTTCCGTGCGGATGCTCACGTACTGGCCCGCCCGGAAGGGCGCCAGCCGGGTGGTTCCGTCCTGTCGGTGAGGCTCCAGCCTGAAGGTCTTGGCCGAGGGCGTCTCGTCCTTCACCCCGGTGATCACCAGATGCTGCACCCGGGGGTGCAGCACCCGGGAGAGCTCGCCCACCGCATCGGCGACGAGCGGCGTGTCGGGTGACTTGAGGATGCGCTTCCTGCGCTTGGGAACCAGGCCCTTGAACGCCAGCAGATCCCGGATGGAGCCTTTCACTTTTACCTTCATCACACCACCCCCATGTCTCTCAAGGTGAGCAGCGCCACGGTCTGCCCGCTGAGCAGCGAGCTGCTGTAGCCGTAGGTCCGGAAGGCATTGCCGCCCGCGAAGCGAAGTCCTTCTATGTAGAGCTCGTCCTGCATACACATCATCCTGGGTATGATGGAGTCCCAGGGCTCGGGCTCATATCCATACACGCCGCCCGCGAACGACCCGGTGTAGCGGGCGAAGGTCTGGGGCGTCGCGATCTCGATCTCCTCAATACGGCCGCGCAGGGAGACGTGCATAGCCTGCTCGAAGTTCCGGATGAGCCGGTCCGCAACTTTGCGCTTCACGGAGACATAATCTTCCGGTGCTACGCGGTCCCACACCCCCGGCCGGTAGAGGATCGTGAACGACATGATCGTGGTGCCGGGCGGCGAACAGTCCGGGACGGCCCTGTTCAGGCACACCGTGGCCTGGACCCTGGGGTCGCAGAGATCGCTGAACGAGGCGTAAAGCCTGTCGATGTCCATGTGCTCGTAGATGAAATAGCTGTAGTCCATAAGCCCGAGGTCTTCCGGAGATGCGTCGAGCCCGAGGTAGACCACGAAGGCGCTGGAGCCGTGCGTGCGTGCGTTCACCTGCCGGTAGGCGGTCCGGGGAACCTCGGACTTCGGAAAGACCAGGCGGTTGTACGCCACCGTGGGCGATGCATTGCAGATGACATGGCTCGTGCTGAAGCGCTCTCCGTGCGAGGTCTCCACGCCTGTCACCTTGCCCTGTTCCACCAGGATCTTGTCCACCCGGGTGTTGTATTCGATCCTGCCACCGTTTTTGAGGACGCGCTCCTCGATCGCGGCGGACATCTCATGGGAGCGGTATCTGGGGATGTAGCCGCCTGTTGCCAGGTATTTGTAGAGCATGGCGCTCCAAAGCGTGAAGCTCATCCTGCTCACAGGGATACCGATGTAGCACCAGTAAGCGTACAAGATCTTCTTCGCCTGCTCGGGGATCCCGAAGCGGGCCGTCACCTCTTCCACGGTGTAGGGAGCCGTCCTGAGGAAGTTGCCGTGCTGTTTGAGCAGAACCTTTTTGTCGGGATTGCCCTTGGATGCTCCCAGGTAGTTCAGGGCGTCGAGTACCTCCCTGCACAGATCGAGATACGACCGCACCGCCGCCCGGCTGCCGGGCACATAGCCGTCAACGGCATCGGCGAATTCCTCGATCCCGAAAGGCATGGTGACATCGAGGTTCTCCGTGGTGAGGATCATGCGATAGGCCTCGGGCACCCGCACGAAGTCCACCTCGACCCCCAGATCGTCCTCGAGGAGCTTCCGGACACCCCCCTTGTCGCCTGCCGGGCCCACGTCGCAGAGCTCGTGGAGCGACGGCTCGAACTCGAACCTGCCCCGGACAAAGCTGCTGGCGAACCCTCCGGGAAGGTTGTGCTGCTCCAGGACAAGCACCCGGGCACCCCTGGCCGACAGCTGCGCCCCTGCAGTGAGGCCTCCGTTGCCGGCACCGATCACGATCACGTCATAATCCGCCACTGGATGTCTCCTTTCACACGCTGCATGCACGCCGGTGAAAGATCCCCCGGCGCAGCTCCTGCCGATGGTAAGGGTACAGGATTACCGCCCGATATTCAATCAGAAGAGAGAATGTAAGGGCGTATCCCGTGACCTGCA
>DCDF01000088.1 GCA_002316295.1 Syntrophaceae bacterium UBA1062 | reverse complement strand
TGAAGATCGGGGCCGATATCATTGGGGTGAATGTGCGCGACCTCGCTACGCTGAAGGTAGATCCGAGGCGCCACGAGGAGATGGCGGGGCTGCTGCCTTCAGGAGTGGCCAAGGTGGCCGAAAGCGGCATCTCGTCATCGGCAAGGCTCAAGGAGCTCGGAGAAATGGGATATGATGCGGCCCTTATCGGCAGGGCCGTGGTCAGCGAGCAGACCCGCGGGGAGATATTTCGATGTGGGTGAAGATCTGCGGCATCACCCGATATGAAGACGCCCTGGCGGCATGCGTGTTCGGCGCGGACGCCGTGGGGTTTGTGCTCACCCGGAGCAGGAGAAGGGCGGACCCGCATGTGGTGGAATCATGGATACATGATATTCGCGGGGTGGAAAAAGTCGGGGTGTTCACGGATGAAGATCCCGTATACATCGCTCAGATCTCGAAGATCCTCGGGCTCGATACGGTTCAGCTCCACGCTCCGCTCATGCCGGCGCACCGCATGCTACTCGATGATTTCAGAATCATTGCAGCGTTGAAGGAGGTGGAGCCGGGTTTGGAACCACCCATGATCCCTGAAGATTTTCCCTGCCGCGTTCTCCTGGATCCGAGCATGGGCACCGGCAGGGTTGGTGACTGGAGACTCCTCGGCATCCCCTTTATCCTCGCCGGAGGGCTCACCCCGGAGAACGTCGGGCAGGCGATCGCTCAGACGAGGCCTTTCGGGGTGGACGTGAGCTCCGGGGTGGAAGCGGCACCCGGAATCAAGGACAGGGAGAAGATCAGTAAATTCATCTGTGAGGCGAAACAGGAGGCGAAAAAATGAAAGGCTATTTCGGAGAATTCGGCGGACAGTACGTGCCTGAGACGCTGCTACCCGCCTTGCAGGAGCTTGAAAACGAGTTTTCAGCCGCGTGGAACGACCGGGAGTTCCGGGACGAGTTCAGCAGTTGTTTGAGGGACTATGTGGGCAGGCCCAGTCCCCTGACCCATGCGCGCAGGCTCTCTGAACATCTGGGTATCGAGGTGTGGCTCAAGCGGGAAGACCTGAACCACACCGGCTCCCACAAGATCAACAACGCCATCGGTCAGATCCTCCTTGCACGGCGGATGGGCAAGCAGAGGATCATCGCCGAGACCGGGGCGGGCCAGCACGGAGTCGCCACCGCCACCGCCTGCGCGCTGTTCGGGCTGCCCTGCGCCGTGTACATGGGCACCCGGGACATCGAACGGCAGCACATGAACGTCGAGCGCATGCGGCTCCTGGGTGCGGAGGTGGTTCCAGTGTCTTCGGGGAGTGCGACCCTGAAGGACGCGACCAGCGAGGCCATCCGCGACTGGGTGACCAACGTAGACACCACCTACTACCTTCTCGGCTCGGCTGTCGGGCCCCATCCCTACCCGACCCTGGTGAGAGAGTTTCAGCGTATCATCGGCGAAGAGGCCAGGATGCAGATTCTGGAAAAGACAGACTCGCTTCCTCGTGCCGTGATCGCCTGTGTAGGAGGAGGAAGCAACGCCATCGGAATATTCTCCGGATTTATCAACGATCCGGTGGAGCTCATCGGAGTCGAGGCCTACGGCGATGCGAACGGCAGTCACGGCGCCAGCATTCACTTCGGGTCGCCGGGAGTCCTTCACGGGGCGCGCTCCTACCTGCTGCAGGACCTTGACGGCCAGGTGCTGGACACCCACTCGATCGCGGCCGGGCTCGATTATCCCGGTGTAGGGCCGGAGCACAGCTTTCTCTCGGCAACCCGCAGGGCCAGGTACGAGCTGGTGGACGACCGGCAGGCCCTTGAGGCCTTCAGGCTCCTGAACCGCCTGGAAGGAATCGCGCCAGCCCTGGAGAGCGCCCATGCGATCGGATTTCTCGAGCAGTATGCACCCGGCCACGAAGGGGCTACGGTGCTGGTGAATCTCTCGGGACGGGGAGATAAAGACCTGCACACGGTTTTCCAGGAGGAGTTATGATAGCGGAAGCGATACGGACGAGCAAAAGGGCGGTCATCCCCTATGTGACGGCTGGTCTGCCCGATCTAGACGCCACGGGAGAGATCATCCGGGCCCTCAGCGATGCCGGCGCAGCGGCTATCGAGATCGGGATCCCCTTTTCCGATCCCATAGCGGATGGCCCGGTGCTCCAGAAGGCCTCTCATCTGGCCCTGGAGGCAGGCTTCACCTTGGACGGCCTCATGTCCGGACTTCCGAGGTGGAGCGCCGGGGTGAGCGCCCCGTTGATCGTGATGTCGTACATCAATCCCTTCATGCGCCGCGGAATGAGGGAGACGCTCGTCCGGCTCAGAGACAGCGGGATACAAGGCGTCATCATCCCAGACTTGCCCTGTGTTGCCGCAGGCATCCTTGAGGTGTGCCGGGACATCGGTATCGACCTCATCAGATTCGTGGCCCCCACCACGACCGAGGAGCGGATGCGTGAGGTCGTGTCCCAGTGCAGCGGTTTTGTGTATGCGGTCACAATCAAGGGGGTGACCGGCGAACGGTCGAGCATCCCTCCAGAGGTGCGCCGGCGGGTACAGGAAATCAAGTCTCTTACGGATCTGCCCGTATGCACAGGGTTCGGGGTATCCACCACAGCCCAGGTGGAAGACCTGCTCTCCTTTGCCGATGGGGTGATCGTAGGCAGCCATCTCATGGCCAGGGTCATGGACTCGCCCGACCCGGTTGAGGAATCAAGGGAGGTGCTCCGGAAGCTGATGGCGTGAATGTTATCGAGAACACCCCACATGGAGAGCAACACCTTTTTCAAGGGATGCTTTTTGAAAGAGAATCGGGAAGAGAGACATTCTCGCGCTAGAATTTTTTTACCTGAAAATCGCCTTTCCCGTAGAGAGAACCAGTAATGAACATCCTCTCCGCGGGAAGCTCGTCAAAGATCGTAGCGCCGTAACGATCCGAGACCTCAGCCGGTGGATATCCCATGATGACAAGAAGAGTAGGGAAGATCTGAAAGTGGCTGACCTTGCCATAATTATGATCAAAGGTATCGGAGGTCATCTCGTCGAGAGAAGTGGTAATTCTTTCGTTCATGGGGAAAAGAATGAACGGCACGGATGCCTGACTGCCGGGTGCATTTTTCCCGAGACAGTGAGTCGCCGGCATAGTCCGATACTCTTCAATGCTCTGACCATGATCAGAA
The DNA here is from genome assembly GCA_002316295.1 of Syntrophaceae bacterium UBA1062. Lineage (GTDB taxonomy): Bacteria > Desulfobacterota > Desulfomonilia > UBA1062 > UBA1062 > Phosphitivorax. Next base: position 2,708 of record DCDF01000088.1, on the reverse strand, counting down.
GTGTATATGACCAGGACGTCCTTATCCTGGAGCACAGGAATTAATCGTTCGAAAAATCCGTCGACGGACCAGAGCAAGGCATTGTAGTAGCTGTTGAGCACGGATTGCAGGTCGATATGTTCTACCTCGCTGATGGTGGGGGAGAAGTGTTTGTATTCGTGAGGATAATCATTCTCATAGCTGAAGTGACACCCGTATTTGATCATGTAGATGAAGCTTGATTCCTGGGAATTGATGATTTCTTCCACGAGCTCGATCATTTTATAGTCGATGCGGTAATTTTCTATCCCACTGTACTCCCTTTTTACACAACGATAGCTGTCGATGGCTCTGATGTCGCTTTCTCCCAGATAGTCCCTCGGCCTTCCCCGGGAATTGGGGCCGTCGAGGAAAAAGGTCTTATATCCTGCCCGCTGAGCATATTGAAACAGGCTCGGCTGCTTCAATGTTTCGTATCCTGTATCGGGTAATTGATTGATGTCGATCCCGGTTACCAGAATCGTATTGGTAGTCGAACTGCAGTTGGTACACGAGCTTGCGACACCGAAATTTCTGGCCTTCTCTGAAACACTCGCCCAAAAGGGTGTCGTATTTATCTCATATCCGTTTATGCTCAACATGTCTCCGCGGATGCTTTCATCAACAATGAAAATGAGGTGCTTTGCCAGAGCTTGCCCGCAAGGATCGAAAGAGGGCTCGCGTCTTTCCACCCGGGGAGGAGCGTCGAAGAAAGCGGTATAGGTCAGGACAGGAACCTCGTACATGATAGGGAATAGTGAGATGCCGCCCTGGGTTCTTTCATTGATTCCATATACGGGGAATATCGAAAAGAGGGCTACAAGGGCGAAAGCCGGGTTCAGCTTGGGAAGGAAGGTCTTATGCATAATTTCGACCGCAGACACGAATGAGAATGCAATGATAACCGGCCAGATACAATGTGGATAAAAAGTCCGCAACGCCTCCCCGGCAAAAAACAGGTTTGATAGGGCGGTCTGGGCGTCGTGAAACGTATATCCATACCCATTGATGTTCTTATAGCTGAGAAAGAGGCTAATGGATAGAAAACTTATGAGGTAAGAGAGATGACGCAGCAATGCGCTTCTTGATGCATAAAGCGATACCAGACCTGCCACTGTGGCCAGGTAAGCCAGCACATAGAACGAGGTTTTCGGAAGTCCATGATATACATAGAGCCGTTTGATCAAATGGATGACGTTTCCTATTCCACCATCCATCCAGGCACATGTGATGCCTATGACGAGGAACAGTCCCGACAATTTCACTCCATCAGTAATTCTCATAAAAAGGAACCCCAACGATCGAGTACGGTCATCAAACAACGATAAGAGGGAAATATCATAGGGGAAAGTTATCCACAAGTTTCTTCTGGGTTGTTTGAATTCCTGCCGGGGATTGACGGTTTCCGGCACATTTAAGGAACCTCTGATCCTGCATCTGATCGGGTCGGATTGATTGAAGAAACCTCTGATGATATGTATTGGTTCATATGAAGTTTCTCTGGAAAAATCTCCCTGTCTTTTTCATCTGGTTTGTGGGCCTGAGCGTGCTCAACAACGGCCTTCATCACATTGTTCCCCAGCTGGAGAGTATCAGGTATCTCTCTCTCCTTTCCCTTGCCGCATCGCTCACTCTTCTGTGGTTTGCCTGCAGGAAGGAGCGGGGCGGGGAGGGAACTGTACGTATGTATCTCCTCTGGGCCGCAGGCATGACGGCCGTGTATCTCACACCGCTTCTGCACGGACTCTCACTGCCTCTCGATGAAAAAACCCAGCGCCTGTGGTACGAGTTTAGCGCCCTTGCCCAGTTCGTGATTCTCTTCGTGCACGGCAGAACTTGGTTGGTGCGGTGGGACTGGGTCTGGGTGTTCGGGGTGACGCTGGTATTCGGATTGATACTCGAAAACGGAGGTATCGTCCTCGGATTTTTCTCTGAGCCGGGATATCTGCTCTATATTCCAGGGCTCCCCGCCCCTTTGGCGACGGCACTCGGATGGGTGAACGTGCTCTACTGCACTTTTTTCGCGGTAGAAAAGCTGCTTCCTCCCATGCCCGCAGCAGCGAAGGGTCTGGTGTGCACCCTGATCGGTCTCTCGCTGGACATCCCCTTCGACCCGGTGGCCACACGGCTCGGGTGGTGGGTGTGGGACCCGTCGCTGGGCGCAAAGATCTGGGGCGTTCCCGCAGTCAATTTCATCGCCTGGTTCTGGGCGCTCTTTCCCTATGGGACGGCGTACTATTGGGTGAGGCAATGGAAAAACTATGGAGAGGGAAGGAAGGTACTCTTGATGGTGGGAAGCTTTCCGGTGATCCTGATGGTGGAGTTCTTGGGGGTTGTAGCCAGTCTGTCCCTCACGGGAGACAGGGAAAGCATTTTGATTTTCAAGAGGTTCTTCAGCTTTCTCGGCCTGATGTGAGATTCCGGTAGAGATCCTCGTACCTATTGATCATGGCCTGAAGGCTGTAGTGATCCATGATGCGTTTCCTGGCGCGCTCACCCATGGCCCTGCGGGAATCCGGCCCTGCATCCAGCAGCCTCTGCCATGCAGCGCACAAGGCCTCAGGATCCCTCTTCGGGACTACGATTCCCGTATCCCCCACCAGGAGAGCCGAGTCTCCCGCATCGGTGACCACACAGGGGACGCCTGTTGCCATGGCCTCGCCGATCGCGTTGGGCAGGCCTTCGCTGAT
>DCDF01000223.1 GCA_002316295.1 Syntrophaceae bacterium UBA1062 | reverse complement strand
AAAACAAGGCGTAAAGACGCTCATGAGGCATATCAGCCTCTCGGTGCTGTCAGGGAGGATCGTTCCCGTTCTCTCCTCTCCCGGCGGGAGAGACGGGATACCCGTCAGACGCTCACGCTGGCGCCGAGTGCGGCTGAACGCGGCAGGCGACGATGGCCCGCCGGTACTTCTAATCGTCCGCCGGGTACCCGATGATCTGGGCGATCCTTCGGTTCAGGGGCTCGATGGCGGTGTAGGTCTTCAGATACACGTCGTTGTACAGATCGCTGTAGATCCTGCAATTCGGCTCGTGGGGCTCGAACGTCCTGCCTTTTCTGACCATGGCTTTGACCGCGTCTTCGAAGTTCGAATGCATGCCGGTGGCCACAGCTGCGTCGATGGCGGCGCCCAGTGCGGAGATCTCGGAGGTCGCCATGCGAGACACCGGCAGATTGAACATGTCGGCGGCCACCTGGACCGCGACGTCGCTCTTCGAGCCTCCTCCGCCGACCCGGATCTCCCGGAAGGGGATACCGGTCTTGCGCTGGACGATCTCCGAGAGCCTCCTCAGCTCGAACCCGATCCCCTCCAGAATGGCGCGGTAGATGTGGGCGCGGGTGTGCACGTCACTGAATCCGATGATGGAGCCCTTCGCATATTTGTTATACACCATGGGAGACCAGTAGGGCTGGAGCATGAGGCCCATGGACCCTGCGGGAATATTCCTCACAACCTCGTCGAACACGACCTCCGGCGCAACCCCGCGCTCCTTTGCCTCGATGGCCTCCCGGTGGCCGAACTCCTGCTTGAACCAGGTGACCATCCAGAATCCCCTGAATATGAACATCTCGATGTCCCAGGTGTTCGGGATCGCGGCCGGCCAGGTGAAGAACTTCATGTCCTTCTCCACGATATACTTCCTGGTCATGACGTGCATGGCGGTTGCGGTCCCGAAGCTGATCTCGGCGACGTGGGGCTCGAGGGCGCCCGCGCCGAGGAGTTCGCTCTGCTTGTCTCCGGCGCCCACGACTACCGGCAGACCTTCGGGCAGCCCGGTTTCCAGGGAGGCCTGTGCGGTCACACGCCCCAGGACCTCATCGGGGGAGAAGAGCTTCACGCACTGGTCCTGGGTGATTCCGAGCGGGCTGTAGGCGATGCTGATGGGATACCACTTCTGCTTCTTGTAGTCGAAAGGCCAGATTCCGGTGACCATCCCGGTGGAGTCATGAAACTCGCCTGTGAGGTTCCGGACGAAAAATCCCGACGCCTGGACGAACTTGTGGGTCTTCTCATAGATCTCGGGTTCGTTCTGCTGGATCCACAGAAACTTGGAGTGCTTCTGGGCATATCGGATGGCGTCGAGAATACCGGCGGCCCCGAAGAGCATCTTGCCCGCCAGACCCAGAGGGGGAAGCTGAGCGACCGTGCGCTGGTCGAGCCAGACGATGGCGGGCCTCAGGGCGTTGCCGTCCTTGTCCATGGGAATCACGGTATTGCGCTGAGTGGTGATTCCCAGGCCCGCTATGGCTTCGGGATCGATGGATATCTTTGCCATGAGGCCTTTAGTGACCAGGCAGAACTTGGACCAGTAATCTTCCGTCCGCTGCTCGGCCCAGCCGGGCTGCAACGAGAAATAGGGATCGTACTGGGCCTGCTCTATCGCCAGCTCGTTCCCCTGGGCATCGAAGAGCACCGCCCGGATGCTCTGTGTGCCCGAATCGACCGCAATGACATAATTTTTCTCTGTCATGACCCCCTCCTCACATTCATACTCTAACCATGGTATTTTCATACCACGTTTTCATTATTTCACAAAGTGCAGAAGAGAGCGGCAGGCTGCGCGGACAGCAGCACGCCCGCTTTCCGCCGATGCCTCATGACCGGCTGATCAGGGACCGACCGAGATCTTTCCTGTCTCGATGACTGCAGGGTCCTCTTCTTCCATGATCCGGATAATGCCTCTGTTCATCCTCTCCTTCTGAGCACTGTAATAGGCCCGGTTTTTCCGGAGGCTCTTGGCAAAGGCGAGAACCTCGGGCATGAGCTCGTCCATGGGCAGGGCCCTCCTGACGATCCGGTGCTCTTCGCACTCTCTGCCGGTCAGCCGGGTGCCCAGGTAGTACAAGTCATCAAGGATCTGGGCAGGAATCGCCTTTTTCACCATGGCGACCATCCCGGGCCAGAACGGTATACCGAGATCCACCTCGGGGAAACAGAAAAACCCTCTGTCCGAACGCATGAACCTGAAATCGAAGCAGCAGCACATGATTGCACCCCCCGCGAAGGCATGCCCGGTGATCGCTGCGATGGTGGGCATGGGATACATCAGGATCCTGCCGAGCAGGCGGTTGAGGATGCGGCAGAACTCTCTGATCGTTTCCCGCTCGCCCGCTTCTGCGATCGGCCTGAGCCAGTCGAGATCGATGCCGTTACAGAAGATTTTCTCATGGGCGGACCTCACCACCAGGGCATCGGCATCGGTGCCGTGCTCTATCTCGTCGAGCACGGTGAGAAATCTCTCGACGAATCGGATGTTGAAGCGGTTTTCTCCGCTGTTCAGGGTGACGACGGCAACACTGCCGTCCAATGCATACTCGATCATGGACATCTCTGTGCCCCTCCCTTCTCCCTTCGATGAACACCGGGCGCATTATACCCATGGTGAGAGAATTCTCCAAGACTTACCTGCAGAGCCGAAGAGCCCGGCACCGGCGAAGCAGGATTTTCTGCCGCATTCTTCGCCTTCAGATATTCTTTTTGTCTTTTTGAGCCCTATCTGTTATTCTTATATGAATGTCCCTACAGCAGGAGGCTGATTATGGGTATGCCGGTAAAACAAGGAGACACTATAAAGGTACATTATACGGGCCGTTTTGAAGATGGAGTGATCTTTGACTCGTCCGTGGGAGGAGAGCCTCTCGAGTTCACGCTCGGTTCGCATGAGGTGATACCCGGTTTCGAAAAAGCCGCAGAAGGTATGAATATCGGCGAGTCGAAGACGATTTCCATCGAGCCCGAGCACGCATATGGATCATATAACGAAAATCTCGTAGTGGATATGCCCAAAGAATACTTCCCTGAAGATATCGAGCCCGAGGTCGGCATGAGGCTGATCATCGTAGACAACAGCGGCGAGGAACTCCCTGTCGTGGTGAGCGAGATCCAGAATGAGTCCGTGCGACTCGACGCGAACCACCCCCTTGCAGGGAAGACCCTTGTCTTTGATATCGAGCTCGTGGATATTCTCTGATCCCAGCACCCGCCTGCACTCTACAGCATCGAACGAGAGAGCGGTCCGCCCGTGAAAGGGGCGTGGGGAGAGATCCCGCCTCCGGATCACCTGATATCGAAATACTCGACAAGCATCAGGCTGAGCTGGGGCACGTAGGTGATCACGACAAGGCCGATGAGAAGGATGACGAGAAACGGCAGGGAGGCCTTGTACAGGGTGATCACCGGCTTGTTGAACCTGAAGCACGAGATGAAGAGATTCATCCCCACGGGCGGGGTCGAGTATCCGATCTCCAGATTCGTCAGAAAGATGATGCCCAGGTGTACGGGGTTGATGTCATAGCTCATTGCGATGGGGGTGATCAGGGGGACGACCACCACAAGCGCGGAGTAGATATCCATGATGCACCCTACGACGAGCAGGAAGACATTCAGCGCGATGAGAAATACGATCTTCGAGGAGATGTGCCTCTGGATGAACTCCAGCATCGCATACGGGATCTCCGCATCAATCATGTAGGTGGTCAGCGCCAGGGCCGAACCGAAGATGATGAAGATCCCTCCGACCAGTACCATGCTCTCGTTCATGATGCCCGGGATCCGTCTGAGGGGAATGTCTCTGTGGATGAATGTTTCCACCAGCAGGGTATAGGCTACGGTGATCGACGCCACCTCGCCCAGGGTGACGAACCCTCCGAATATCCCCACCAGGAGCATGATCGGGATGAACAGCTCCCACTTTGCCTTTCCCGCGGTCCTTGCCGCTTCGCGCAGGGAGAACCTCCTGGTCCGTACGCCGGATGCTCCACCCTTGAACATCGAATACACCGAGAGGAGCAGAACGAGAATGATCCCCGGGATGATGCCCGCGGCAAAAAGCTGGGGAATGCTCGCCTCGGCCACCACCCCGTAGATGATGATAGGCAGGCTCGGAAAAAAGAGGAGTCCGAGGCTGCCTGAAGAGGTCAGGAGCCCCAGTGAGAACTTCTCCTGGTAGAGCTCCTTGATCAGAGCCGGATAGAGCAGGCCGCCGAGCGCGATGATCGTCACCCCAGAGGCGCCGGTGAAGGCGGTGAAAAAGGCGCACGCCACGAGAGACACGACTGCGAGCCCTCCCGGCATCCATCCGAAGAGAGCCTGGGAGAAATCGACGATCCGGATGGATGCTTTGCTCTCGGCGAGGATATAGCCGGCGAACGTGAAGATGGGTATGGTGTAGAGCACGGGATTGTTGGAGAACTGCGAGTAGATATCCACGATCAGCGCCGCGACCTGGATGTCCGAGAGATAAAAGCCCAGAATGGCCAGTGAGGAGAGCACCACGAACACGGGCGCGCCGAGAAAGGCCATGAGAACGATCAGCGCCGTCAGAGCCCCGGTCATGTCCTGTCACCCTGTATGAACCAGATCAGCGAACGGAATGTCCTCAGCGCGAACCTCAGGGTGATCACCAGATATCCCAAGGGTATGATGAGCTCGAGCACCCATACCGGCATATTGAAAAAAGGGATCTGCATCCCGGACTCAAAATCCACCAGCAGAAAGTTCAACGACGCATAGACCAGAATGGCGCACACGACCACGGAGAAGATACCGGTCAGGACATCGGTGCCGCACTTGAACCGCGGACTCAGAAGCCTCCCGGCGACGTCTATCCGGATGTGCTTTCCTTCACGTGCGGCGACTCCTGCTCCGAGGAAGGCCACCCAGAGCACCAGGTGCCTTACGATCTCGGAGCCTCCCATGATGCCGGTGGCAAAAAAATTCCTCAGGACGATCTGAATGAGGACGAGCGACACCATGATCCCGAGGAAACCCACCAGAAGCCATTCCTCGATTTTCCAGAGGACCGCCGTGATCGGATGCACAGGGGGATAGGGGGTGCCGCACCCGGGGCACGTCTTCAGGTGGTCATAGAGTCTGAGACCGCAGACCTTGCAGCGCACGGACATCTCCAGCTATTCTATCCGGATGACCTTCGTGTCCTCCGGGTGCTCCTTCCGGTATTCATCGAGAAGGGCCATTGTCCGGTCGAGGAGTTCCTGAGAGTAGAGCTCGCCTACGAGATTGTTCCGGGTCTTTTCCGCGGCATCGAAGATGAACTGCACTTCCTCGTCCTTGATGTTCTCGTCGGTGCGGTATACCTGAATGCCCGCATCCAGGAGTATTTTCATGCACTTCTCGTCCTCTTTGCGAGCGGCTTCCTCTATCCTGCCGTGAGACTGTCTGGCAAGATCCAGTATGATATTGCGGCTCTGAGGGGAAATCTTGTCCCATATCTTTTTCGATATGACCATTGCTCCCAGGATATTCGACGAAGGATATTCATTGATATACTTGAACCTCGTGTACCACTGGAAGGCCACCGCCATATAGGGGGTCGCACTCGCGCAGTCGATGAGATTCGTAGAAAGCGATGTCGCGACATCGGATACCGACAGGGATATGGGTGAGATCCCCATGGCCTTGTACATTTCGCGGCCGATCGGCTCCCCTTCCAGGGTCCACCATTTCTGCTGCCGCGCCACCTCCAGCGAGGAGAGCGGCACCTTGGAGAAGACATAGAGGAAGCCGATGTCTCCCCAGCCGATAACGATAAAGCCTTTCTCCTCGAAGAGCTTCTCCATGGTGGGCCTCAACCTCTCGCGCACATAGGCGACCTCCCGGTGGTTCCTAAATACGAACGGGATCTCGGTCACCCGCACCTCCGGAACGATCTCGCCGAGCCCGGATCCGGAGAAGGCGCCGCCGTGGAGCTGGCCCAGCTTGATTTTCCTGATCACGTCTTTCTCGTCGCCCTGCACGCCGCCCCAGTAGATCTTGAATCCGACCTCGCCGTCGGTCTTTATTCTGATCTCCTCTGCAAGCTTTTCATAGATGTTCACCAGGTTGGAGCCCTTGGGGGCGAGGGTGGCCATCTTTATCGTGATCTTGGCCTGCTCGGCCGCGGTTGCTCCGGGGCAGAAGAGCGCCAGTGCGATGAGAGCGGCCAGAAACATGCGTCCATAATTCCTCATGCCGTGTTCCCTCCTCTTCGAGAGTCAGTGGTTGCATGTGCATCAAAAATACGAATCGACATCATCCAGGAGCGCCTGCGCTTTCCTCTTGGCCACCTCATTGGCGAAGTTCTTCTCCGGAAAATAGTTTACAGGCGCGCTTACAACCTTTTTGAGCGTGTCTTCGAACAGTGCCCTGTCCTGCATCTGGTAGGCATAGTACTTGGCGTACAGCAGGTGAAAGAAAAAAAGCCGGGAGCCGGAAATCTCGAATGCCCGGTCGAAGTGGTATTTCGCCTTGTCCGGGTCTCCTCCGATGACCTTGGAGCGTGAGGCGTAATAGGCCCCGAGGGCCGCATGGGCGCTTCCGAAATAATAGGTCTCGTCGAGCTCGACCACCTTGAGCAGCATGGCCTCGATCTTTGGGATGTCCATGAGGACTTCCGTTTTATCGAGGTTCAGCGCGGTCCAGGCCATCCATGCGCTTGCAGCCCAATACAGCGCAGGCGCATCACTCCTGCCGAAACCGTCCAGAGACGGCCTGAACTTGTCTACAGTCTTGTGAAGGCTGCCGCGGAATTCGTCGTTGAGCATGAGCGGAGCCAGCGCATAGTCCCTGGCCTTGAGGTAGAGAAAGCTCGCCCTGTTTTTGTCGACATCCTCTACAAATGCGAATGAGTAGCCGAAATTCGCTTCAGCCGCCCTCAGGTAAAGCTTGGCGCTCGGCGCTATTTCGATGAATCCGTCCAGTTGGACGAGCGTGGCGGGGAGCGAGTCTCGGATCATGTCCACATCCGGGTTCCTGTTCACCGATGTATTCATCTTGTCCATGAGCGGGTCCATGGACTTGACCATGAACTCCGGAGAGGCACACCCGGTCAGAAGCCATGCCAGAAAGAGAGCCCCTGCAAGGGCCGAGATACGCTTGTGTATCGATGCCATAATACCTCCTCGTAATCTAAGCCGATCTCCTGTACTCAAGAAAGCAACTTCAATCAAAAACATCGCCCGGAGCGGCGGTGAAACCGGCTTGTGCCTGAGAGGACCTGGCCGGAAACGGCCATATCCCAGGATTGCTCACACAACCGTCCAACATGTCTTAATATAAGACAAATATCCGCTTCACACTATCAGAATAAATCGAAATCCACAGCCTGTCGCTGGCCCAGGTGTGGATAGCCCGACCGTTCGAGAAAAGTCTTTACCTCTGGGCTCACATAGATCTCCCTCCTCATCCGCTCTCCCAGGATTACGAAGATCCCCGTATCCATGATCATCTCCGCAATCTGCCGCTCGCTCAGGTCCTTGATGATGGAGTTGTTCAGGAGCACGGCGAGGCCGTGGGTGAAAACCCACATCCTGTTGAGAAGATTGCGCTTCTGCTCCTGGGAAAAATCGTTGAGCGGCTCAAAACCGCTGAGCTTCTGCAGCAGGGCATTCACCACATAATCGTTGAAGCGCTTGCGCATGTCGCCGGACCCTCCTCTGCTGCCGGAGAGGAACAGCATCCTGAACAGGTGCTTCTCGGTCTTGGCGAACATGATATAGCCGATGCCCATATCCAGAAGCACGTCACCGGTCCTCACCTTGGTTTCGTAGCTGATCAGGAGATCCAGGGCTTTTTTGAGAACAGCCTCCTTAAGCTCCTTCATGGAGCTGAGGCACGAGTAAATAGGCATCGTGGATGAATTCAGCTCGTGTGCTATGGCCCGGGCCGAGCACTTCTCGGCCCCTTTGGACCGGACGATGAGAAAGGCCGCGTCAATGATGTCTTCTGCTGTGAACTTGCTTTTTACAGGCATGGAAACCTCATAGCACGGTTCTGTTATATAACGTCGGTTATATTCAAAGTCAAACGCAAACCTGTTCAAAATCCGTCTCGAAGGGTAGCCCGGGATGAGCGTCCACGAGCAATGCTCACGGGACAGCATCCGGATGACGGGTCTGCACCGGGACCGGTCCAAGGAATGTGCGGCCCCCGTACAGGTGATTCCGGTCGAAAAGCCGGGCAGGGGCGTCATCCCTGCCCGGCACGGGTGCTATTTGTGGGATTTCTCGAAATCCGCCATGAAATCGACGAGCTTCTGCACTCCTTCGATGGGCATGGCGTTATAGATCGATGCCCGCATGCCGCCTACAGAGCGGTGACCTTTGAGGCCTTTGAGGTTGTTCTTGTTCGCCTGGGAAAGGAACTCGGCCTCCAGATCCTCGGTGGGCAGCCGGAAGGGGATGTTCATCTTGGACCGCGAATCCTTCTGCACGGTGCCGCGGTAGAATGAGCTGTTGTCCAGGATATCGTATATGAGGGCGGCCTTTTTGTTGTTGACCTTTTCCATCTCCGGCACCCCGCCCATTTCCTTGAGCCACTTCATGACTTCGTGCACCACGAATATCGCCATCACGGGACACGTATTGAACGTCGAGCTGTTCTCGATATGGGTGGAATACTGGAGCATGGTGGGGAGGTTCGGGGGCGCGTTTTCCGCAAGGTCCTTCCGGATGATCACCACCGTGACCCCTGCCGGCCCCATGTTCTTCTGGGCTCCGGCGTAGATGATCCCGAACTTGCTCACGTCGAACGTCCGGGAGAGGATGTCCGACGACATATCCGCGACCAGGGGGACGCTGCCCGTGTCAGGGAACGTCTGCCACTGGGAGCCGTAAATGGTGTTGTTGGAGGTGATGTGACAGTATACCGCGTCGGGAGTGAGCTTGAGCTCTGAGGGAGCCGGTATTCTTGTATACTTGTCCCCCTTGGTGGATGCCGCGATGTTGACCTTGCCCACCTTCTGCGCCTCTTTGATCGCCTTGGACGACCAGCTCCCGGTATCGATGTAGTCGGCGGTCTTGCCGTCGACGAGGAGGTTCATGGGGACCATGGAAAACTGGAGACTCGCCCCTCCCTGGAGGAAGAGAACCTTGTAGTTCTCGGGAATTCCCATGACCTCGGCCACCAGGGACTCGGTCTCCACCAGCAGTGCATCGAACTCCTTTGACCGGTGACTCACCTCCATGATGGACATGCCGGTGTTCGCAAAGTTCAGGACAGCCTTGCTCGTGCTTTCGAGAACCGGCTCGGGAAGCACGGCTGGCCCTGGATTAAAGTTGAATACGTTCCTCATACGAAACTCTCGCCTCCTCGGAAAAGATTGAAGTGGACTATATACCAGAATGCCTCCTCATGGCAAAGGCAATTATTCCCGAAAAACCGGCCGGAGGGAGATGGATGATCATGTTGACAGAGACAGCGGTTAGTGATTATAGAAAATGAATACTCATTCAGATACAGCTTCTTTTCCTCGTGCTGACTGTTGCTCCCGGGTATGAATGCGTGCGGGAAGAAGCTTCACTATCGATAGGAGGACATATGGACTTTGCATTAAGCGACGAGCACAAGATGGTCAAGGAGATGGCGCGCAAGTTCGCCGATCAGGAGCTCAAACCCATTGCCGCCGAGATCGACAAGAATCACCGCCACAACGACGAGGTATTGCGGAAGATGGCGGAAAACGGCTTCATGGGGGTCGCCATCCCTGCGGAGTACGGCGGGGCGGGCATGGATTATGTGGCGTATGCCCTGATCCTCACCGAGATCTCCCGGGGCTGCGCAAGCACCGGTGTCATCATGTCGGTCAATAACTCGCTGTACGGCTTCCCGGTGAACACATTCGGCACCGAAGAGCAGAAGATACGGTTCAACACCCCCGTGGCGAGCGGTGAGGCCAACGGATGTTACGGGCTCACCGAGGCCAATGCCGGCTCAGACCCTGCGGGCATGAAGACCACAGCCGTGCTTGACGGCGACTCCTGGATCATCAACGGTGAGAAGAAGTTCATCACCAACGGCAACATCGCCAAATACGCGGTCATTGCCGCTGTCACGGATAAAACCAAAGGCTACAAAGGAATCACCCAGTTCGTGCTCGATCTCGAGAACACAGAGGGCTTCTCCGTGGGCAAGGTGGAGGAGAAGCTCGGCATCAGAGGTTCCGGCACGTCCGAGCTCGTGTTCCAGGACGCCCGGATCCCGAAAGACTCCATTCTGGGCGATCCGGGCTCCGGGTTCAAACAGATGCTCACCACGCTCGACTCGGGCCGCATCGGGATCGCATCCCAGGCTCTGGGCATCGCCAAGGCGGCGCTGGAGGAGTCGGTGAACTACTCCAAGGAAAGGGTCCAGTTCGGCAAACCCATTTCCAGCTTCCAAGCCACTCAGTTCAAACTCGCCGACATGGCCACCCGTATCGATGCGTCCGAGCTATTGATCCTGAAGGCCGCATGGCTCGAGACCAACCACCTCCCCTTCGAACGCGAAGCGGCGCAGGCGAAGATGTTCGCATCCGACACGGCCATGGACGCCACCATCGAGGCGGTCCAGATCCTGGGCGGGTACGGCTACAGCAGCGAATATCCCGTGGAGCGGCTCATGAGAGACGCCAAGATCACCCAGATCTACGAGGGCACCAACGAGATCATGCGGGTGGTCATCTCCCGAAACGTTCTGGGCATGCGGTAGTCAGACAGAAACATCCGTGCGGGGCGGACACGCCCGCCCCGCTTTCTTCAGCTGCTTCTTCAGTGGGCCTGGGCCCAGTTTTTTCCCGTGCCGATATCCACCCGTACCGGCACATCCAGCTCGTAGGCGTGCTCCATCTCCTGGCGGACCATTGCCGAGAGAGTCTCGATCTCATCCTCGGCGGCCTCGAACACGAGCTCGTCGTGCACCTGCAGAACCATCCTGCTCTTCAAGCCCCTGAGGCGCTCGAAGATCCTGACCATTGCGATCTTGATGATATCGGCGGCTGTCCCTTGGATGGGGGTGTTGATCGCTATTCTCCTGCCCGCCTCTCGCTCGTTGAAGTTGGACGACCGGATTTCCGGAATGGATCTGCGCCTCCCCAAAAGAGTGGTGACGAACCCGTCCCGTTCGGCCCTGGCCGCAATGGATTCGGTATACTCCCTCACGCCGGGATACTTGGCGAGATAGCTGTCTATATAAGCCTTTGCCGTATCCCGCCGGATGCCCAGCTCCTGCGAGAGCTTGTGCGGCCCCATGCCGTACATGATCCCGAAATTGATGGTCTTGGCCGTCCTCCGGTGACTCTCGGCCACCTCCAGCAACGGCACGCCGAATATCTCGGAAGCGGTCTTGGTGTGGATGTCGATGCCGTCAAGGAAGGCCTGCCTGAGCGCCTCGTCCCCGGTGATATGGGCGAGGATGCGCAGCTCGATCTGGGAATAATCGGCGCTCAGGATCCTGTAGCCTTCGGGCGCAATGAACGCCTGCCGGATCCTGCGGCCCATTTCCGAACGCACGGGGATATTCTGGAGGTTCGGCTCCGAGGAGGATATGCGGCCCGTGGCGGTCACCGCCTGGTTGAACCGGGTGTGGATTCTTCCGGTAGAGGGATCGATCATGGAAGGAAGCGCATCCACATAGGTGTTCTTGAGCTTGGAGAACATCCGATACTCCAGGATGAGCGCGGGCAGATCGTGCCTCGGCGCAAGGGCTTCCAGCACCTTGCTGTCCGTGGAATATCCGGTCTTGGTCTTTCTCGCCGAGGGCAGCCCGAGCTTCTCGAACAGAATGACGCCCAGCTGTTTGGGAGAGTTGATGTTGAACTCCTCTCCGGCCACGGCGAAGATCCGTCTTTCCATGTCCTTCAGCAGCCCGGTGATCTCATCGGATATCTTCCCCAGACCCGCCGTGTCTACAAGCACCCCGCAGGCCTCCAGGCTGGAGAGCACCGTAGTGAGCGGGATCTCGATCTCACTGAACATCCTGACCACTCCGACCTCGGCCATACGCTCCGAAAGCCGCTCCTTCAGGGGCACCAACACGCCCGCGTGACAGGCGAGGTAGTTACCGAGAACCTCCCTGTCGATCTCTCCGGCAACGCGGGCGTTCCTGCCTGACCCCAGGAGGTCGGAGAGGCGCGGAATATCCCTGTCGAGATAGACCTTGGCCAGGTCCTCGAGCGTGGTCTGCGAGTTGACCGAATCGATGCAGTAGGCGGCGAGCATCGTGTCGAACACCGATGCGCGGATGTCCATACCCTTCATCAGCGCGGCCACGAACGCCTGCTTGGCATCGTGCATGCAGACGAACGCACCGGGGTTCCCCAGCGGGTCGAGACAGGCGTCCGCGTCCAGGCACACAGTGGATGTGTCTCCTTTCGCGACCGCCGAGCCCACGCCCGCCATGACATACATGCCGATCTCTCCGGCGAGATCGGACCTGCAGGCATACTCGATCCTGCCTTCGAACACCTCCGACCTCTGTCTTTCGGGCCCGAGATCCAGCTCCGCAAGGAGCGCCTTGAACTCGAGCTCGATGAACAGCTCCTTGAGAAGTGCGGTATCAGGTTCTCTGATCGTCAGGTCTTCGAATCCGAAATCGAGCTCAACCTCCCGATCGAGCCTGACCAGATCGAGGCTCTCCAGCGCCTTGTCAGGATGCTCTTCCAAGGCCTTTTTCTGCTTGGGGGATCGTATGGAATCCACGTTGGCGAGGATGTCCCGGATGTGCCCCATCTCGTTGATGAGCGAGGCGGCTCCCTTGGCCCCGATTCCGGGTACCCCCGGGATATTGTCCGATGCGTCACCCATGAGCGCGAGCAGGTCCGGGATGTACTCGGGATAGACATCGAATTTCTCTTTGACCGCATCCCGGTCATAGATCCTGTTCGTAAAGGTGTCCCATACGAGTGTGGAATCATTCACGAGCTGCATCAGGTCCTTGTCACCCGAGACAATGTACACCCTGCACTGCTCCCTGGCGCACCGTCTCGCAAGGGCCGCGATGATGTCGTCCGCCTCCAGCCCCTGTTTCTGGATAATGGGGATGCCCAGGGCCTCGATGATCCGGATGATGTAAGGGACCTGGACCCCGAGGTCTTCGGGCATCTTCTGCCTGGTCGCCTTGTAATCGCTGTAGAGCTCGTGGCGGAAGGTGGGCCCTCTGGCGTCGAGAATGAAGCAGATGCGCTTGGGCCTTTTCTCCTTCAGGAGATTGATCAGCATCCGGGAGCAGATGTAGGCGGCGTTGGTCGGCATGCCTCGTGAGGTCGACAGGTTCCTCATGGCATAGAAAGCCCGGTAGATGTACGAACTTCCGTCGATGAGATAGACCTCGTCAGTCTTTCTTACCGGCACGGCATCCCCCGCCTTTCGCCCCGCTTCCAGGAGAAGTAGTCCGAGATGATCCGGCCGTGGTCGAATGCGATGGGCTCGGGAAGAGCATCTTGCGAGAACACCCCGGCTCCGCCCGCATCGTCTCCCGCACGCAGGGAGCCCGAGCCCCGGGCCACGAAGACCGTGGTGATGGTGTGGTGCCGGGGGTCTCGTTCAGGGTCGGAATACACGTGGAACATCCGGAGGTCGTCTATGGCGAGCCCTGTCTCCTCTCCGGCCTCCCGCCTCGCGGCCTGCTCGACGGTCTCCCCGTAGTCCACGAACCCTCCGGGCAGCGCCCACCCGTATGGCGGGTTCTTTCTCTCCACCAGGACAATTCCCGCAGCATACTCGATGATGATGTCGACCGTGGGCACCGGGTTTTTGTACCGTTCGATGACATGCCCGCAGGAGGGACAGATCAGCATCTCCTTCACCGCCATCACTGGTCCTTTATCCACAGGGATATCTCGAAACCGTCAGAGCCGTCCATGGCGATGTCCGCCAGTTCCTTCAGACCCTGGCACACATTTTCTACTTCCCGCTTCACCTCGGGGGTCAGCTTCAGATCCGGGCATGTCAGGCGGATGGCGCCGTTTTCCAGAGAGATTTGGAGCTTCCGTCCCTTCTGGGTGAAGCCGATGACCGTATTGATGATGCCGGTGAGAGCATAGGACAGCGCATTGTAGTCGCACTTCACGTAGCACGACCCGCAGTCGAGCCTCACGTCCCTTTCGGTCTCGTGCTTGAAGCGCATATCCGCCATGAGGAAGTCTGTCTCCATTTCCAGAAACTCCCTCAGCTCGATGGAGGTGTAGCCCTCGTTGATCATCTGAATCTTGTACCCCAGCGACTTCAGCATATGGTCGATCTTGTCCGCGCCGTCCTGGATGGATGCAATGTCTTTGCTGTTCTTCGCCTTCAAGGCGGAGAGCTCTTCCCCGTCTGCGCCGGTCAGGGAGTCGAGCTTCTCGTTTCTCGACTGGATGAGCTGGGCCCTCCCCATGATCCACATCAGCGGGGTATTGAGGTTGTGGACCATGCCCCCCATGAGCGAGCCCATATGCGCGAGCACCTTTTCCCTCATTTGTCCTCCATGAATGCACGGTACGCGAGATAGGTTGAATACGTATCTACTTTGGATGAAAGCTCAAAGGGCGAGTGCATCGACAAAAGCGCAGGGCCCATGTCCACGATGTCCATCCCGTATTCGGCCAGAAACTTCGCCACGGTTCCCCCTCCCCCCTCGTCGACCTTGCCCAGCTCGCCCGTCTGCCAGGGGATTCCCGCGCGGTTGAGCAGGGACCGGATATACGCCATATACTCCGCATGGGCTTCATTGGAGCCCACCTTGCCCCGCGCGCCGGTGAACTTGGTGACGCACACGCCGTATCCGAGCCGTGCTGCGTTCATTTTCTCGTGGACCTCGGGATAGTCGGGGTCGAGCGCTCCGTTGGCATCTCCGGAGATTGCCCGGGACCGGAAAAGCGCCCGTGAGGGGATGACCTCCTCCTTGAACCGCCCGGCAAGCTCCCAGAGCACCTCTTCGATGAACACGCTCTTGGCGCCCGTGTTCCCCTCGCTGCCGATCTCCTCCTTGTCCATGAGCAGGGCTATGGACGTGTACCGGGGTGTCTTCGCGTCGCGGACCGCGGCGAACGCGGCCCACGAGCAGACGCGGTCGTCCTGGCCGTAGCCGCCGACGAGCGACCGGTCGATGCCCACTTCCCGGGCAGGACCCGCGGGCACGACCTCGAGATCCGCGGAGATGAAGTCCTGCTCGACGATGCCGTACTTCTCGTGAAGCAGGGAGAGAATGTACTCTTTGACCCTGTTGTCCTTGGCCCGGAGATCCGGACGCGAGCCGAGGATGATGTTGAGCTTCTCTGCCTGGAACGCCTCGGAGAGCTTCTTCGAATACTGGGCGTTCGCGGCCAGGTGAGGCAGGAGGTCTTCGATGGTCAGACACGGATCATCCGGGTCTTCCCCCATAACGACCTTCACCAGGCTTCCATCCTCCTTGGCGAGAACCCCGTGGAGCGCGAGCGGGCGGGCGAGCCACTGATACTTCTTGATCCCGCCGTAGTAATGCGTCTTGAGCATGGCGAGGTCGGTGTCCTCGTAAAGGGGATTCGCCTTGAGATCGAGCCGGGGGCTGTCGATGTGCGCTACTACGATCCTGACCCCCTCTTTCAGGGGGGCTGCCCCCTTCCTGCACACCGCCACGGCCTTGCCCCGGTTTTCCACGAGGTGGAGCCCGGCGGCTTTACCGGCGCGATCCCTGATGTATTCCACGGCCTCTCGCTCGGTCTTCACCTGCGACAGGAACCGGAGATACTCCCTGTTATATGATTCGATATCGGAGAGAGAGCCTTTGAGGATCTCCCACCCGGACTTGTTCTTATGGGCCAGGCCGGGCCTGTCACCCGTTGCTCTTTTTCTCGGCATCTTCACCCTCTTTTCCCTGGCCGGGCACCTCCTCGGAGTATACCTCGGTAATGGCGCGGACATCGATCCCCGCATCCTTCAGGGCCTTTCTGATATCGGTTTTCTTGGCATCCACGACTTTGAGCACGTAGTTCTGATGTTTCATGGGAACCTCCCTGGTATGTTTTGGCCGCAGCGGCTGCACGAACCGTCCTGCATGGCCTTCTTCTCTACGAAGAACCCCCTCCTGGTGATGACCTGCTGCCCACAGGAGGGGCAGAAGGTGTGTTCGCCTGCATGACCCGCTACATTCCCGGTATACACATACAAGAGCCCCTCGCCAAGGCCGATTTCTCTGGCCTCTTCCAGGCTCTCGACCGACGTAGGCCCGGCGCCGTGATGGCGGTACCGGGGATAGTACCGGCTGATATGCCAGGGGATGTCGGGACTCAAGGAGCGGATGAACCGCGCCGTCTCCCGGAGCTCGTCCGGAGAGTCGTTCTCCCCGGGAATGATTAGTGTGGTGATCTCGATCCAGATACCGGACTCGTAGTACGCCTGTATCGCGTCGAGGACCGGAGCGAGCCGGGCGGAGCAGAGCCTCCGGTAGAAACCGTCCGAGAAGGATTTGAGATCGATGTTGGCGCCGTCGATGAGCCCGGCCAGATCGTCCCGGATGACATCGGGAGAGGTATATCCATTGGTGACCGCGACGTTGAGCAGGCCGGCCTGCCTCGCAATGCGCGCCGTATCCACCATATACTCCATGAAAACCGTGGGCTCGGTATAGGTATAGGAAACGCTTGAGCATCCCCGATCGAGGGCCGCCTCCACGACCTGTTCCGGAGGCAGCGTCTCTCCGGCGACGCATCCTGCGTGTGCCGGATACTGGGAGATGTCGCTGTTCTGACAGAAGGCGCATCGCATGTTGCAGCCGACCGTGGCGATTGAAAAGGACAAGGAGCCGGGCATCAGATGGTAGAGGGGCTTCTTCTCGATCGGATCGACGCTTGCGGCCACGCTCAAGCCCCATACCGAGCTCACGAGCGCGCCGCCCTCATTCTTTCTGACCCCGCACACACCGGTCGTACCGTCTCTGATGGTGCAGCGGTGCGGGCACAGCACGCACTGAATGGTGCCGCCTTCGAGAGATATCCAGTACCGTGCCTGCTTCATCAGTCTCTGTACCGTGCCCCTTTGTCCGCTGAGAGGCTCTCCCGCGCATAGCGCTTCAGCACTCCGGTAAGTTTTTTCTCCGGCGGGCGCCATGTCTGCCTGCGGGTTGAGAGCTCATTTTCGTCCACGAGCAGATCGATCCTTCTGGCCGGGATGTCGATCATGATCCTGTCGCCGTCCTTCACCAGGCCGATCGGACCTCCCTCGGCCGCCTCCGGCGAGCAGTGTCCGATGGCCGCGCCCCTGGTTCCGCCGGAGAACCGTCCGTCCGTGACCAGCGCGACGTCCTTGTCAAGACCCATGCCCGCAATGACCGAGGTGGGAGTGAGCATCTCTCGCATGCCCGGTCCTCCCTTCGGCCCCTCATATCTGATGATCACGATGTCGCCGGCGCGTATCTTTCCGGAAAGGATCGCGGAGGACGCATCTTCCTCCGAATCGAACACCCGCGCGGTCCCTTCCCTCTTCATCATCTCAGGCAGTACGCCCGATTGCTTCACCACCGCTCCGTCGGGTGCCAGAGATCCCCGCAGGATCGCGATCCCGCCCTCCCGGTGATAGGGGTTGTCCAAGGCGCGGATCACCTCTTCATCCATGATCTCCGCCCGGGCGAGGTTGACCTCGAGGGCGGCGGCGGTAGCCGTCATGACACCGGTGTCCAGAACGCCCAGGGGCTCGAGCCTCTTCATCACCGCCTGGATCCCTCCCGCCCGGTAGAGATCCTCGATATGATGAGGCCCGGTCGGAGAGAGATTGCAGATGTGGGGCACCTTCCTGCCCATGAGGTCGAAATCGTCCAGATTCAGCTCGATGCCCGCTTCATGGGCCACTGCAGGCACGTGGAGCACGGTATTGGTGGAGCAGCCCAGGGCCATGTCAACGGCGATCGCGTTGCTGAAGGCGCTCGGGCCCGCGATGTCTCTGGGCCTGATCTCCTTTTTCAGAAGCTCCATCACCTTCATGCCGGCGTGCTTGGCGAGTCTGATCCGCTCGGAGAAGGGGGCGGGAATGGTGCCGTTCCCCGGCAGGCCCAGACCCAGCGCCTCGGTGAGGCAGTTCATGGAATTGGCAGTGAACATGCCGGCGCAGCATCCGGCTGTGGGGCATGCGCAGCCTTCGAGCTCTTCGAGCTCGTCCTGAGTGATCGCGCCTGTCTTGAGCCTTCCCACTCCTTCGGACACACTGATGAGATCGACGGCCCTGCCCCGGTGACGCCCGGCGAGCATGGGGCCCCCTGATACGAAAATTGCTGGTATATTCAGGCGCAGGGCGGCCATGAGCATGCCGGGAACGATCTTGTCGCAGTTGGGGATGAACACGAGCGCATCGAATGCATGCGCCATTGCCACGAGCTCGATCGAGTCGGCGATGATCTCTCGTGAGGGCAGCGAGTATCTCATTCCCGCATGATTCATGGCGATGCCGTCGCAGATGCCGATAACGGGAAATTCCATGGGCGTGCCGCCTGCAATACGCACCCCGTCCTTTGCCGCCTGGGCGATCTGATGGAGATGGATATGTCCGGGTATGATTTCATTGGCCGAGTTCACGATGCCGACAAACGGCCTGGCGATTTCTTCGTCGGTGAGCCCGTTGGCCTTCAGGAGAGACCGGTGAGGGGCCTTTTCGAAAGATTTCTTTGTCGAGTCGCTTCTCATGCTCTGGACTGTTCCTTCCTTTTGGATTTGATAGAAGAGTATTACATGGAACAGGTACATTATCAAGGTTTCGATTTCCCGCGGAAAGCTTCGTCAATCCTGAAAAAAGAACATCCTTGTACCGGGCGTCGCGGCAATGGTATATCGCATGAAAAGGGATGCCTATGCGTTTCACCATCACATTCCCGACCCATGAGCGGCAGGAGCTCGTGGACATCACCGACCGCGTCCGTGCCATCGTATCGGAGCACGGAGCCGGACGCCGGCTCTGCGCGCTCTATGCAATGGGCGCCACCGCCGCCATCATGATCCAGGAGAATTGGGACCCCAACATTCCCTCAGACGTGATCGCCTGCCTCAATCGGATCGTACCCAAAGGAATCTGGCTCCACGACCGTGTGGACGGCAACGGTGACGCGCACATCAAAGCGGGCATCATCGGCCCCTCCGAGGTGATCCCCGTCGACGGATCCCGGCTCATGCTGAGCACCTGGCAAAACGTCTTCTTCTGCGAGTTCGACGGTCCCAGGGCACGGCGCGAGGTCCTGGTCACGCTCGTCTAGCGGCCCGCCCCGGACTCTCTCTTTATGAACAAGCCACCCCTCATCCGCACACGAGCACATGCCCGATATCGATTATTCAGAAACGATGTGCAATGAAGGAGACCCTGGCTCAGCATCTCCCACGGGCTGTCCATTGGCCGCCGGACGCTGCGGGAAGATCCTCCTCACAGAAAAAAACGCCGTTTCATAAAAAGGGCTCTTGACTCCCGGACAGTGTGGGTTAATCTGCACATGAGAAACATATACGGCCATGGTCGTGAAAATTTTTTGGGACAGGGAGATATGGGAGGGGTCAGTGAGAACAGAAGAACCGAACCGGCGGAAAGGAGGAGCGTTAAGGTGAAGGAAAAAGATTATTTTCTTGCGTTGTACGAAGTGGCGAAGGTGATCAGCGCGTCGCTCGACGTGACGAAGGTCCTCGAAGAGATCGTGAAGTCGGTCGCCCTTGCCGTGGATGCCAAGGCGAGCTCCATCCGCCTCCTCGATTCCCGGAAGAAGGCCCTCATCATGGGCGCCTCCTACGGGCTTTCCAAAGGTTATCTGCGCAAGGGGCCGGTGCTCATCAAGGAGAGCGGGCTCGATCAGAAAGCCATGACCGGCCAGCTCATCTGGATCAAAAACGCCCAGACAGACCCGGGCTTCCAGTACGGAGCAGGCGCCAAGGCCGAAGGGATCAAATCGGTTATTGTAGTCCCCTTGAAGGTGGAGAAAAACGTGATCGGGGTGCTCAGGGTCTACACCGACAAGGTCCGCGAATTCAACGAGCAGGAAACCAAGTTTCTGGAATCGGTCGCGAACCTGAGCGCACTCGCGCTGGAGAATGCCAGGCTCCATCAGGCGCTGAAGACCAACTACGAGCTGCTTATCGCCCACAAGTACCGTCTGGATGACAATTAAAGGAGGCACCACATATGGTCCGATGCGGAATCAACGGTTTCGGTCGCATAGGAAGGCAGGTATTGAAGGCCATCATGGAGAGGCATCCCGACAGCCTGCAGGTCGTGGCTGTCAATGACCTCTTCGATGTCGAGACCAATGCCCACCTCTTCCAGTACGATACCAATTACGGCCGGTTCCCCGGAGAAGTCTCGGCCAAGAAAGATACGTTGATAATCAACGGTCAGAAGATAAGGAACTATGCATTCAGGGATCCTTCATCCATCCCATGGGACGATGAGGGCGTCGATATCGTGATCGAGTCCACAGGCCTGTTCCGGACAGGTCCCGAGGCATCCGCCCATATATACGGCGGCGCCAAGAAGGTGATCATCACGGCTCCCGCCAAGCAGGAGGACATCACCCTGGTGCTCGGCGTGAACCACAGGAGCTATAAGCCGGACAAACACCACATCATCTCGAACGCCTCGTGCACCACCAACTGTCTGGCGCCACCCGC
>DCDF01000113.1 GCA_002316295.1 Syntrophaceae bacterium UBA1062 | reverse complement strand
CCTTCTCGGTGAGCTTCCAGGATCCGGCCTACGACGAGTCCGCGTTCCAGCAGGCCATGGGACAAAGGCTGGGGACCAGGCACCACGTGGCGAAGGTCTCTTATGACGATATTTCGCGGATCTTCCCGGAAATCATCCGGCACACGGAGATTCCGGTCCTCAGGACGGCGCCCGCCCCGATGTACATGCTCTCCCGGCTCGCCCGGGACCACGGCATAAAGGTGGTGCTGACCGGAGAGGGATCCGACGAGGTCTTCGGAGGATACGATATATTCAAGGAGGCGAAGATCCGCAGATTCTGGTCGAGAATTCCCGCCTCCAAGTACCGGCCCCGGCTGCTGTTCAAGCTCTATCCATACTCCCCCGTGCAGATGAAGCGCTCGGGGCAGCTCCTGATCTCATTTTACCGCACCGACCTCATGGAGACGGATCACTTCGGATATTCGCACCTGCCCACATGGAGAAACACGTCGTCCATCAGAGAGTATTTCCACGACGATTTCAAGGAGGCATTGAAGGGTTACGACCCGATTGAAGAGCTTCGCGCCCACCTGAACCCGGACTTTTCGCTTTGGCACCCCCTGAATCAGGCCCAGTACCTGGAGATGAAGCTGCTCCTCGCCGGATACCTTCTCTCGTCGCAGGGAGAGCGTATGGCCATGGCGAACAGCGTCGAAGGCAGGTACCCCTTCCTCGATCACCGCCTGGCCGAATATGCCGCCCGGATCAGCCCGGCATTGAAGCTCCGGGGCCTGAAAGAAAAGTATATCCTGAAGCGGGCGTTCATGGACCAGCTTCCTCCTGAGATTTTCTCGCGCACCAAGCAGCCCTACGGCGCCCCCAACAAGGAGTGCTTTTTCCTGGACGGAAGGCCGAAAGACGGTATTCAGGAGTTCCTGACATCGGATGCGCTGAGGGAAACGGGCATATTCAATCCCGCAGGAGTCGCCCGGCTGGTCGAGAAATGCGCCGCATCCAATCGCCTCGGCTTCCGGGACAACAGCGCCCTGGTTGGCGTTCTTTCCACTCAGATCCTTACCAGGCTCTTCTGCGGATGACAGGACACCGGTTTTCGGCTCCGGGCCGGACACCAGAGCCGGAACCGTGTGATCCCGCGCACGATTATGGATCCTGGCGCTACGCCTGCTTGGCCTCCCACTCCTCCCGCTTCTTCCGGTCCATCTCCTTGAGCTCCCGGCGCAGGACCTTCCCCACCGCAGTCTTGAGCAGCGCGTCGATGAACTCGATCTGTTTAGGGACCTTGTAGGGGGCGAGCCGTTCTTTCAGGAACTCGATGATCTCTTCAGGCGCAAGAGTCTCGCCTTCCTTGAGCACCACATAGGATTTCGGGGCCTCGCCCCGGTACTTGTCCGGAACGCCGATGGTGCATGCCTCCAGGATCTTGGGATGCTCGAAGAGAACCTCGTCGATCTCCTGAGGAAAAATGTTGTAGCCGCTCGCAACGATCATGTCTTTCTTGCGATCGACGATGGTGAGATAGCCGTCCTCGTCGAGGAACCCGATGTCTCCGGTATGAAGCCATCCGTCCTTGAGAACCGCGGCCGTCTCCTCGGGTTTCTTGTAATATCCCTTCATGACCTGCGGGCCCTTGAACAGGACCTCGCCCGCCTCGCCCTGAGGCATCTCCTTTGTCGGATCGTCGACATCCACGATCCTGAGGTCCGTGTTCGGAAGCGGGACACCGACCGTGCCCGGTTTGATGTCGCCCTTCCAGGGAGAGGCGGTGCCCATGGGAGTGATCTCGGTGAGCCCGTAGACATTGATGATGTCTCCGCCTGTCAGCTCCCTGAGCGCCTTGATGGTTTCCACGGCCAAAGGCGCCGCACCGGCGATGAATCCCTTGATGAATCTGAGGTTCATGGATGTGAAACGCTTGTCGTTGAGCAGTCCGACGAATATAGTGGGAACTCCCGGCAAGTACGTGGGCCTGAACTTGCCGAGCAGCTCGATGATGATCCCCGGCTCGGGTCTGGGCACGAGCACAATGGTGGCGGCGCCGTAGATGCACATATTCTGGATTCCGGTGAACCCTGCGGAATGGAAGAACGGGAATATTCCCATCATGCTCTCCTCGCCCTCCTTGAGGTCCGGGAACCACCATCTGAGCTGCTGCACGTTGCACGACATGTTGGCATGAGTGAGCATCACCCCCTTGCTCACGCCCGTGGTGCCGCCTGTGTAGAGAAGCGCACCGACATCCTCCCACCCGGCCTTGCTGGGAAAAGGAGTACCGGGGTACCGGCCGATGAGGTCCGTGAACTGGAACACCCCGGGCTGTTTTGTGACCTCCCGGTACATCTCTCTTTTCACATACGGGAAGAGCTGCTTTTTGGGAAAGGGCAGGTAGTCGTTGATGTGGCAGGTGACGACGGTCCTGATCTTGGTTGCGCTCTGGATTTTCTGTACGCGGGGCAGCAGGAGATCGAGGGTGACGAGCACCTTGGCGTCCGAGTCGTTGAGCTGGTAGGCCAGCTCCCGCTCGGTGTACAGAGGATTGTTCTGAGCAGCGACCGCCCCGATCCGGAAGGCTGCGTAATTCGCGATGACCACCTGTGGGATGTTGGGAAGAAGCATGGCGACCGTGTCGCCCTTTTTAACCCCCAGGTC
Source organism: Syntrophaceae bacterium UBA1062 (assembly GCA_002316295.1). GTDB lineage: Bacteria > Desulfobacterota > Desulfomonilia > UBA1062 > UBA1062 > Phosphitivorax. The sequence continues at coordinate 1,002 of DCDF01000113.1, read as the reverse complement.
TTCGAGCGCGCGGGCGAACCGGTTCACCATGCTGTCGAGCTCGCGGTAGCGTATCTTCTTGCCCATGTATATCAGGGCCACCGTATCGGGAAACTTCCTCGCGCTCCGGGAGAGCATTTCAGGCACGGTGAGATGCTCGAATGCCAGTTCCGCCGGGACGTCGGGATTGTAATGCTTGTGCCACACTCTCTGAAAAGCCATAGTCCCTCCTCATCAGTCGGAAAGAAACAATCTCCGCCTATGTATATATTATTGTATTATTATATTATTATAATAATTATCGGAATCGGCTGAGTCAACCACCGAGACCGATATGCTCTTCTCCATTATCCGGGGTGATGCCTACAAGCTCGGCGAAATTACCACCCAGGAGCCTTCCGCGAACGCCATCGTCAGAGAAGAGCCGCTCGATCCTGCGCTTGATGAACCCGTAATCGTATCTTCCCTGGCGATCGTGGAAGCCGTACGGACCGTCGGTGCCGAAAAGCAGCCGCTCGGGGCCGAGATACGCCACAGCCTCGCGGGTGGCATTTTCGCTGACATAGGAGGTCTGGGACACATCGAGATATACATTGTTCATCCTGAGGACATCCCTCCAGGTATCGGAATATGCGGGGAAACCCGTGTGAGCGAGAATGAGCCTGAGCTCCGGAACCTTACTCAGCAGGGCCCGATAGTTCCCTTCTTCACCGAACCCGCAGTGGATGAGGAGCGGTTTTTTCAGATCGGCAAGCACCCGTGCGACAGGCAGCAGCTCGATCGGCGCGAAGCGATGCCAGAATGGATGGGCCTTGACTCCGATAAAGCCGGGTTCGTCCCGGTACCGCTGCAGCTCGGTCATCTGATCGCCTCTGCCGCGCGGGTTGACGAACACCCATCCGAGAAACCGGCCAGGGAAATCGCGGACAGCGTCGAAGACAGGCCCGTTGTCCGGATCGATCACGATGCGAAACGGCTTGCCGAGAATCTTGATGTCTCCGTCCCGGGTGAAGTTCGCTACCA
>DCDF01000244.1 GCA_002316295.1 Syntrophaceae bacterium UBA1062 | reverse complement strand
CTTCCGGAACGGAGAGGGAATACCGGTAAAGACACACCGGTATTCCCTCTCGTGTCATACATTACTGGTCTTGTGCCTCTCGAGAATCAATACCCGGTAGAAGGAGACTCTCCGGGCATAGGCTCGCCCATGGGCTGTTCAGGCTCCATCGGTGGAGAGGGCTCCATCGGCGCAGAAGGCTCCATCGGCTGGGTCTCCTGCATCTCGCCTACGGTGATCTGCTCGCGCAAGGCGTCGAGCTTCTCGTTGTCGATGCCCTCAACGCTGATGAGCTCTTCCACTGAGCCGAACGGACCGTTGGCCTCCCGATAATCAATGATGTTCTGCGCCAGCTCCTGATCCATGCCGGGAAGGCTCTGGAGCTCCTCCACAGTTGCGGCATTGATGTCCACTTTCTCCATTACCTGCCCAGATCCATCCTGGCCTGCTCCCATTCCACCTTCCTCACCCGCTGCATACGCCATGCCGCCGAAACTGAGCATAACGATCAGGGCACCTATCACCATAAAGGTATACTTTTTCATGTCCTATCCTCCTTATTATTTTTCCCTATAAGGACACCCTGTGAGAATTCAGGGTGATGTCCTGTCTTTTGTACAGTCATAACGGTTTCGCTCTGCATGAATTTCCATCGTAATAACTGTCGGGGGGTTTTTGCTTATGAAGCCTGCATTCTCGGCTTCGGCAACCTCCTGATCCGCTGAGGCCATCGGCTCCCGGAAGCTCTTCTCCTCGCCGGGCGATTTCCCGCTTCTGTCAGGTGACGGTCGCCCTTTGCCCGAGAATGCGGCAATGGCAGTGTTGGATATTATATGTATTTCTTCTGCTCCATGAACGACGCCACTTCGGGTGAACGAATCAGACAAAAACCCTGGTCCCTGAGGCGATCCTTTTTGGGGTTCACCCTCCTCCTTGCTCTGCACAAGAGGATTTCTCTACAGATAATAAGATAGCCCCTGCTCTTGTAATCTCAAGAATTATGCCCTGGGCGACAGGGGTGGCGGGTGCGGCTGCCCTTGACAAATAGGATCAGAACTATATTATTGAATTGTATTATGAATTTTGATTTGCGCCAATACTGTCATTCCATGGAATGAATATCTGCTTTCTTCAGCCAATAACCTGATGAGGATGTCTTTCAAGAGTCATCCGGGTGCAGCGGGAATACGTGGATAAGGAGAATAAGCCATGGGTGAACCGTTTGCAGTGCGGGACTGCGCATTGATCGCCATAGCCACGGGCCAGTATGCCAATACTCTGACAGAGCTGCGTGACAGGCTGGAAATCATACCGACCAGCTGTATCTATTATCACTTCTGGGGAGGGCTCCTGCGGCCGAAATTCGACAACCCGGAATATCAGAACGATTTCGCCATATGGGCCTATCAGGGCCTCCGTGACAAATCTCTTGCAGAGCGGCTGGCCCTGATCGATCCCTCGAAATATCATGAGCTCGAAGATCTTCGGGGGGAGCTCATCGATACGATCGAAGAGCGCATCGATGAAAGTGAGATTCTCCCCTGGATGAAGGCGACGCAAAGGTTCTATTTCGTCCGGTCCCAGACCGTAGTGTTCGATACCAAGGTCAGGCTGGATACACCCGAAGAGCTGGGTGAACACATACCGCATATGTCACTGGGGAGCATTTTCTACCATTTCATCGACGCCCGGAGGCGTCCGCCGTGGGGCAGGGACGATTTTTCCCACTGGGTATCGGATTTCGGCGATACGTACGCGGAGCTGGCGGAGCAGATATCCATAGTCGACCCGTACTTCATCGCCCTTGGCGAACTCAGGGAAGAGCTCGCACGGGTGTTTTCCGCTCATGCATCGCAAGGAGGTGAGTGATGGCCACTCTCCTTCAGCAGTACGAGAGGGTCGTGGGAACCGAGGTCATCGACCAGCTGTGGCAGTTGGCGAGGCTCCTCGACGGCATGCACATCGTTCACATCAACTCCACCAGGGCGGGAGGCGGGGTCGCCGAGATTCTTCACCGGATCATCCCGCTGAAGCATGAATTGGGCATAGACACCACGTGGGAAACGATCACCGGAGACGCCGACTTCTTCCAGTGCACCAAGCTCATGCACAACACGCTTCAGGGTAACCGCATCGATATCCCCGACCTGCTGCTCAGGCATTATGAAAATATAAACACAGAGAATGCGACCCGGTTGAAGGGCCTGCTGGAAGACGCCGATATCGTGTTCATTCACGACCCTCAGCCCGCCGCCATGATTGAGAGCATTCCCTCAAGGAAGGGTAAATGGATCTGGCGGTGCCATATCGATGTCAGCAGTCCGTACCGGCCCGTGTGGAAATACCTGAGGGATTTCGTGAGAGGCTATGATGCGAGCGTCTGGTCGCTCTCGGAGTTCGCGCAGAGGCTTCCTCATCCCATGTATCTCATCCCTCCGAGCATCGACCCATTGAGCGACAAGAACTCCGACATGAGCGAAGAAGAACTCGCAAACGCTTATGCCAGGTGGGAGATCGACCCCGACAGGCCGGTCATCACCCAGATATCACGCTTCGATCGCTTCAAGGACCCTCTCGGTGTGGTCCGCGCCTATCGGCTGGTCAAGGATTTCATCCCGGTCCAGCTCGTGCTCGCAGGCGGGGGAGCAACCGACGACCCGGAGGGCGAAGAGGTTTTCAACGAGGTCAAGGCGAGCGCCGGAGACGATCCTGATGTGCATATCCTGCTTCTGCCCCCGGATGACCACCGCACCATCAACGCGCTTCAGCGGATATCGGATATCGTTCTGCAGAAATCCACCCGGGAGGGCTTCGGGCTGACCGTGACCGAGGCGCTCTGGAAAGGCAAGCCGGTCATCGGGGGCGATACCGGCGGGATAAGGCTTCAGGTGGTCAACCATCATACCGGGTTTCTCGTCAACACCCCCGAAGGGGCGGCGCTTCGCATTCGCTACCTCCTGAAGCGCAGAGACAGACTCGAGGAAATGGGTCAGAAGGCCAGGGAGTTTGTCAGGGAGAATTTTCTCATAACCCGGCATCTGAGGGAATACCTCACGTTGGTTGTCGCAATCACGAACGAAAACCGAGACAGGATCGAGCTGTTATGAGCGGCGCTGCGAAGTCGTCAAGACCGGAAGTGACCAATCTGCCCTATTTCTGGGACACCCTGTCCCGGCATCGTCACCGGCTTCTGGCTCTCGATTATGACGGTACGCTCGCTCCTTTCAGGATCAACCGCATGCAGGCGTACCCGTATCCGGGCATCTCCGGCATTCTCGCCCGGATTTCCCGCCATCGGGAGACCACTCTTGCCGTGGTTTCGGGCCGTCCTCTGGCCGAACTGGCGATACTTCTGGGCTCCTTTGACGGTGTTGTGATCGGCAGCCACGGCATGGAGACACGTTTTTCGAACGGGAATGTTGTCGCCCGGGTGCCGGATCGGGACCAGAGGGAGGGGCTTATCCGTGCGCAGGCCGCGGCGGAGGAGAGAGGCCTACAGGCTCTGATCGAGGTCAAGCCCGCCAGCGTCGCGCTTCATACCCGCGGGCTCGAAGCCTCACAGGCATCGCGGATAGAAGGAGAGATTGCAGATACCTGGAGCTCCATATCCGGACAGCACCGGCTTGAAGTCCGGAGGTTCAACGGGGGGCTGGAAGTGCGCTCCACGGGATGGAACAAGGGCAACGCGCTGGCCGAGCTTATCCGGGGCATGCCTGAGGGAAGCCTGTGCGTGTATATCGGTGACGACGACACCGACGAGGATGCCTTTCTCGCGATCCAGAGCGCCGGGTTCGGCATCCGGGTGGGCGATCCGGTGGTTCCGACGGCCGCACGGGGGTTTCTGCACGATATTCCTTCGGTCAGGGCATTTCTGCAGACATGGTCCGCCATACCGCCCGTCGACAAGGAGAATATGTCATGGACTCGGGACGGCTAGTCGTTGTGTCCAATCGTCTGCCCGTGGTGATCAAAAGGGCGGACTCGAGCCAGTGGCAGGTGAAGCCCGGATCCGGGGGGCTCGTTACCGCCATGGGCCCGGTTCTCAAACACCGGGGTGGATTATGGATCGGCTGGCTCGGCATTCCCCAGGAAGACTGCCCGGCCGAGAAACGTCTGAGCGGTCTGCTTTCGGCGGGAACGAACCGGACAGGCTATTCACTGAGGTATGTACATCTCTGCAGGGAGGAGATAGAAAAATACTACCACGGTTTTTCCAACGAGATTCTCTGGCCCCTGTTCCACGACCTCTTCAGCCACTGCAATTTCGATCCCATGTACTGGGAAACCTATCAGCGCGTGAACCGGAAGTTCGCCGAGCACGTCATGGAACACACCCGCAAAGGCGACTACCTGTGGGTTCACGATTACCAGCTGATCCTGGTCGCAAGGGAGCTCAGGAGGCTCGGGCTGGACCGGCAGATCGGGTTTTTCCTCCATATCCCGTTTCCCCCTCTCGACATCTTCCTGAAGCTGCCCTGGAGATTCCAGATCCTGGAGGCGCTCCTGCAGTACGATCTCATCGGATTCCAGACGGCGCGGGACCGGAGGAATTTCATCGGCTGCGTGCGCGCGCTCCTGGGCTGCCGGGTATCGGGCAGGGGGCAGGTGAACACCATCCAGATCGATGACCGGCAGGTGCTTGCGGGCTCGTTCCCCATCAGCATCGACTACCGGGAGTTCGCCGACTTCGCCAAGACCCAGGAAGTGGCGGATCAGGCATGGATCATTCATGCAAACCTGCCTCGAAGGCAGATCATCCTGGGCGTCGACCGGCTGGATTACACCAAGGGCATACCCCAGCGCCTGATGGCATTCGAGAACGCGCTCGCGCGATATCCCGAAATGAGGAGGAAGGTCACCCTGCTCCAGGTGGTGGTACCCAGCAGGCAGGGCGTAGAGGAGTATGAGAAGCTCAGACACGAGATCGAGCGGCTCGTAGGCGAGATCAACGGCAGATACACCGAGGTGGGCTGGACCCCGGTCCACTACATTTTTCGGTCCCTGCCCCGGAAAGAGCTGGTAGCCTATTACCGCACGTGCGAGATCGCGCTCGTCACGCCCCTGAAAGACGGCATGAATCTCGTTGCCAAAGAATACTGCGCAAGCAGCACGGATGGAAACGGGGTCCTGATCCTGAGCGAGTTCGCGGGAGCGGCCGCCCAGTTCTATCCAAACGCCCTGCTCGTCAACCCCTATGACCTCGAAGGCGTTGCGGATGCCATTTACCGGGCGGTCACCATGGACCAGGAAGAGAGGAGGGCCAGAATGAGACGGCTCCAGGCCTCGATTCAGAAGTACGATATCGTGAACTGGGTCAACTCCTTCCTGCGGGCGGGCATCTCCAAGGACCTCAACGACTTCCCGCAGATGGAGTTCTTCGTGCCCAAGCAGTGACCCTCGGGCCCCAGCTCCTCGCCGTTTGAATCCATGAGCATGACCATGCCGTCGAGGGCGTCCCCGGTGGACGCGATGAGCGAAACCGTGGGCGCGGAGTGCGAGCTGCTGCCCGGGCATCTGGCGAGCGCCGGTATGGCACACAGCACGAACGCAAAGAGAAATCCGCTGATTTTTCTTATTGAGATTCCTCCCCCTGAAGCTTTTTTATGCTTGGCCACCATGAAAAGCCTGTGGTATTGGAAGGCCCCTGATGTCATCCGAACGATCTTATGTCTTCTGAATTGTTTTTGAATAAACATTACCGGCGCATACCAGCTCAACCTTGAAAAAACCATAACCAGTCAGAAAACGTAAAAAAGAGAAGAGCGGTATGGGGAAGCAGGCCGACCTGTCCGCAAAGGCGGATATCTCCGATAATCACCCAAAATTGCCCAAACGGAGTCATTGCCTACAAGCGCTGGCCGCCTTGGGTTCCTCCGACATCATGTCAAACGCTATACATCTATTTCCAGAAACATAACAGCCGACCGCCGCATGATCCATGGGCACGGTTCGTGCTTGAATCCAGGCCAAAGGCCTTCAGGTGAGAACGGGCGGAAAGAATCTGGAACCAGAAAAAGAGGTGTATCTATGAGCAACACGATGCTGAAGGGACTGATATGGGCGGTCTTCTTGGCCGTGTGCCTGAGCGCGTGCGGGTCCGAGACATCCGGTGAAGACAGCGGCGGTAATGGCGATATCGGGCTTCACAGCTTTACCGGAGATGTGCGATCGTGTACTCCCTATCTCGGGTCCAGCAGCCTGGACCAGTGGTCTGACTGGGACCCGGACAGCGCCGGGAGCGTTCTCGGAAAACTGTTTAACCCCTCAGACGGTAAAGACGAGTGCCTGTATACACATTTTGTAACCCTCGATGACCATATTGAGATGGTCAACCGTTTCAGAGGCCATTGGGATGAGAACGGGGTGCATACCATGGACGGCGTGACGGCCACGGTGGATACCGATGTCACGTCCGTCATTATCCCGTACCTCGGCCAGTACTTCTTCGGCGGGATGTCTGTGGCGGTGGACCGCATGATTACCCTGGAATCCGGCTCCCTGACAATCTGCATGGCCTTTGCGATCGACGGCGGCCTGGAGACCGTTGTGGAGCGGTATGAGATCGGCGATGCCGTGGCCGGAGTCTTCTATGCCGTGAGAGACGGCGATTACCGGGGCGTATGGCAGGCGAGCGTGAGAGACGCAAGGACGCAGTTCATGTGGGAAGGCGATACTGTCGAAAAATGGTTCCGGTTATCGCAATGCACCGACACAGAAGGCAACTGGGAGGTCATGGGCGGCGGCAGTGTCGCCGACGAAGGAGCGATGATGGCATTCATGGCCCGCAACCACGCGAATTCCGCTTCTGAGGACGAATACTATCTCACCATAAGCCTGCAGGACCTCATGAACGGCTCCATGCCTGATGCCGGCATCTTCGATGCGGGCGCGAACCCGCCGGACGGGAGCGCGGAACAGGCGTATATCACGCCAGGAGGGAGCGAATGCTTCGGTTTTCTGGGCCTGTTCGAGTACCCCAACGACGTTGACGAGCTGAGTTGGCTGAACTGAAGGCGCCTCGTTGATCTCCTGCCGGCGACTCTTTCCCGAAGCTCTTTTCTGAAGACCCAGGCAGGGAGGATCATCTGTCTGCGAGCAGACCGGGCAGTATCGAAACCCATCCCCGGGGAAAATCCCGCGCAAAAGACGTTTCGGCATATTCATGAAGGAGGCGGTCTTCCGCAGTTGCGGGCAGGTACACCGAGATGCCGGTAAGATCCGAGTTCACTGCGGCGTGACGGATCATGAATTGCCTGCGAGACGAAAGCGATTCCAGCTTCGCATCGCCCAGAGCCCCGGCCAGCGGCAGCAAATCGATCATGGGATATCTGCTCCGGTGACGGCCGGGGATGGAGCGAGCGTCTCTCCCCGCTTTCCTGATCGCGGGCAGCAGCGCCGGGTCGCTCACAGCCCGCTGGAAGGATTCGACAAATGCCTCGAAATCATCACCCAGATCGAGCGCTGCGGCGGAAAGAGCGAACTGGCGGAAACCCCCGTAAGTGTCCCGGTAGGCCTCCACGGCGTCTCCGGCTATGTCCTGAGGCGTGAGGGCCTGCCGCCGTCCCAGCCTCCTGAGCAGCAGTGTGTAATCCAGACCCATGGTGGGGACAGCGGTCTGGTTGCTCACCAGATACCGGGTGCAGTCCTTCAGCTCCCAGGCGGTCTCGATATCCCCCATGGAGCACATGTCCAGCACGAGCACGTCCACCGGCTCGTCTTGAAGCGCCTGTCTGAGGCCCTGAATTTCGAAGCCCCTGAAGTACTCGCCCGATCGGTTCTCTGCCGGGGGGAGGATGCCGGCTGCATTCCCGAACCAGCCGCTGCCGTGGCCGGCGATGCACAGGAGATATCTCTCGGAGGGAAAGTTGTCCTTCACGTAGCGGACGAACCGGGAAAGGGTCCGGCCGTCGACGGCATCGAGATTGGCATGCTCTCTTCCGCGAAGGGGCAGGAGGTATCCCGCTTTTTCCGCGAGCACGGCGCGGATGCGCTCCCCGGTTTCCCGGCCGTGCCGTCCGAGTACGTAATAGCCGCCTTTTTTCTCGTAGTGCTCCAGAATGAAATCCCTGTCACGGGGATCCTGCAGGCGGGCCGTGATCGACCGCTCGAAACGCCCGGCTTCCACTGAACGGGGGATATCCACATCGATCGGGCTCCGGATGACGTCCAGATAGTCTTTCTTGGTGACGACGAAGAGCCTGCTCCCTTTCCATGCAGTGAGCGGGCTGTCCCGGGAGATGTCGTCGTCACGGTCGATGAAAACCACCACAGGGGTGTCGGCCACGGCCGGCGACCCTTCACAGATCTCGCGGAGATTCTCCAGCTGATCCCGTTCCAGGGAGTTGTCGCCTGCCAGGTAAAACGCCAGAGTCCAGCTTTCCCGGGACAAAGGCTCTGCAGGAGAGAAGAGGCGCTGCATGATCTCCGGTATGCCGTCCGGGTACCGCACGAGGATGCCCGCGACCGCTCCCGCAGCGATAATGGCCACTGCCGCCGCGATGAATACTCTTCTCACGATACCGCCCTCTCTCTTCCGGGAAGGCCGCCAAACCCCACCGCACGTGGTGCGGCGGCGATTACGGCCCTTCTCTGCGCAAGAATGAGCATATCATCCTCGGAATATCAACGGGAAACCGCGCACCCTGAGTATTCCCATCCCGGTTTTTACCGGAGAAGGTGATTTTTTCGGGCTCCCGCCCATGTCCGTTCAACTCCTTCCAAGACAGGACCGTTCCGCGATTTCTTCGACTCATGGACAAAAACGAGGCCGATGCCTGATCATAACCGGTTTATCGATATTCACCCGGCATTTTTCAAAGTAAATATTCTTGATAAATCCATGCGGCGTCATTACTTTTCACATACTATGGCATATTGCTATCCATGAGGCAAAAAATATGCTACTCTATGAAATCATTCACAGAACGAGAAGGTGCAGATCATGATGTTCACGAATGTAGCGGACGTACAGGACAAGCTGGAAAAGGCGGACTATATTACGTCCAGGGAGATCGCGACCGTGGTGTTTCTCGCAGAGGCCACCAACAAGCCGATCCTGGTGGAGGGTCCGGCGGGGGTGGGCAAGACGGAGCTCGCAAAGGCCGTGGCCAGGGCGCTCGATCTTCAGCTCATCCGCCTCCAGTGCTATGAGGGGCTTGACGAGGCGAAGGCCCTGTACGAGTGGGAATACGCAAAGCAGCTGCTCTATACCCAGATGGTCAAGGAGAAGATCCATGACGTGATCGCGGGAGCCGGGACTCTGTCCGATGCGGTGGAGAAGATCGCATCCCAGGAAGACGCCTTTTTCTCCGAGCGGTTCATCCAGCCCAGGCCGCTGCTCCAGGCTATCACCTCCTCGAAGCGGGTGGTGCTTCTCATCGACGAGGTGGACAAGTCGGACCCGGAGTTCGAGGCTTTTCTGCTGGAGCTCCTGAGCGATTTCCAGGTGTCCATCCCGGAGATCGGCACGAAAAAGGCCCTCATGATACCCTTTGTAGTGCTCACCTCGAACAACTACCGCGATATGAGCGATGCACTGAAGCGGCGCTGTATCCATATCTACATCGATTATCCCGAACGCGATCTCGAGCTCAGGATCGTCAGGCTCAAGATCCCCGGCATCAGCGAGCGGCTCTCGGACAGGCTCGTGGATTCGATCCGGGCGATCAGACAGCTCGATCTCAAGAAGAAGCCCTGCATCTCCGAAACCCTCGACTGGGCGCGCTCGCTCATGGCGCTGTCCGTGGAAGAGCTCACGAGCGAGGTGCTGGTGGACACGCTGAACATGATCTGTAAGTACAAGGCGGATTCGGAGACGGTCAAGGCGAACATCGCAGGCCTCATGGGTTAGGTTTTCCCCTATGGTCAATGCCATCCTGAAATTCGTGGCATGCTGCAGAACTGCAGGATACCGCATCTCGACCTCGGAGGTCGTGGACTGCCTCAATCATCTGCAGCTCATCGACATGCTCGAAGAGGAGGACTTCAGGGCCGCGCTCAGAGCGAACTTCGCCAAGAGCAGGCGGGAGCAGGCCCAGTTCGACCGGCTCTATCACCTATTTTTTCATGAGCTCAGGCAGGATATCGACCTGGATGACGCCGACTCCATGACGGAAAAGATGGAGGACGTTCTGCAGGCGCTCCAGGAGCAGGCCAACGGCGACCGTTCCCGCCGCGCGATTCTGGACTTTCTCTCCGGCGACCCTATGGGTTTCCTGGAGATCATGCGCAGGCTCCAGAACGAGGAGGTGGATGTGAGCCAGGGCAGGAAGTTCAACCTGGGCCCCCTTGCCAGCAGGCTCCAGGTCATGGTCCAGCTCAACGATGTCAGGGGCAGGGTGGAAAGGATCCTCGAAGACAACCCCTTCCACTACGCAGCTGAGACCAGACGCGGTCTCGCCCGCCGCTTCGAATCCCAGCTGGAAAGGGCCTACGAGCTTCTCTTGCGGGAATCTCGCCCCCACAACGAAAGCCTGAAGCTGGCACGGACTCACGAACAGTATCTCCGCCAGCTGGGAGAGAGGCCCTTTGCCTCGCTCACTCCGAAAGAGATAGAACAGGTGAGGGAGGTGATCGACCGGCTGGTGAGAAAGCTCAAGGACATTGTCTCGCGGCGCTATGCAGCGAGCAGCAGAGGCGTTCTGGACGTGAAGAAGACTTTGAGGAGGGCGGACAGATACCTCGGCATACCCATGGAGATCAGGTTCAAAAAAAGGCCCCCGAAGAAGGGCAAGGTCGTGACCCTGTGCGACATCTCTTCTTCCGTGTGGGCTGCGGCCCGGTTCATGCTCAATATTCTCTACTCCCTCCAGGAGTGCTTTACCAAGGTCAACAGCTTCGTGTTCGTTTCCGGCCTTGCAGAAGTGACCGATATTTTCGAGAACGAAGAGATCAACCACGCCATCGAGAAGGTTCTCAAGGAAGTGGATATCGACTATCTCGCCCAGACAGACTACGGCGAGACCTTCCGGCAGTTCAGAGACAAGCATATGGACGCGCTCAACAAAAAAACCACGCTCATCATCATCGGCGATGCCAGGTCGAACTATTTCCACCCCGAGGACCGGATCCTGGAGGAGATGAGAGAGAAGTGCCGCAGGCTCATCTGGCTCAACCCCGAGCCCGAGAGCTCGTGGAACACCGGCGACAGCGAAATGTTCGCCTACAAACCTCACTGCCACGAGCTCAGGGAGTGCAGGAACCTCAACCAGCTCGTGGATTTCGTGGAAGAACTGATCCTGTAAGCGAGCGTCCCGGGTAAAGAGTTCAAGGCCGGGCCGGCGACATACCGATTTGCCGTGGGCGCTTCAAGGAGGCCGCATGATACTTAATGATGAGCTGAAAGGTTTGAAAGAGCTGGTCGCCCGGTTCGCCGCAGGCCGTATCGCGACACGGTCCGATCTCCATCTGAGTATGGACTTTCCTCCTGAACTGCGCGAGGCCATGTCACGTGAAAACCTCTTCGGGATCGGCATCCCGGTGGCATACCAGGGCATGGGCGGCGGCTGGCTCCATATGGCGGTGGCGGGACAGGCCCTGGTGGAAAACGGATACAGCCTCGGGGTCGCACTGTCGTGGCTCATGCACGTTCTCGTTTCACGGTTCGTGTTTTTCGGGTTCGGCACCGACCAGCAGAAGATGTCCCATCTGCCCGCTTTGGCGAAAGGGGCGTGTACGCCCTGCCTCGCTGTTTCGGAGCCCGGGGTGGGGGGGCACCCGAAGCACCTCGCCACAACCGCGCGCAAGACAGGCCATGGCTACCGCATCACGGGCGAGAAGGCCTATCTGACCAACGGGCCCATCGCGGACGTGTATGTGGTGCTTGCCGTCACCGGGAAAGACGGCGACAGGAAAAGCTACTCCGCATTCATCGTGCCTTCCGATACTCCCGGGCTGAGAAAGACCGGGCCCATGGATCTCGGATTCCTCAGGCCCTGCCCGCACGGAGGGATCGTTCTCGACGAGTGCGAGGTTCCCCGGGAGAATATCCTGGGCAGAGAAGGGCTCGCCTATCAGGAGATAGCCATGGCCTTCCGCCTGATCGAGGACGTCATGATGATGGCCCCCTTTGTCGGAGGCGCAAGGGCCCTGATCTCTCTAGCGGCAGCCTCCCTGAAGGAGGAAGGGATCAGACCGTCGAGTGAGGTTGCGTCTCTTCTGGGAGAGACGATCTCCTCTGTCGATTCTCTCGAAATACTAGCGTACGAAGCAGCCAATGCGCTGGACCAGTATCATATCAACCATCCCGGCCTCGCCTCGGTGAGCCTTTTCATGAGGCGTACCGCAGGGCTGGTTCACCAGCGGATCGAAGAAGTCGTGCAAAAGACGGGCATCCGCATGAGTGAGCCTTTTCTGTCTCTTTCCCGCGACATCGCCTCAGCGCTTCGCATTGCGGCCAATGTGGCCGGGATCAGGCAGAAAAAGCTCGGGATGTCCCTGCTGTGCTGATAGCCGCCCGCCGACAGCCGGGCCCGGCGAAATTTCCCTGCATGACGTTTAGGGCCTCTCGGAATACGAGAGAGCCTTTGAACCCGCGCTCGGGAACACGGACACATACAATGAGCTCTTCGACGCCTTCCTGAAGATCTGGAGAAATAACCGTGATCTGTTCAGAAAGCTGAATAGGTCCTGAAAAAGCCGGGCCATGCTCCGCTCCGAGCCGGTTATACCGGAAAAAACCCGACAAGCTTCCGATTTGCTCGATATTTTTGTGTTGATACCCGGGCAGGGTAGTGCTAGGGAAATGTGAATTATTATGCTTTTCCTTTCGGGTAAATGAGCCGAAGGGAATGAATATGGTTTCTTTTTCTTTTTGAGGTGAACTCTTATGACGGGAGATCTGAGATTCGGTTTACTGGATCGGGCCGAGTCTGCCCGAGAAAACGGACACCCAGCCCAGGTGCGCATGAGGGGAGGGCTCGACTATCTGTTTCTGGCCTCTCTGCAGGTCGTTCCCAGTGCTCTTCTCGTGATCAAGGACGGGAAGATCCTTTTCGCGAATGCGGCCGTGAAGGATCTTTTTGGCTTGCATCCTCACGACATCCTGAACGCTACCCCGGATATCCTTGCGGCGGAGCCCGACGGCGGCCGCCGGATCAGGCAGATGGCTGAAGAGGCAGTCCTGAACTCTCATGCCGTAACCGGTCGGCTGGCATGCATAAGCGCCGACGGCGGTGCGGTCGTCTGCGAAGCTTGCCTCAAGCCTGTTTCCACGCAGGACGGCATGTACCTTCTGGCGGCCTTCCAGGACATCACCGAACATGTCCGGTTGCAGGAATCCCTGAAGAAAAACGAGGAAAAATACAGAAACCTTCTCGAGACAATCGGCGCAGCCTATTTCGAGATGGACGCCTTGGGCCGCTTCACCTTTTTCAACGATGCCTTCCTGAGCGGGATCGGCTACCGCGAAGAAGAAGTCAGGACCGCGAGCTACCGTCTATTCATGGATGACAATACAGCGAAAAGACTGCGTGAGCTCTTTCTCGATCTGTACCGCACCGGCAGATCGCCGCTGTACTTCGAGGCCGAGGTCATTCGAAAGGACGGAGAAAAGATATTCGTAGAGACATGGGTATCACTCATGAAGGGCGAGTCGGGGAAGTTCAGCGGGGTTCAGGGCATCGCCCGCGACGTTACCGAGCAAAGGCGTGCCCGGCTTGCCCTGGAGGAAAGCGAGGAAAAATACCGGCTTCATTTCACCGCTGTCTCGGATGTCATCTATACCGTCGCCCCGGACTATACTATTCTGAGCATTTCCCCGAGCATCGAGCATTTTCTGGGATATACTCCGTCCGAGCTGATCGGCAGACCGTTCCCGGAGGTGAATCTCGTCGCTCCCGAGTATGCGCAGACTCTCATCGACAACGCCCGGAAGGTCTTTTCCGGGCAGAAGACCGAGTCTTCGCTCTACGCCTTCGTCGCAAAGGACGGGACGAGAAAATACGGGGAGATCAGCGCTGCTCCGATCATGCGCGATGGTCGGGTGGCCGCCGTTCTCGGCGTGGCGCGCGATGTCACGGAGCGGATTCGCGCCGAGAAGGCAATGCTAGAGAGTGAGAAGAGGTTCCGGGATATCTTTGACAATGTGTCGGACTATCTCTATTTCCACTACCTTGACGGCCGCCTGAACATTGATGAAACCAACAAGGCCGGGAGAACGGGATGGGATTTTGCGAAGGACGATCATGGAATGATCAATATCAAGGATATCATGGAGCCGAAATACCGGCATGAGTTCGATGCGTATATCGACAGGGTTCTGCGGAATGGGGTGGACGAGGGTTACATCTCCGTGCTGGACGCCGATAAACGGGTGAGAGTGCTGGAATATCGGAATTCTCTCGTACAGGAAGAAGGAAAGGTCATCGGGGTGCGGGGCTCGGCCCGGGATATCACCGACCGCCTCCGTGCGGAAGTCAGGCTGAAGAAGAGCGAGGAAAAGTACCGGACGATCCTGGAGGATATTCAAGACGGCTATTATGAGGTCGATCTGGGCGGGAACTTCACCTTTTTCAACGACTCCATGTGCCGGATGCTCGGTTATGGCCGGGACGAGATGATGGGCATGAACAACCGATCGCTCATGGACGAGGCCTGCGCGAAGAAAACCTTCCAGGTATTCAACCGGGTTTTCAGAACAGGCACGCACGACAAGGGGTACCGGTGGGATCTCATCAGGAAGGACGGGGCGAAGGTCCACGTGGAGACCTCGATCTCGCTGATGCGGGACAACGAGGGTAATCCGCAGGGTTTCAGAGGCATCTGCCGGGATATCACTCAGCGGGTCCAGGCGGAGGAAGAGCGAAAGAAACTCGAATCCAGGCTTCAGCAGGCGAGGAAGATGGAGGCCATCGGAGCTCTCGCAGGAGGCGTGGCTCACGACCTCAACAACATCCTGAGCGGTCTTGTCAGCTACCCGGAACTCATTCTCATGGACCTCCCGGAGAATGATCCGCTGAGGAAGCCCATTTCGGTCATCCGGCAGTCCGGGGAGAAGGCCGCGGCGATCGTCCAGGACCTTCTGACCCTTGCGCGCCGGGGGGTAACCACAACCGAGGCGGTGAACATCGGGTCTATCATCGAAGACTACAGGAAATCGCCCGAATTCATGAAGCTCGAAACTGAACACCCCGATGTCGAGATCTCCGTGGTCTGCGATGAAGATCTGCTGCCCGTCATTGGCTCACCCTTCCATCTCTCCAAGGCCATCATGAATCTCGTCACCAATGCCGCAGAGGCCATTCATGACCGGGGCGCGATCACCATCAGCGTCCGCAACACCTATCTCGACACCCCGGTCAAAGGCTATGACATCGTGGCCGAGGGCGAATACGTAGCCGTCTCTGTCTCAGATACCGGGGCAGGCATATCGGAAGAAGACCTCGAAAGAATATTCGAACCGTTCTACACCAAAAAGGTCATGGGCAGGAGCGGTACGGGCCTGGGCATGACGGTCGTGCTCGGGACCGTCCAGGACCACAAGGGCTATATCGAGAGTGAGAGCGCGGAAGGAAAGGGTACCACGTTCACGCTCTATCTGCCTGCAGCCAGGGTCGATACGGAGAAGGAAAAGCCCCGGGACATGACAAACTGTCTGGGCAGGGGAGAGAGCGTGGTCGTGGTGGATGATGTGGAGGTGCAGCGGGAGATCGCAACGCAGATGCTCACTCGGCTCGGGTACTCGGTGCGCTCGTTTGCCAGCGGGGAGGAAGCCGTGGAATACATGAAGGACCACTCCGCTGATCTCATGATTCTCGACATGATCATGGACCCCGGGATTGACGGGCTCGAAACATATCGGAGAGTGCTCGAATATCATCCCGGCCAGAAGGCCATCATCGCGAGCGGATACTCGGAGACCCAAAGGGTGCGCGAGCTCCAGCTGCTGGGTGCAGGCTCGTATATCAAAAAACCCTATCTCATCGAGAAGCTCGGCATTGCGGTGCGCACAGAACTCGACCGCTAGCCGGAGCCGTTCCCGAGTTCCGGTGGCGGACGGCAAAAAACACTTATCGTATCATCATGCTCATATCATATGATATTATCTCCCGGTATTTTGCCTCGAGCCGTCGCTGTCATAATCGCGGCATTCAATCAATTGATTTTATGGTATAAATTATCTTATCTCATGGACGGCAATCAGGCTGCTGCTTGAGATTGAACCGGATAATCACTTGTGATAATTATCGTATCGCGGTTGTATGGGGAGAAATCACCGGATCTTGAGAAAATCAAAGCGTTTCGCATGAAAAGGAGGTGCGCGGATGGGAAACTACCGTGAGACATCGATGGGGGCGATCTTTCAGAACCGGGTGCAGGAACTCGGCGAGAAGGCGTGTGTGGCATACAAGAACGCGCAGGGGGTATACACGGACATCTCGTGGAGGCAGATGGACGAGATGGTGAGAAAGGTGGGGTATTTTCTGCTGTCAAGGGGCATCAAGCCGGGGGACAAGATAGCGCTTTTCTCGCCGAACCGCTATGAGTGGTGGGTCACCGATCTGGCCATTCTCTCTATCGGAGCGGTCAATGTGCCGATCTACGCCACCAACTCGGCTGTGGAGGCGAAGTACATCATAGAGAACTCGGACTCGGTGATATGCTTTACCGGAGAGAAAGAGCACCTGGACAAGGTCATGGAGGTCAGAGACAAGCTCCCCGGGCTCAGGGAGATCATTGTCTTCGATGACCTGAAGTCTTCTGTCGAAGGCGTCATCGACCTGAAGGAGGCCATGAAACAGGGAAGCGCGTTCGACGGCAAGGCCGGGTTCGAGGAGCGGCTGAAGGGCATCAACCCGGACGATATGGCAACCATAATCTACACATCCGGAACCACGGGAGACCCAAAGGGGGTCATGCTCTCGCACAACAACTTTATCTCGAATGTCAATCAGCTCTATTCGGTGGACCCGGAGCTCTTCAAGGAAGAGCATACGCTGCTGTCTTTCCTTCCGCTGTCCCACTCCTTCGAACGCACCGTGGGTTACTACTCGGCGCTCAACGCGGGCAAGAAGGTGTGCTTCGCGGAGGATTTCTCCAAAATACTTCAGAATCTTCAGGAAGTGAGGCCCACTCTGATCGTCAGCGTGCCTCGGCTCTACGAGAAGATCCATGCGGGGATTCTGGCCAAGGTGTCCGAGGCCCCGCCGGTGAAGAAGGCGCTGTTCAACTGGGCCATGTCCCTGGCGAAGAAGAACCTTCCCTACATCTGCCGAGACAAGCCCAGAAAGGGGCTGTTCGCCCTGCAGTATGCCCTGGCGGACAAGATCATCTTTTCCAAGCTCAAGGCCGCTCTGGGCATGGACAGGCTGCGCTTCGCACTGTCCGGCGGCGGGCCGCTGTCGGTATCCGATGCGGAGTTTTTCCTGGGCATGGGCATCAAGGTGTGCGAGGGCTTCGGGCTCACCGAGACATCACCGGTCACGCACGGCAACAGGCCTGACTTTATCAAGCCGGGCACGGTAGGCCCTGCACTCA
>DCDF01000239.1 GCA_002316295.1 Syntrophaceae bacterium UBA1062 | reverse complement strand
CATAGACATCCTTGGCCTTGGGAATGACCTCCTGGTAAGTCTCCAGGTACAGGCGTTTTTTGGTGACCTCCTTTGCGCTGCGGTATTCTGCGAGCACGTCGCTGAAACGGGAGGTCTCGCCCCTTGCCCTGTTCACGCGCTCGAGGGCATAGCCCCGCGCGGAATTGATGAGCCTTTCGGCCTCTCCTCTGGCCTTGGGTATCTCGCGGTTATAGGTTTCCTGGGCCTCATTGATGAGCCGCTCCTTTTCCTGCTGAGCCTCGTTCACCTCGTTGAAGGCGTTCTTCACCGCATCCGGCGGGACCACGTTCTGAAGGCGCACACCCACGATCCGTATCCCGCTGTCATACCCGTCCAGGATCTCCTGGAGATCGTCCTGGAAAATCCGGTTCACCTCTTCGCGGTTCTGGAGAACATAATCGAAGCTTCGGTCTCCGACGATCTGCCGGGCCACGGTCTCGCTGATGTCGCGGATGGTCTGGACCGGATCATGGATGGAGAAGAGAAATTTCCTCGGGTCCTGTCTCCGGTACTGGACAATCCACTCCATATCGATCACATTCAGGTCCCCGGTGAGGATCATCGACTCCTTGGCCGTTTCCGGGTCCTTCTGGAACTTCGCTCTGACACCGGGGTTCGCGCTTCTGAAACCGAATGCCTCGGTCTCCACCTTTTCGGTGTGCACATCGATCACCCTGTCCACCCCGAACGGGATCTTGAAATGCAGCCCCGGAGAAACCACGCCGGCGAACTTCCCGAACCTCAGGACGACGCCCCGGTGCCCCGTCTGGACGGTATAGGCCGCAGTCAACGCCCCGATGCCTGCGATGATGAGAATGATCACCAGAGTCCAGAGGCCCTTTCCTTTGTTCTTGAAGGATTCGAACTGGGATTTCGCCTGCCTGATGACCTCTTCGATGTCCTTCTCGCTCCCCTGATAGCCTCCCTGGTTACGCGGGTCCCACGACATAAAACACTCCTTTCTCAGCTGATGTCAGCCTTCATCTTACCAGATAGGTACCTGCCTTCAAACCGATGTGTCAACAAGAACCGGTTTTTGCTTCTGTCATGAAACCGCAGAGGTCTATGCATCGATAGCGATTATCATGTATGATGAGAAAAAATCATGTACACCATGGAGAGAATAGGACCGCAAATGGAGACGAACAGGGCGCGATCCCGCTATCTGCAGACCGTCGGCTCCAGGTTTCTTGACCTCGGATCGTTCAGGATTCACTACCTCGAAAGCGGAGCCGGCCCCAAGACCATCATTCTTGTCCACGGGGGCGGGATGTGGCTGTACTCATTCAGGCACAACATCCCCTCGCTCTCCCGCCGCAGCCGCGTCATCGCTCTCGACATGCCGGGATATGGATACACCCTGCCCCGAGACGGTGTGCGCCACAGGGGCCTCGAAACCACTTCGGAGGTCCTCCTGGAGTTCATGGACAGGCTCGATCTCGAACGGGCATCCTTCCTCGGTCACTCATGGGGAGGCGGATGGGTGCTTCACTTTGCGCATCTCCATCCCGGACGGGTGGAAAAAATAGTTCTGATCGACTCCAGCGGTCTCAATGTCAGAGACATCCTCGAATGGGAGCTCCTGAAATACCCTGTGATCGGCGGACTGCTCCTGAGATCTGTCACGATGCGGGCTGTGAGGAAGCGGCTCATGCGCTCATTCTTTCACCAGGAGAGGGTGACCGAAGATATGGCGCTCGAGGTGTACCGGCCGCTCACGTTCAGGCACAACCGCAGGCTCCAGCTCCAGCTCGCCCGGAGCCAGGACTGGTCGGTTACAGAGCAGGCTCTTCCCGGGCTCGAGCATCCCGCGCTCATCATCTGGGGCGAGAACGACCGGTATCTCGATGCTGGGCTGCTCAGACGCTTCGAAGCTCTTCTGAAAAACTCGAGATCTTTTGTCTTCAGAACATGCGGGCACTCGGCCCATGAGGAGTATCCTACAGAGACCAATACCCTCGTAGCGGCCTTTCTCGACCGCAACGGGCCCTGATTTCACGGCTGATTACTGTTTCCGTCTCCCGAGCTTTACCGTAGTCCGGGCGCGGCTCGAGAATCCAAAGGCAGCATGCCGGCATCTTTTCTTCTGTGAAGATAATGTTTTTTCCGATATCCTGGAGCATAATAGTATCAGTACGGGTAGCGTAACTACAGACAAGGAGCCTGAGAAGAAGACATGTTCTTCCCCATAGGAGACACCCCGAATCCCAAGAACTTCACCCCATGGATGACGTGGACCCTCATGGCGGCGAATATCCTGATCTATATCCTGATCACCGTTCCGCTGTCTTTCCAGGGCATCGACAGGGCCGATCCCCTTTTGCAGGAATATCTCCGAGCCATAGTGCCCCATCTTCCATCCGGGATTTCTCTCCGGCAGGTTCTCGATCAGATCAGTGCCTATGATCTGTTCACCTTTGTCCACGGATACAAGCCCGGGGCCCCGGAGCTGAGCGACCTCTTCTTCAGCATGTTTCTCCACGGCGGGCTCCTGCATCTTGCGGGGAACATGCTGTTTCTGTGGATATACGGCGACAACGTCGAGCACGTCCTGGGCAGGATCTGGTTTCTTGTTTCCTACCTTGCGACCGGCGCCGTTGCCACCTGGTTCTTCTCCTTTTTCGCAGGATCGTCAATGATACCGCTCGTCGGTGCTTCCGGGGCAATCTCCGGGGTGCTCGGGGTGTATTTTCTGCTCTTCCCCCGCAACAGGATCAAGGTGTTCGTCGCACTCATCCCTTTTTACGTCGATGTCTTCCTGCTGCCCGCCCGGCTGGTCCTGGGCTTCTTCATCATCATCGACAATCTGCTGCCCCTGCTCATCGGCCCACAGTCGTCGGTCGCCTACGGCGCTCATATCGGCGGCTTTCTGGGAGGGCTCGCCATCGCTCTGGCCGGCGAGAGATTCTCCTGGCACTGGCCGTGGCAGGACAGGGCGCTGCGGCCGGAAAAGGACGGATTACAGCGTGAAGCGCGGCCGCGGTTTACCGGGGAGTCCAATCTGTCGGCCATCAGATCGGCCATGACGAGAAATCATCTGTCGGACGCGATCGAGATCCTCGCACAAATGGACAGATCGGAGGTCGCCGGTCTGACACCGGACGAATGCGTTGTTCTCTCCCGATGGCTTGACGATACAGGCCATCCGGTTGCCGCCTCGCGCATCCTGAAGCAGTGCGTGTCGACCCACAGAAACTCGGACCGGCTGGCCGACGCCTATCTCTCACTCGGACTCATGCGGCTCAGACAGGGCCAGCCCACAGCAGCCTATCAGTATCTCCTCGCCGCACTCGAGCTGAATCCTTCTCCCGAAACCAGTAGGCAGGCGCATGAAGCCCTGAGCCGGATCAACATCTACCGCAGCGGCAGAGGATGATGTCATGCCGCTGGCCGGCTCTGCGGGCTCCTGAAAAAGTGCTCTTTTCGCCGCCATCGTGACTTCTCAGCCACACACCGGTCAACCTTTTGATTTTACTCTTATATATTCGAAGCCTTCCTGGCGGCCATCACCGAGCTTTCTTTGGCTCATGACGGCGAAGGCGGGTTACAAAATCGTTTCCCGGCAAGAAAGAGAGATTACGAGAAGGAAACCCATTTCATCATCAGGTGATGCATCTTCAAAACAGACGGACGGCCGGTACTGAGAATAATCAGCAGGTTACCGGCTGGCCTGCATCTTGCAGAGCGATGCGCATGAGCATATTTCAGGACATACAGTACATAGTAACGAATGTCCCCCACGTCACGGCATTCATCTTTTTCCTCGTTATCTCTGTATACCTCTGCCTGCACCGTGCCTGAATATGATTTGATGTCAGTGGGGCTGACAAGAGACACGCTCAATCCGGAGAGCGACTCCAGATGCTTGCCATAACGTTTTTGCTGTCCGGTTGATATACATTCAGCAACACCTTGGGAGGGGCATAATGCTTATGAGAAAAGACAAACTGAAGGCGGATGATATTGTAGGAATGCTCGGCAACGGCACTACCTTCGAAGGTGTGCTGAAGTTCTCGGGAACAGTAAGAATAGACGGAGTCTTCACCGGCGAGGTGGATGCCGACGGCGTGGTTATCATCGGCGATACGGCCAAGGTCAATGCGCAGATCCACGCAGACACCATCATCATCCACGGAGAGATGCACGGAGAAGTCCACGCGGACAAGAGCCTGCAGCTCAAGGCGGGCGGAAAGCTGTTCGGCAATGTCAAGACCTCTTCACTGGTCATCGAGAACGGCGTCATCTTCGACGGGCACTGCCAGATGGTCCGCGAGGAGCGCAGGCCTCTGAGCGCAGTGGAGCCGCTTCCCCAGGTATCCGGCAACTCATAGCGCAAAAATACTTCCGGCATTTCCCAGGTCTTCGATGCGGCATCTCTTCAGCGTATGATGCCGCTCAATGAAATGTGCGGGCACCCGCTCTGCTCCAGCTCGACAAACGATCCGAAGTTCCTCGCCTCCTGTCGCATGCCTTCGTCCCATGCTACATGAACGTCAGATCTTATGCCTTCGGCTGCCGCACTGACCTGCCAGAACCGGTAGTATTGACCCGGGCCGTACTCGATTGGGTTCTCCGGGTCCTGATGCCAGCCGCTTTCCAGGTCAGGAGATTCGCAGGGAAGACCCTTGAGCCGCACCAGTGTGGTATGCCCGAGAACCGAAGCAGCAGTGAGGGCCTCGGAGTAGCGGCCGGACTGGGCGGTTACAACCGATATCCGAGCCGATGCGACAAAGACCAGCATGATTACGACAAGTGTGATCATGACCTCCAGGAGACTGAACCCCCTGTTCATTTCACCACCCTCCATTCTCCGCGATATCCCCAGATTCTGACCACGCCGGATGCGGGCATCACCCTGAGAGCTACCGACCGGTCATCAGCTCTCAGATACAGGCTCCCGGAGTTGCAGCATCCCATCGGAGAAAAACTGACGCGGTTGTTGGCGAAGCTGATGCCGTCTACGGGAATCGACGTGTCGTTCGGCCCTCTGTGTGCGGTGCAGCCGAAAGATATTTTTCCTTCCAGCCTTTCGGGGCCGATGCGCTGCTCTGCGGGATCCAAGAGGGAATCGCCGTCTGCATCGCCATAGCAGATCCAGGTTCCTTCACCAGGATCGAACTCCACTCTCCACGGATACCCGTGCTCCATTGCCAGGCACCGTGCACGATGAAAGAGGGATTCGATCCGGTCGGCCTGCTGATTCAATGTTTTTCCGGATGAGAACGCGCTGATATCCGGCAGGGCCATGGCCGCCATGATGGACACGATGACCAGGACCACCAGCAGCTCGATCAGGGTTACACCCGCGTCATGCGCGCCATCCTGCTCGTGATGAGGTCCGACCTGTTCAGATCCATGAGTATTGCATTTGCCATGCATATTCCCCAGAGAACCTCCCCCTCCATATCAAGCCATCCATACTGCATGCTATTGCACGTAAATACATTATTACCCTGTTTCATATATCGCTTTGCCGAAACATACCAGGGAACCCGGACCTCATCCGCATACTTGAACCACGGTCTGGTGGAGTTGTCCGTAAACGGATCGATGACGTCGAAGCCGATGAGATAATCCTTGAGATAGGGTATCACCTGCTTGAGCCTCTTGTAAATCATACCCATGGCCCAGGAGAGCAGCTCCGTCCGGGAGGTAAGCACATTGTCCGCCGGAACTTTGGTCGTCACCGTGACGATGCCCTTGTCCCCTTTACGATCGACCAGCAGCACCATGGGATATCTCATGTCCTGCGGCGGGGACACCACGAGCATGTCTCCCATGCCCACCGGTATGACCTCCCGGTCTACCACGCAGGTGCCATAGAACACGAACCCTCCCCGAGCATGTTCGTCTGCCGAATGGTCTGATATGAAGTATCGCGACTTCACCTGGGTGCTGTTCACGCGAAGCCCGGACGGCCTGCCGTTCTCGACAATGACGTCCGCCTCACCGACATGAAGAAAATCGCCCCTG
>DCDF01000142.1 GCA_002316295.1 Syntrophaceae bacterium UBA1062 | reverse complement strand
TTTTCAACCCCTGCCACCCGGCTGATCTTCGAGCTGCCATCGAGAGAGGCATGCTGGATGAAAAGATCCGTACAGTGCGGGGTCTTTCATAACAGAGATCCGGTCAACCGGAAAGATCAGGTTCCCTGTTTTTCGACCGCCTCTGCTTTCTCTCCTTTCCACCGCTCTCTGCCTGAATCGCCCGGTCTATTCCCCGGCTCACTTCCCTGAGAGCTTCCTGCACAGGCCCTTTCCGGGCGTTGATCCCCTTGGCGACCTCCTTGAGTGAGCCGTCTGAAAACAGGGCATCCTGAACGGTCTCACCGGATTTCTCCGGCGCTCGGCCGGCTTGTTTTCCTGTCTTCTCCGCAGACTTGCCGACCGGGTTGAGCAGGCTTCCGATGAGGTCTGGATTGCGATCAAGGGTTTCAAGGGCACGGGAGAAAATTGCGTTGACCTGCTCCAGCCTCACCCTGAGAATGGCTTTCGCATCCGCCCCTGTGATATCGAGGTCCACTTTGCCGATTTCGGCGTCGGCGCCCACGCTGATACGAACCAGGTTCGCCAGCTCAGCCATCAGCGAGATGCGGGCCTGAAGGGTGTCCACGTTCAGGCGGACTTCATCGACATTGAGAGCCGGCACATCCAGAACGACATCCGGTGTTTGTTCCTCATCCTTTCGGGCCAGGCTCTCTTCCATGCGCTCGAAACCTTCACGGACAGAGCGGCTGAAACTCCTTCCCTCTTCTTGCAGAGCGCCGGTCCATCCACTCATCAGGAGCTTCCCGCTCTCCGGCAGCCATGGGTTCTGTCGAGAGAACGATTCAACCGCCTGCGATACCCGCTCCTGAATCATTTCCGCTGCTTCAAAGGTATTCTCGAAGGCGGCCTTCTGAAATGAAACAATCATTCCTGCGAGATCTCCCGGAAACCTGCTCAGGAAGGGCAAGCTTATCGGAAAGGGGTTCATCGCAAACATCTGCACCACGACCCTCCTTTTCTCCTCATCATACAAGCGGAGAAAGGAGCCTGCCGCATACTTTCAGTGACATTTTCGCTGCAGGGCTCCGCTGCTCGATACGGCGGACATCCTCTCTTAAGGATCATCGGTTCAAGTATGATAGTATACGGCGCGGGCAAGAAAGCAAGAACCACGCGCAATCAGCATACCTCATGAAGATTTCGGTATGCTGCCTCTACGATTCGTGCTACTTCGATTATCATCTGTCGTCCCGGCAATCATGCCGGCATAATATGGAAAAGGAAGATATGAAAATCGAATATAACCCAATCGGAGTGATTCACAGCCCGTTCAAGGAGGCGAAGGGAATGCCCGTCCAGCCCTCCGGAGCGGCCGGCGTGAAGGGCACGGTCGAGATCTTTCCCGAATTCGCAGAGGGGCTCAAGGATCTTGATGGGTTCTCCCACATCTACCTCATCTACCATTTCCACCAGAGCATCGGATACAGCCTCGTCGTGACACCGTTCATGGACACCGACCGGCACGGGGTGTTCGCAACCCGCGCCCCCAGGCGGCCGAACCCTGTGGGAATATCCGTAGTGAAGCTCAATAAGATCGACGGGCCGGTGCTTTCCATTGAAAACGTTGATATCCTCGATGGCACGCCCCTGCTCGATATTAAACCCTATGTGCCGGATTTTGACGATCATCCGGCCGATTCCACGGGATGGCTCGAAAAGGCGCGCGGAGCGTCGAAGACAGTTCGCTCCGACGGACGGTTCACATGAAAGGACAAACCGGAAAAGCGAAACCCCCTCGAGCCGCGCCCAAGGGGGTTTCGTTTGCATGAATCCAATCCTCTATCGCCATATATCCTTCAGCCCGTGATCTCCTGACCGCCGGGGCGTTTCACCGCTCTCTTCCAGTGTCCGCCCGTCTTCTCTTCTTCAGAGAAGGGTCCTTCTGGTGTGCGATGCCTTCAGTTCCCATAGTAGTACTGGAAGAGAGCTGATGTTCTATTAACCATATCCGGATTGTTAAATATATCAGTCTATCTCTGAATATCATGTAATACTATCAGGATAACATGTGGCAGAATGTCCTATCCGGGCTGTTTGTTTTCTGAACCGGACAAAGAGACAAGACGGCGCTCGACCCCTGAAAACCGGAATGAGCCCGGCCCGGGAGGACGAGGAGGAGGACACATCCTCCCGAACCGGTGAGTGAGTACGCTAGAACTCCTCGAAGTTCTCCATATGCTCGGCCTGCCGTAACACCTGCGGTGCGGTTCCGGCCGGCGTCGCCGGACCGGGCGCCTGGCTCTGCTGTCTGACCACGGTCCGGGAAACAAGAGCGCGCCGCCCGTCGGAAGACACCCTGAAATGGTTGACGGTCGATGCCAGCTCGTTGGCTTCGGTGTGCAGCCTCTCGGATGTGGAGGCCAGCTCTTCGACCGTGGACGCGTTCTGCTGGGTGGTCGTGTCGATCGAGGCGATGGCCCGGTTGAGCTCATCGATCCCGCGCGCCTGCTCCGCGGATGAGGCGGCGATCTCCTCCATGGTGTTGGAGAGCTGCTCAATAGTGACGACGATCTTCTCGAGCGCGACCCCGGTTTTCTTTACCATCTCATCACCTGCGGCGATCTTGGTGACAGTATCCTTGATGAGGTCCTCGATCTGGCGAGAGGACTCGGCAGATCGCTGCGCCAGGGCCCGCACCTCGCCCGCCACCACGGCGAAGCCCCTGCCGTGGTCCCCTGCACGGGCGGCCTCAACCGCGGCGTTTAAGGCCAGGAGATTGGTCTGGAAGGCCACCTCGTTGACTGTCACTACGATGTCGCCGATCTTCCGCGATACGCCGGATATATCTGTCATTGCCTGCACCAGCTCCCTCGAGATCCTGCCGCCTTGGCTGGCGAGATCGACCATTTCCTTGGTTTTTTCACGGCCTTCCTGGGCGTTCGCCGCGTTTTCCTTGATAGTCGAGGTCATCTCTTCCACGGTCGCCGCCACCTCCTCGATGGCTGCGGCCTGCTCCTGTGTCATCTGGGAAAGGTCCTGCACGCCACCGGACACCTCCTGGGTACCGGAATCCACGATCTCGGCCGTCTCCTTGACGCGGGATATGATCTTCTCCAGGTTGTTGATAAAGGCGTTGAACCAGTGCGCCAGCTCGCCCACCTCGTCTTTGCTCTGGACCTCAATCCTCAGGCTCAGGTCGCCGTCGCCCTCCGCTGCCTCCTTCAGGCCGTTGGAGACGAGCCTGATGGGGTTGATGATGAGCTTTCCCGTGAGAAGGGCGATCGTGCCGACCAGAAGCGCGATGATGACCAGAGCGACGGTGAGGCTGATGTAGGCGAGATGCCTGACCGGGGCATAGATCTCGCTTTCGATCGCTACTATGCCAAGATACCAGCCTGTGATTCCGTTCTTCACAAAGGCCACCATCTGCGGTGTACCCCGAAAGTCGTATTCGATATAGCCTCTGTCCTTTCCGTGCATGCGCCTGAAGAAGTCGGTGTCGCCGATGCTGAGGTTGAAGACGGTATGCTTGTCGCGGTGGGCAAGGGTGAGTCCTTCGCCGTTGCAGAGGTAGGCATAGCCGCTCTGGCCCACACAGACAGGGTCGATGAACTTTTCGCTGAAGGCGAAGAGCTTGACCGCTCCGAAGATCACGCCGCAGATCTCGGAGCCGTTTCTGACCGGGGACGAAACCACGAATACGGGTTCTCCCGTCGATTTGCTCTGCATGGCGTCTGTCAGGGTGACTTTGCCGGTGAGCGAATCCTGAAAGTAGGGCCGGTCGGTCACCGAGTAATTCCCGATCACCGAGGGGTCAGACGATGCAACGACATCTCCCCGGGTATTCACGACATTGATGAGCTCGAAATAGGGATACTGGGTGTTGATTTCCCTGAGCCGGGCGTTGACGGCTTCCTGTAGACCAGGCTTGCCTCCGGAGTCCATCAGGAAGGACTTGACATCGTAGTCGCTTCCCCACAGCTGGACGTTCAGCCTGGCGCTGTCGAGCCAGCTGCCCATGAGCTGGCCCGTTGAGTCTGCGATGTTCATGAGCTGCTCGTTCACGGTCTGCTGAAGAGCCGACCGGGACGAGTTGAAGATCATGATCGAGCCGATGCCGAGACAGATGATGACCAATGACAAAATTGGAATCATGAACTTGACCTTCAAACCGGATTTCATAGCTGCTCCTCTCGTGTTGTGTAGTGATTCCGTGCTGCTCTTACCGTGCAAACATGATGTGGCGTCGAAGACATCCCAGGTTCGGCGCGGCCGCCGGCCGCCCGCCGCAGGAGCCATAATTCCTATCGGAAGCGAAAAATAAAATAA
>DCDF01000222.1 GCA_002316295.1 Syntrophaceae bacterium UBA1062 | reverse complement strand
AGTGAGGACCGCGAGGTCGCCGGGGTCATCGTCATTATCTACGATCATCACAAAAGGGGCGTGGTCAACCGGCTTCTCGACATTCAGCACGATTACACCGATAACATCGTCTCCAGCCAGCATATACACCTGGACCACAGCAATTGTCTGGAAACCATCGTGCTCAAGGGCCGGGCATCCCGGCTGCAGCGGCTGGCAGACCGGCTTATGGCCATCAAGGGTATCAAGCACGGCAGGCTCGTCGTCTCAGGGACCGAGTAGCACTCCCGCCCTCAGGGGCGTGCGCGGCCTCCGATTCTTCGGCTCAGGGTCCGGGGTTTTTCTCGAGCGACAATCCGCCCGAGGGGCCCCTAAGTCCTGCGATACCGGAAAGACCTGAGGTTCAGGCCCAGATCGATGTCTTTCTTCAGGCGCGTGAGCTGAAGGAACAACAGGGCGTCGCTGCCGTGCTCGCGGATGGCCTTCCCCGCCGGGCCTTTGATCTGTGGCGCATGAGCCAGCACATTCCCCAGGGAGGAATAGTCGCGAAGGAGCCGCGCTGCGGTTTTCCTGCCTACTGACGGAACTCCTGGAATATTGTTCGTCGGGTCTCCGGCGAGCGCAAGGAGATCCGCCATCTGAGCGCTCTCGACCTGAAACTTGTCGCGAACGTATGCCTGATCGAGATAATGCCTGGCAAAGTGGTCTCGCACGCGGATTGAGTCCGAGAGGAGCTGAAGGAACACTTTGTCCGTGGAAAGGATGACCGCACAGCCACGCGCCGCCTCTATTTTCGATGCGAGCGTCGCAATGACGTCGTCCGCCTCCACGCAGTCCTTTTCGACGGACGCTATCCCCATGTTCAAAAAAGCCTGTTTGATTGCGGGTATGTCCCGCTGAAGATCTGAGGGCATAGGGGATCGGCCCGCTTTGTAGCCCGGATACAGCTCAGTCCTGAAGCTCGTGCCAGTGCCCTCGAAAACGCACACCGCATGAGTAGGGGCGCATTCGTTCACCGCTCGCGTGAGCGACTGCGCACATGCGTCGACGGATGACCCCGCGGGGCTTCCCGCATGGTTGCGACGCGCGGCATCCACTCTGCGGATGAGGTTCAGCGCATCGATGAGCAGGACAATGAATTTCACGGGCTATTCATCCTCCAGTCTCTTGCGCGCCGAGGCGGGCGGCCTCTTGCCTGCCTTTTTCCTCATCCACGAATAGAAAGAGGATGCCGCCAGAGAGGAAGAGCACAGAGATGGAAACGATGCTCAACCGGGTGGCGAGGGTGCCGCCTATGCCGAGCGACCTGGCCAGTAGACCGGTCAGCCCGATCAGCACAGGTCCGATGATCGCAGCGAACTTGCCCAGCATATTGTAGAATCCGAAGTACTCGGCGGACCTGCCCTTGGGGATGATCCGGGCGTAGAACGACCGGGAAAGGGCCTGGATGCCTCCCTGTACGAGTCCTATGATCGCGGCGAGCAGGTAGAATTCTTCCTTGCTTCGGATGAAGGCCCCCCAGACGGAGATAAAGAGATAGACGCAGATAGCGGCCAGTATGGCCTTCTTCGCCCCCGCCTTCTGCCCGAAATAACCGAATGCGATAGCGCTGGGGAAACCCACGAACTGGGTGATGAGCAGAGCCAGGATGAGGTCTTTCGCCTCGAAGCCCAGAGAGAGCCCGTAGTCGACCGCCATCCGGATGATGGTGTCCACGCCGTCAATATAAAGCCAGTATGCTATGAGAAAGAGGAAGATCATCCGCAGATGTCTGATCTCGCGGAATGTGCTCCTGATACGGCGGAACCCCCCGATGACCATGTCTTTGCCGCGAGCAGCCGAGATCGATCGGGGCTCCTTCACGAAGATGATGAGTGGAATGGTGAAAAGGGCCCACCACAGGCCCACGCTCAGAAAAGAAAAGCGGATCGCCTGTGATGCGTCGGTGAATCCGAAGAAAGATGGCCTGAGCGTCATCCACACATTGATTGCGAAGAGCACCCCACCGCCGAGATAGCCGAGGGCGAATCCCAGGGAGGATACGAAGTGTTCCCGGTTTTCCGGGGCCACGCCGGGCAGCAGCGAGTCGTAGAACACATTGCCGCCCGAAAATCCTATGGATGCAAAGAGGTAGAGCCACACGGCGATGACCCAGGACCCCTGCGAAGCGAGGGACATGGCGGAGGTGGCCGTTATGCCCATAATGGCAAAGAACATCAGGAAGCGTTTTCGTGAGGTGCCCCTGTCCGCGATTGCACCCAGGAAAGGGGCGCTCAGGGCGATCACGATCGCCGAGATGGAATTGGCCAGTCCGAGCCGGGCCGTGCTCACGGCGGTGTCCACCCCGGCGCTTAAGTACTGCTTGAAAAAGATCGGGAAGAATCCGGCGATGATGGTCGTAGCAAACGCGGAGTTCGCCCAGTCATACAGCGCCCAGGAAACGACAGCCCTTTTTCGGGGACGGTCCAAACTCACCTCTCATGTCTGAAGCGTGATTTCATCGCGCTACAGCGGCTAGCGCGTACACTGCATCATCCGGCAGGGCGGCGGACCGTGAGGACGACCCGCCTCGGATCATCCGCCTCTTCGCCGCCACGTCGAGGCCTCTGGAGCGCTACGCGCCCGAAGCCTTCTCAACATAAGCTTTCCTGATCACGATCGGGCTCACAGGCACATCGCTGTACATCCCGGATGTACCCGTGGGGAAGCTCTCGATCGCATCCACCGTGTCCATGCCCTCGACGACCCTGCCGAACACGCAGTATCCCCATCCGCTGATAGTCTTTGACTTAAAGTTGAGGAATGCATTGTCAACGGTATTGATGAAGAACTGGGATGTGGC
>DCDF01000241.1 GCA_002316295.1 Syntrophaceae bacterium UBA1062 | reverse complement strand
GCGTATCAGACCCCGATACACGGAAACGTGAGCATCATAACCTTAAGCGGCGGACACGGCGCGCTCGCAACCGATCTCTGCTTCCAGTACGGCCTCACGGTGCCGACGTTTTCACGGATCGAGCAGGATATGATCCGCAAGCGGCTGAAGCCCGCCATCTCTTCGATTGCGACGTGCACCAATCCGGTGGATCTCACGGGCAGCTCGACTGACGACGATTATGTCGAGGCGGCGCGGGTGATCGGGTCGTTCGAGGAGGTCGAATGCCTCGTCATGCTTCTCCTTCCCTATGCGCCCGGTCTCTCCTCGGACCTGGGGGCCCGGCTGAGCATCGTCAGCCGGCAGGCAGGCAAACCCATGATCGCCTATCTGCCGAGGCTCGAAAAATACCGGATGCTCATCGAGGGGTTTGAGATCAACGGAGTGCCGGTCGCGCACACCATCGAGGGTGCGATTCAGATGGTGCTGGCCATGGCGCGGTATCGAAAATTCGCCTGAGGTTACACTTGGCACTCGGACGGATCGCCATCGCCCGGTGACCGGGCACCTCGCACACGTACCGCCCTGCCCGATGATCCCGCGGCCCGAGGATGCGTCCGCTCAGCCGACAATCCTGACGATTCATGGAGACGGGTTTGCCCGCCGATTGGAAACCCCTATACCGATCGGCATATGCCCCGGGCCGATGAAAACAGGCTGCCCTTTTTCGCCGGATCTGTGGTATCAGTGAACGATCGCCGGAAGAACACGACCGCGAAATGAGACGAAGGAGCGGAGACGCATGAAGGGGAAAAAGGGGGTTATCTTCGATCTCGACGGCACACTGCTCGATACGCTCACCGACATTGCCGATTCGATGAACGCCGCGCTTTCCCGCCATGGGTTCCCTCTGCATGACAGTGACGACTACCGGCTGATGGTCGGCGGCGGCATAGATGTTCTGGCCAGACGTGCGGTGCCCCGGGAGAGACGCGACGACGGTACGGTCTCGTCGGTCGTTGCCGCCATGAGGGAAGAGTACGGCATGAGATGGGCGGCGACCTCGCGACCTTTCCCCGGCGTTGTGGAAATGCTCGCCGGTCTTGCCTGCAGGAAGATATTGTGTGCCGTGTTGTCGAACAAGCTCGACTCGTTCACCAAGCTGATGGTGAGGTCTCTTCTGGGAGGCTCGAGCTTCTTTCAGGTGAGGGGACTGGCTGCCGGACAGCCCAGGAAGCCCGATCCGCGCGCCGCCTTGGAGATTGCGCAAGACATGCGTCTCACCCCTGAAGAAATGATATTCGTGGGAGACTCGGATATCGATATGGAAACGGGAAAAAGAGCTGGGATGACGCCCTTAGGGGTTTCATGGGGATATCAGGCACCGGAAAAACTCATCTTGAGCGGTGCTTGCGTGATCCTCGATGCGCCCGGAGATCTCCTGAAATACCTATAAGGCCTGCAGTGCACTCGACCTGGAGCTGCTGGACTCCATCACGACAATCTTGTTCTTGCCGCTGGTCTTGGCCTGGTAGAGAGCGGTGTCGGCACGCGAGATGAGGGCGTCGATGGACTCGACAGGCACGTATCGGGTGATCCCCATGGAGATAGTGATCCGGAAGTCTTCAGGGAGTCCGGGGTAGCTCAACTCCGCTGCGAGATCCTTGATGCGCTCGGCACAGACAAGGGCTTCCTTGAGATCAGGGTACGCAAGGATCACCACGAATTCTTCCCCGCCGTAGCGGGCGACATAATCCTGCTCGCGGACATTCTCCCTGATCGTCCGGATGAGGTTTCTGAGCACCATGTCCCCGGCCAGATGCCCGTAAGTGTCATTGACCCGCTTGAAATCGTCCAGGTCGAAGATGCACAGGGAGAACGATTGCTCACCCCGGTCCGCCAGCGATTTTTCCCGATGGATGATCCTGAGCAGCTGCCGCCGGTTGTAGACACCGGTGAGCTCGTCGTGTATGGCGTACTGCTCGATCCTCTCGTTCGCGCGGCTCAGCTCGATATTGGCAACGGCCAGCTTTTTCCGGATGTGGTTGATATAGCTTCCGATGGCGGCGAACCAGGAAAGGACGGTGGCGAGCACGACCCAGTACAAGGCTTCGGCCTGGAAATTTATCTTGTCCGGATGGTTCGCGAGCAGCAGCATGATCACATATCCGTATCCGGTGAGTGCATAGAGCGAAAGAATAAGGAAATGACGGAGCCTGAGCCTGAACACGCCGAAAATGAAAACCACCAGGTAAAGCAGAAGGAGGATTCCTCGAACCTCGTCAGTATAATACGCCACGACCATCGACCAGAATGTTGCCAGGATCATCTGGAGCATCGTGAGGCTCGGATCCTTGAACTTTTTGTTCAGCCCGGTACGGAAGACGAGGTAAATGCAGAGATTCATGAGAAGGATCATTGCAAAGATCAGAATGGTTCCGGCCAGTGAAATGCGGAACCAGCCCTGATAATAGCAGTAGAAAATGATGAACATCCACATGACGTAAGACGCGAGCGCCATGAAGAAGCGGCGTATTCTCAAGGCCTGGTCTGGATCGTCATATGGTATTACATTAATCATGAATGGCTATTACCTGCCCAGTCGTATGCTGGTAAATCCATATCGGTACACTATAGGGAAATATCAAGTATCTTTTCAGGAACCTGAAAACCGTCGACCAGGAGAAAATACCCTTTTATCGGAAAGGAACTGGAGACATATTCCCGGCACAAGGGGCGGACGGGGGCAGGGGGCCTGTCATCCCCGTATGTGTTCGAACCCCTGCATGAGCACATTCTTGATGTGCCTGTCGTTCAGGGAATAATACACGTTTTTGCCCCACTTGCGCGATTTGACGAGGCGCGAACGGTTCAGGGTCCTGAGCTGGTGCGAAACCGCGGAATGCCTCATCCGCAGGAGCTCCGCAAGATCACCCACGCAGAACTCCGACGCGCCCAGAGCGAGCAGGATCTTGATGCGGGTAGAATCCCCGAAGAGTTTGAAAAAATCCGCAAGCTCCTCAACCACCCGCTCGCTGTCCGGCAGGAGGTCTCTGATCCTGTTTATCCTTTCTTCGCGGTCAGCAGGGTTTGGTAGGTATTGGGTATCCATAAGGAAAATGTAAGTCTGAAGGGAGGGCTTGTCAATAGGATATGACGGCAGGCCGCCGGCAGAAGCATCGGGCACGGGATACGCAGCCGGATCCCCATGCGGCCGGCGGCCTTGGGGAAAATCTTTGAGGTTGACCCGGCGCCGGCATTTTCTGTAGAAACGTGGTGGCATATCGAAAGAAGGGGCACAACGTGACGGGAACCTTGGTGAATGCGTCGGCGGTCGCGGCCGGAGCGGCGGTGGGGCTGGTTGCAGGCAGCCGCATATCGGAAAGACTCAGGGGAACTCTCATGCACGCCCTGGGGCTGGCGGTGGTGGTGATCGGCCTGAAGATGGCGCTTTCGGTCGACGATCTCATTCCCATGGTCGCGTGCCTGCTCCTGGGAGGCATCACCGGCGAAGCACTCCGCATCGAAGACGGGGTCGCGTGGGTGGGGGAACGCCTCAAACAGCGGTTCCGTTCGGAATCCGCCACTTTTGTTCAGGGTTTCGTTTCCGCCTCGGTCCTCTATCTCACCGGAGCGATGATGATCGTGGGCTGTATTCAGGAGGGGACCACCGGTGATGGGAGCACCCTCTACCTGAAGTCTCTTCTGGACGGCGTGGCGTCCGTTGCCCTGGCATCCACCTTGGGCATCGGGGTGGCATTTTCCGCCCTGTCCGTTCTCGTGGTCCAGGGGGGGCTCACCCTCATCGCCTCTCACCTGGCCTTCCTGCAGGATCCCGGCGCACTCGCCGCCATTACCTCGACCGGGGGCATGATCATCCTGGGCATCGGCATCAATCTCCTCGATCTCACGAGAATCCGGGTGGGAAATCTCATCCCCGCCCTGTTTTATGCCGCCGCTTATCCATTTGTCTTCTGACCCTTCAAAATGAGGCGCCCCTTCAGGCCGTGCGCGAGGCATCAAAGAGCTGTTCGGTCATCCCCTGTATCCTCTCCTCAGCCTGCCCGAGCGGGTGCCTTCAAGGGGAGTTTGGGCAGGAAATCCCTTCAGGTCGAGCTGAAGAGATATCATCCGAGTGACGGGACAAGCAAGGAACAAGAGACCACTTCTCTTCCCAAGAAAAATTCGAAGCGACTCCCCGGCCAGCGCCCCATTGTTCCGAGCCTTTTCTCCGCTCTCTTCCCCGCCCCCCGAGGCGTTCGCATGAAATGGCGTTGCATACGGCGCCTTTTTTGTATTATGGAACTGGCAATACGCTCATGATCAGGGAAATGCACATGAATTCATTCCTGCTGCACGCCGATGACTGCATGGCGATGGTCATCGATATCCAGGAGAAGCTGTTCGCCGTCATGGAGCAGAGCACAGGGGCTGCGCTCCTCCGCAACAGCCGGATCCTCCTGGAGACGGCAAAGACCCTGGACATACCGCTCATCGTAACCGAACAATACCCCGGGGGGCTGGGAAGAACCGTCCCGGAGATCGGCGGGCGGATTCGCGGACTTCCCCTCTTCGAGAAGACGTTCTTCAGCTGCTGCCGCGATACGGCCATCAGAGAGCGTATCGAGGCCATTGCGCGAAAGACAGTCATTGTGATGGGGATCGAGGCTCACGTCTGCGTCTTCCAGACCGTAATCGACCTCCTCATGGCCGGATACCGCGTAGTGGTTGCAAGCGACGCCGTATGCTCTCGCAGAGAATCCGACCGCAACGAGGCGCTTCACGAGATGAGGAGAGCCGGGTCGCTGGTCTATTCGACCGAGATGATCGCGTTCATGCTTCTGGAAAAGGCAGGGACACTGCAATTCAAGCAACTGGCTCCACTTTTCAAGTAGAAGTGCCAGCATGTGAAAAATATTTCGCTTATTGGAATATTCAGGCCTTGAAACCGCGGACCTTGTGTGATAAAGGGCTCACCAAAACACACGTCCAAGAAAACAGCAGGATCAGTGGTGTCCTTCTTTCGGAAGGATCGGTCCTGCAGGACGGAGGAAAAACCAGGAGGACGCCATATGGCAGTAGTAACAATGAAGCAGCTTTTAGAGGCAGGGGTGCATTTCGGGCATCAGACGCCGAGATGGAACCCCAAGATGAAACCCTACATCTTCGGATCGCGCAACGGCATTCATATCATCGACCTTCAGAAGACGGAGAAGCTCTTCGAGAAGGCGTGCGACTTTATCCGCGAGGTCACCGAGAACGGAGGCAAGGTGCTCTTCGTCGGCACCAAAAAACAGGCACAGGATGCGATCGAGGAAGAGGCCTCGCGGGTCGGCGCATACTACGTGAACTACCGGTGGCTGGGCGGCACCCTCACCAACTTCCAGACCATCCGCAAGAGCATCGATAAGCTCAAATGGCTCGAGAACATCATCGACAACGGAACCATCGAGGATTATCCCAAGAAGGAGCAGATCAGCATGAAGCGCCACAAGATCAAACTTGAGCGCTCGCTGCACGGGATAAAGAACATGGAGACGCTGCCGAACATCCTCTATATCGTCGACCCTTCGCGGGAGTACATCGCGGTGAGAGAGGCAAAGACGCTGGGCATCCCCATCGTAGCCATTGTGGACACCAACTGCGACCCGACCCTCATCGACTATGTCATTCCGGGCAATGACGACGCCATCAGGGCTATCAGGCTCTTCAGCTCCAAGGTTGCCGACGCCGTGCACGAAGGCACCGCCCTGTACGTGGACAAGCTCCAGAAAGAGGCCCCGGAAGAGCAAGCGCCTCAAGGCGCTCCGGCCGGAGAGGAAGCCGCTCCCAGAGAAACCCTGGGTAAGGGCCTGGAGGGCGAGATAGAGATCATCGTCAAGGAAGGCAAGAGCAGGAAGAAGGAGCCCGTACAGGAATCGGGGCCTGAAACCGAAGAAGCCGCCGGCGCTGAAACCAGCGACGAAGAAAAACTCACCGAATAGCCAAGGGAGGTTTAAAGGTGCAGATCACATCAGCAGATGTCAAAAAACTCAGAGACAAGACCGGCGTAGGGATGATGGATTGTAAGAAGGCCCTCGAGGCATGCGGCGGTGATTTCAACAAGGCCGTTGAATATCTCAGGAAAAAAGGTATCGAGGTGGCCGGCAAGCGTTCCGGAAGGCAGGCCTCCCAGGGAATGGTTTCATCCTATATCCACCTGGGCGGCAAAGTGGGCGTTCTGGTGGAGGTGAACTGCGAGAGCGATTTTGTCGCCAAGTCGGAGAATTTCGTCGCCTTCGTCAAAGACGTTGCCATGCACATCGCCGCCGCGAACCCGGACTGGGTGAGCCGGGACGATGTTCCCAACGACGTGCTGGACAAAGAGAAGGAGATCCTCAAGGAGCAGGCGCTCAAATCGGGCAAGCCCGAAAAGGTGATCGAGAAGATCATCGAGGGAAGGCTCACCAAGTTTTATGCCGAGCGCTGTCTGCTCGACCAGCCTTTTGTGAAGGACACGGACAAGACCATCAAGCAGCTTCTGGACGAGCTCATGGCCAAAACCGGTGAAAAGTGCGTGGTGAAACGTTTCACGCGGTATCAGCTGGGAGAAGAGATCTAAAAAGTGTCGGTCCTGTACAGGCGTATTCTCCTCAAACTCAGTGGCGAGGCCCTTGCTGGGGACAGGGGATACGGGTTTGATCCGGGCACCCTCGACCTCATCGCGCAGGGGATCGTCGAAGCGTCCCGGATGGGTGTACAGATCGGCATCGTGGTCGGAGGCGGGAACATCTTCCGGGGGCAGGATTCCGCAGTCGCTTCCGACCGCGTGAGCGCAGACCAGATAGGCATGCTCGCCACGCTCATCAACGCCCTCGCCCTCAGAGACGTGCTGGAGCGCTCGGGCGCCGCCTGCAGCGTGCTCTGCTCGTTCGCCGTCCCCACTGTCGCTGAGGCGTTCAATGCGGCAAAGGCCCGGCAGTATCTCGACCAGGGGCAGGTGGTGATCTTCGGCGGAGGCACCGGATGCCCGTATTTCACCACGGACACCGCTGCGGCGCTGCGCGCGCTGGAGATCCGGGCCGAAGCCCTGGTCAAGGCAACCAAGGTCAACGGCATCTACGACAAGGACCCGGTCCTGCACCCGGATGCGGTGTTCTATCCCGAAATCGATTATGACCAGGTGCTCCGGATGCAGCTGAAGGTGATGGATCTGACCGCCACGAGCCTTTGCCGTGACAACGGTCTCGTCGTTCGCATTATCAATATCAAAACCCCGGGGAACCTCACAGGGATGCTTGCGGGAGAGAAGATCGGCTCAGTCGTTACTGCAAGGAGGGACAGGGTATGATGAACGAAGTGCTCGATGAAGTGAAAAAGGATATGGACAAAACCGTGTCCGCCATGAAGCAGGCCCTGCAGAAGGTGAGGACGGGAAGGGCTTCCATCGGGATCTTTGACGGCATCATGGTGGACTACTACGGGACGCCGACCCCATTGAAGCAGCTGGCCACCCTCGCTGTTCCGGAGCCGAGGCTCATCACCATCCAGCCGTGGGACAAGGGCGCCATCAGCGCCATCGAGAAAGCCATTCTCAAATCCGAGCTCGGACTCACCCCGGCCAACGACGGCAAGATCATCCGTATCCCCATCCCCCCCCTGAACGAGGAACGGCGCAGAGACCTCGTGAAGATGGTGAAGAAGATGGCCGAGGATTACCGGGTGGAGATCCGCAACCACCGCAGAGACGGCAACGCCATGCTCAAGGATCTGGAGAAAGACAAGGAGATCAGCCAGGACGAGCTGAAGCTCGGTCAGGACAGAGTCCAGTCGCTCACCGACGACCACACCAAACAGATCGATGCGTTGCTTGCCGACAAAGAAAAAGAAATTATGGAAATATGAGGTGCTTACCGTTCTACTCCACCCAGGATTCGGCTCCGGGAGCGACCGGAGCGATACTCCGAGTGAGAGCGGGGGGAAGGGCTGTTCCGGAAGCATCCAGGAGGAGCATCGATGAATTCTAGAGACAACAACGGTTCATCACGGTTTATGATGTACTTCAAGCCGAATAATCTCAACGAACTCAGAGTCATATCACGCATGCTCAACATCGCGATGGTCGATTTCGTAGGCGCGGCACTTGATGCATACATCTTCAAGAAAGAGTCCGAATACGGGGGGAGCATTCCCTCGCGGCAGAAAAAACGCTATGTCGGCCCCCGCGCGGACACCTCGGAAAAGCGGATCCGCTATGTCATGAGGTTGGACAAGGACACGGTGGAAAAGATCAGGGACGTCGCCTTTCACGACAACCGGAGGTTCACCCATGTCTGCGACGACGCGCTTGCCAATTTCATCGAGTTCACCAAGCAGGAAAAGAACTTCAAGAATGTGTGGATATCCCGGTCGGACGTGGAGGCTGTTCGGGGCAGAAAGAGCGTGAAGTCGTCAGTGCAGATCGACACCCTTCTCAAGCAGTATAAAAACTCAGAGAAGGCCGCGAAAGTCGGTCAGTCATTGAAGTAGACGTGACAGCCAAAGCCGGGCCATTCGAAAACGAGGAGCATGCACCCGGGGCCGAGAAGACGGGCCGGTCTTTCCTTTGCCTCACCGATCACAGGGATCTCACCCAGTGGTTCAGGGCCTCGTTCATCGGAACGCTCTTCTGCATCGTCCTCCTGACCCTGTTCGGCTTCATTCTGGTGAGCGGCCATGCCAGGCTCCTTTCCTCGCAGATGCAGCTCTTCGTTTCTTCGGGAATGGAGCCTCTGGTCAGGCCGGACGACCCGTATCTGACCTCGTTCATCCACAGGCTCGGGAGCGCGCTGTTCTTCGGATGCACGCTTGGCGTTCTGAACGCGATGGCAGCCATGGCGCTCTCTCTCTTCCCCTGGATCAAGGGCCGGTTTTCTCTCCCGGATCTCCTCGTCTTTCCTGTCCTGGCCGGGTTGTGCGCCTACCTCGGCTACAGTGCCGAGCTCCCGGCGCTCTCGATCCTGTTCGGTGTCCTGAGTCCGGTCGTGTTCTTCATCCCCTGGTCCCTGGTCATCCGAAGGAGCAGGCCCCGCGACATCCGGTTCGGGAGGTGGATCGCCTTTGCGGTCGCGGCGTCCGCCCCGTTTCTGTTCCTCCTCGTCCTGGGCGGCTCTTCGTTCGGTGTCATCCGGGATTCCATGCTCACCCGTCCGGCCCTGAAGGACCTCTCGGACTTCTACTACAACCACACACTGCTCGCGGCTCACGTGATCAAGCCGATTTCCGCGCTGGAGCAGAAGGTGATAGCCGTCTCCGACGAGATCGAGAAGATCGGGCCCATGCCTCACGGGAGTCTGTGGGTCCGCACCCCGGACCCATGCGGAGTGTCGGAGAGGAACCTGGCGGTGAGCAGGGGGGAGCTGCCCTGCAATGCGCTCGTCATCGGGGACGACCGTCCGGCCAATGCCTCCAACCGCATCATGGAAGAGCTCGGCCGAGCATTCGACTCGAACGAAAGAATGCGACAGGGCATCGGCATCTTTTTCTACCGCGGGCCGCTCGTGCTCGTCCCGATTCTGTTCATGCTCTGGTTCGCGCTCTTCCTCTCGAACCTCTCCATGAAGTCGAAGATCGCTTCAGGCGTGGTCCTGCTCGGATATCTTGCGCTCTTTTATCCGGCCTGGCAGGGCGTATACCAGCGCCACCTGCTCGTTCTGCATCCGGAGCGCATCGCCCAGTACATTCTCTCCGAACGCGAGGAGATGCGCTATCTCGCGCTGCTCACTTATCCGGACGAGTTCACGGCCAGGGAGCTGATGCGCTACTCCGGCGACGTCAGCCCGCGCATCCGGCTCCGGGCGCTCTACGAGGCGGGGAGGAGAGGGAACACCCAGTACCTGGACATGCTCGAAGAGGCCCTGTCCGATCCTCAGCTCAACGTCAGGACCAGGGCATGCTGGGCCCTGGGCAGGACCCGGAGCGAGCGGTCGGCCGATCTCCTGCAGCAGGCCTTCCTCCACGACCCCTCGTGGTATGTCAGGGGTTACGCCTACCGCGCTCTGGGCGGCGTCCGCCCCATGGCCAAGGTGATAACCGCACCCTGAGCCGGTGATTGACCCGATCCGCGAGCAAGGAGCAGGGCCGGGAATCTTTCCAAGGCAAGTCGAATATCATATGCACCATCCTTGAGCACGTAATTCTATTCAAAATTCCTGAGGCGTTGTAATGGGCTTTGCAATATGATACGCAAGACATACTTTTGAAGCACCAAGGAGACGAATATGTCCGATCACGAATACGACGAACAGACGAAGATAGAGCAGCAGCAGACAATCAAGCTCCAGAAGCAGCTCTCCAGGATAAAACATACGGTCATGGTCATGAGCGGCAAGGGCGGGGTGGGCAAGTCCACCGTGGCAGCGAACCTCGCCATGAGCCTTGCACGCGAGGGATACCGGGTGGGCGTGCTCGACGGCGACATCCACGGGCCGGACATGCCCAAGGTCCTGGGCGTGGAGAACGCGCGGCTCACGGGCGACGAGGAGGGCAACATCCAGCCGGCCGAGGCGCTCGGAGGCATCAAGCTGGTCTCTGTAGGCTACCTGCTGGACACGCCGGACACACCGGTCATCTGGCGCGGCCCCATGAAGCATTCAGTGATGCGCCAGTTCCTGCGCGACGTGAACTGGGGCGAGCTCGACTTCCTCGTGGTCGACCTTCCCCCCGGAACCGGAGACGAGCCTCTTTCCATCGCGCAGCTCATCAAGAACAGCGAAGGTGTGAGCGCACCGTACGCGGTGATCGTCACCACCCCGCAGGACGTGGCGCTCCTTGATTCGCGCAAGAGCGTCGAATTCGCCAGGACCCTGGAACTCAGGCCCCTGGGCGTCATCGAGAACATGAGCGGCTTTTCGTGCCCCCACTGCGGCAAGGCAATCGATCTCTTCAAGACCGGCGGCGGCAGGAAGGCAGCGCAGGATCTCGATGTGCCGTTTCTGGGCGCCATTCCCATCGACCCGGCCATCGTGCGCGATACCGATGAAGGCAAACCTTT
Source organism: Syntrophaceae bacterium UBA1062 (assembly GCA_002316295.1). Classification (GTDB taxonomy): domain Bacteria; phylum Desulfobacterota; class Desulfomonilia; order UBA1062; family UBA1062; genus Phosphitivorax. The sequence continues at coordinate 7,328 of DCDF01000241.1, read as the reverse complement.
CGTAACGACATCCCACGATTCCACCGAGGCGAGCAAGGCGTTTCAGAAGATCGTTTCTGAGATCCTCAAGCGGATATCCTGACGAACAGGATGCGTACACGGCTCGAGTGCATACCCTGCCTGATGAGGCAGGCCGCGGGCCTGGCGGGGGAAAACCTGCCCGAGCGGATGCAGGAGCCCTTCATCCGGCGGGTGCTCGAAGACCTGGTCCGGTTCGATTTCGCCGGACCCCCTCCCATGTTCACCCGGGGGATCTACCGGCTCCTGAAGGACATGGACGGCAACGACGATCCCTTCGAAGCGCAGAAGGCGCTCTTCAACAGGCAGGCGCTCATGCTCTACCCGGGTCTGAAGCAGCTCGTGGAATCGAGGCCCGATCCGCTGGAGGCGGCCCTTCGCATCGCCGTGGCCGGCAATGTCATCGATTTCGGCATTCACGACCCTTCGGGGATCGCGATAGAGCAGACTATCGCAAACGCCCTGAACAGCACCTTTGCCGTGAACCGCATTCCGGAGCTCGTCGAAGAGCTCGAATCCGCGCAGAGTGTCCTCTACCTGGCCGACAACGCGGGAGAGATCGTGCTCGACCGCCTGTTCATCGAGCGGATCGGCCCCGGGCGGGTCACCTGCGCCCTCAGGTCGGCGCCCGTCATCAACGACGCGACGGTTGCCGATGCCATTCAGGCCGGGCTGGACAAGATATGCCGGGTGGTCCCGAGCGGCTCCGACGCCCCGGGGACCCCTCTCGAGCTGTGCTCGGAAGAGTTCCGCGGCCTGTTCCGGTCGGCGGATGTGGTCATCTCGAAAGGCCAGGGCAATTTCGAGACTCTCGATGCGCCCGGCCGCGGGGTGTTCCATCTCATGATGGCCAAGTGTCCGGTCGTCGCGCGTGAGGTGGGCGTGCCCCTGGGGAGCTTCATCGTCGCGAAGAAGTGCTGACCCTGCTTCACGTTCCTCCTCTTCCTGTTCCTCTCCTGCGTCGGGAGGAAGGGATCCCGGAAACCATCGTGACCTGCAGAGCCCGACAACCCTGCCCGCGCCGGGTGGGAGAGGGATGAACACGGCAGCACCTTGCGGAACGTGACAACCCTGCAGGAGAGGGTGAGATTAACAAACTTTTTATCGTGCCGCCTTCGGGCGGAGGATCTGATTTTCCAGACCGGAGCATCAAAGAGAGCGGCCGCGGCATGCGGGGAAGGGTGCGCACCCGGGCGCAAGCCGGGAACATTCCTGTTTTATCCCCTGATTGCAGCTTGACTGTGGAGATTCTTTCTCCTAGATTCTACTCTATTGTCATAAGCGGGCGCAAACGCACCGACAATGCGATGCGGGGGCTTGAGAAAAGCAGATCTCGTAATAATCATCCTTTCCTGACAAGAGAGTAGAGCTCATGTTTGAATTCCACATATCCAGGCAGTCCAGAGACAGGTACCGCTTCGAGGAAGCCCTCTTCTCCATCACCGGAAACGTCATTATCGCGGATTTCTTCATGGCGCGCAGATTCGCGGACAGAATGAACCAGGTGCGCCGGGCGGCACGGTATCCCGAGCGATCGGTCACGGCGAGCGACATCTACGCCATGGGGCTCATCGACGAAATCCTGCATTACATGGTCGAGCTCTACCGCAGGACCGTCAAGCCCTCCGTCATGTCCGAGGCATACGCATGGGCGCGGTCGAAGGTGGACGATGTCGACGCCACCCTGCTCATGTTCGTCGAGCATTTCCCGCCCGTGGCCGTCTACCAGGGCAAGATCCCGCCCGGCTCTTACCTGAAGGGCCGGACTACCGGTACGGCCAACACAGACATCTCTCTTGAGGAGATGATCCTGCTCTATCTCGCCAATGAGAATCCCGCCTTCATGCGGTATGTCGAACTGTTCGACGATTCCCTGCTGGAAAGGCAGAGCCGGTACCCGGAAATATTGAAGTCCCTCGAGGAGTTCTTCGCGTCCCAGCCGGTCTTCGGGCCGAAGGGCCAGACCCTGCTCGACCTCCTGCGCGCCCCCGCCAAAGCCTCCCCCGATTCGCTCTACGGACAGCTCGAATACATCCGGACAAACTGGGGACATCTGCTCGAAGACCTGCTCCTGCGCATACTCAAGGGCATGGACTTCTACCGGGAGGAGCACCGGGCCAGGTATTTCGGCCCGGGCCCGGCATTGGTCCCGCGCTACGGCGGCAGGGAGTACGAAGAGATCGAGCGGTTCAGCCGGGACCTCGACTGGATGCCGCACCTCGTCCTCATCGCCAAGAGCACCTACGTGTGGCTTTTTCAGCTCTCGAAAAAATACGGGCGCAGCATCTCCCGGCTCGACGAGATCCCGGACGAGGAGCTGGAGCGGCTCGCCCGGTGGGGCATCAGCGGGCTGTGGCTCATCGGTGTCTGGGAGCGGAGCCCCGCGTCGCGCAGGATCAAGCAGCTCACCGGCAACCCCGAGGCCGCCGCTTCCGCATATTCCATCTACGACTACACCATAGCGAACGAGCTGGGGGGCAGGCCCGCTCTGGAGAACCTGAAGGGCCGGGCCATGCGATACGGGATCCGGATGGCCACCGATATGGTGCCCAATCACATGGGGATCTACTCCAAATGGGTGATCGAACACCCCGACTGGTTTATTCAGCTCAGGCACAGCCCGTTCCCCTCCTACCGTTTCACCGGCGAGAACCTCTCGGAGGACGAACGGGTGGTGATTCAGATCGAGGACGGCTACTGGAACCGCACCGACGCCGCGGTTGTGTTCAAGCGCTATGACAGTCATACCGGCGATGTCCGCTACATCTATCACGGCAACGACGGCACGAGCACGCCCTGGAACGACACCGCCCAGCTCGACTTCCTGAAGGCCGAGGTGAGGGAGGCGGTTATCCGCAAGACCATCGAGGTGGCCCGGGACTTCCCGGTCATCCGGTTCGATGCGGCCATGACGCTCGCCAAGCGCCATTTCCAGCGGCTCTGGTACCCCCTTCCCGGATACGGGGGCGACATCCCTTCGCGCTCGGCCCACAGCGTGTCCCAGGAGGACTTCGACGCCCTCTTCCCCGAGGAGTTCTGGCGGGAGCTGGTGGACAGGGTCGCCCGCGAGGCGCCCGACACCCTGCTGCTTGCCGAGGCGTTCTGGCTCATGGAGGGATACTTCGTCAGGAGCCTTGGCATGCACCGGGTCTACAACAGCGCCTTCATGAACATGCTCAAGAACGAGGAGAACAGCAAGTACCGGGACGTGATGAAGAACGTGCTGCGCTTCAACCCCGAGATCCTCAAGCGCTTCGTGAACTTCATGAACAACCCTGACGAGGAGCCCGCTGTGGCCCAGTTCGGCAAGGGAGACAAGTACTTCGGGGTGGCGACCATGATGGCGACCCTGCCCGGTCTGCCCATGTTCGGCCACGGCCAGATCGAGGGCTTCGGCGAAAAGTACGGCATGGAGTACCGGCGCTCCTACTGGGACGAAGGGGTGGACGATCATCTGGTGGCCCGCCACGAGCGGGAGATTTTTCCGCTGCTCCGGAAGCGCTACCTCTTCAGCGAGGCGGACAACTTTGTTCTCTACGATGTAGTGGGCGAGGGCGGGCATGTAAACGAGGACGTGTTCGCCTACTCGAATATGGCAGGGGACGAACGTGCCCTGGTGCTCTACAACAACCGCTATGCCGAGGCCAGAGGATGGGTCAGGCGCTCGGTGGGCATGAACGAGGACACGGGCGGAGGGAGGCGGCTCGTGCACAAGACCCTGGGCGAGGGGTTGAGGCTCTCGGATGACGATACCATGTACTACATCCTCGAAGACTTCCGCGAGGGACTCCAGTATCTGAGGCACGGGCGCACTCTGTGCACCGATGGCCTGTTCGTGCATCTGGGCGCGTTCAAATCCAATGTGTTCATGAACTTCCGCGAGCTGCGCGACCACGACGGCCAGGTGAAGCGGCTCTACGAATACCTGGGCGGCAGAGGCGTCCCGGATGTCGCGTCAGAGCTCCAGGAGCTTTATCTGAAAAAGATTCTCGACCCGTTCAGGACGCTTGCGGGCCGATCCTTTCTGATTCAGACGGTTCGCGAGGGGGTGAGCCGGGGCGATGTCTCGGATGCGTTCCTGCAGGCCCTTGCCGGGTTTATGAGGGAGGTGCGGGTGTATCTCTATGCATGGCGGGACGAAGCGGACACCGTTCAGGTCGTGGGCGCGGTGCACTCCCTGGTCAAGTCCCTCCTGAACGTCCCTTCGCTGAAGACGAAGGCACCGAAAAGGCTCAAGCCATGCATCGACTATCTCTTCAGCCGCATTCCCGAGAGCGTTACCGAAGATCTCCGCTGGTGGAGGGTTCCGCTCCTGTGGGGCATAGTCTCCATGACCGGGGCACTGGTTGAGCAGCAGGCAGTTGCCGTGAAGAGCAGGGTGTTGATGGACGATCTGCTCCTGGGCAAGGTGGTGAGAGAGAGCCTCACGGCCCTCGGGCTCGATGAAGGGGCTGCACGGCACGAGCTCATGCTCATCCAGACGCTCATCTCGAGCCGAGACTGGTACGACAGGGCCGACAGGGAAGGCCTCGGCCGGGTCATGGAAGATCTGTTCGCGGATACTGACGCACAGGCGTTCATGGGGGTGAACGAGTTCGAAGGAAGGCTGTGGTTCAACAAGGAGTCCTTCGAGGATTTGCTCTACTGGCTATTCGCGATCTCCGTGATCCGTTCGGCGGCCGTCACCTCCGGAAAGATGCGACTGGACGGCGAGCGGGTGCTCAAGAGCTTCGGTTATGTGACATCCGCCGCGGCCTCTGCCGAAAAGGCGGGATATGAGGTGCGTGCGTTCCTGTCGACCGTGCGCTGAGGCACAGCCTCTCGAGGCCGCTTCAGTAAGGTGTGATATTTCTTGACGCCGGGTATGCCTGACGGGAGCGAAGCCCTTGGAGCCGCAGGAAAGCCGCGCCTGTGAACCGGTCCGGGAGAATACGCAGGGGGCGGCTTCCGGCGGCTGTCATGCCCCTGGCCCGGGCGGAGATTTTTCATTCGGAGATACCCCGCCGCTCGGCTTCCGATGTTTTCTCTTCTTCCTCTCCCCCCGAGGGAGAGGATGCAGGAGAGGGGGATGGTCAATAATCTCCGATACCCCGCTGCTTTGACTGAGGGGTGCCTCTACAGGAGATCCCGGGTCGGTTCCGGTCTGCGCGTCAGCATCGACTGCTTCCGTCCCAGCAATGAGTGCAGAGCTTTTCCTTGGGAAGCCCGATGGCCTCCACCAGATCGTCCATGGTCTGGAACTTCAGAGACGTGAGTCCCAGGCGCTGCCTGATCTTTTCCACCATGGCGAGGTTCTTTTCCGAGCCGGCCCTGGCATACTCCTCCAGGGAGACATGGTTCGTGCCCTCGAGCTCGTAGATGGCCTTGCGGCCCGCCAGGTCGAGGCTGGAGCGCGAGGAGGAAAAGTTCAGAAACTCGCAGGGGTAGATGAGGGTGGGGCAGGCCACCCGCATGTGGACCTCGCGCGCGCCGTAGTCGAAGAGGATCCTCACGTTGTCCTTGAGCTGAGTGCCCCGCACGATGGAGTCGTCGCAGAACACAATGCGGTTGTTCTCGATGACCGAGCGGTTGGGTATGAGCTTCATCTTGGCTACCAGATCCCGGACGGCCTGGCTCTGGGGCATGAAGCTCCGTGGCCAGGTCGGGGTGTACTTCGTGTACGGGCGCATGTAGGGGATGTGCTTCTCGTTGGCATACCCAACGGCATGGCCGATGCCCGAGTCCGGTATGCCCGAGACCAGGTCCGCCTCCACGGTGTCGTTTCTGGCGAGCGCCCTGCCGCAGCGGTATCTGACCATCTCCACGTTGATGTTCTCGTAGTTCGAGGGAGGATAGCCGTAGTAGACCCACAGAAACGAGCAGACCTGCATCTCGCTGCCGGCTGGGGCGAGCTGCTCGAACCCGTCGGCGGTTATGTGCACGATCTCTCCGGGGCCGAGATAGTACTCGGCCTCGTATCCGAGGTTGGACAGGGCGCATGTCTCCGAAGTGACCGCCAGGGACCCGTTTTTCCTCCCTATGGCCAGAGGCGTCCTGCCGAGCCTGTCGCGGGCGGCGATGATCCCTTTTTTCGTGAGAATCATGAGCGTGCATGATCCCTTGATTGAGCGGAACACCGACGATATGCCGTCCTTGAAGGATTTCTCCTCGCAGACCAGCATGGAGATGAGCTCGGTGGGATTGATCCCGCTGCCGGACGTTTCCGAGAAGTATTTTTTACGGGCGAACGCGGTCCTTCCCAGGGCCTCGATGTTGTTGATCCTGCCCACGGTGACGATGGCGAATGTACCCAGGTGAGAGTTGATGATCAGCGGCTGGGCGTCGAAGTCGCTGATGACGCCGATGCCGCTCGTGCCCCTGAAATCCTGGAGCTCGGGCTCGAATTTCGACCTGAAGTACGCGTTTTCGATGTTGTGGATGGATCGGGTGAAGCCCTTCTTGTTGACCACCGCCATCCCCGCCCGCTTCGTGCCCAGGTGGGAGTGATAGTCGGTGCCGTAGAAGAGATCCTTTACGCAGTCCTGCGTCGATGCGATGCCGAAAAGTCCGCCCATGCTCTTACCTCGATAGGTTGGTCATTCCCACTCTATGGTGCTCGGGGGCTTTGAACTGATGTCGTAGACCACCCGGTTGACACCCTTGACCTCGTTGATGATTCGCGTGGAGATCCTTCCCAATATCTCGTAGGGGACCTTCACCCAGTCCGCAGTCATGCCGTCCATGCTGGATACCACGCGGATGGCGATCACATTGGCGTATGTGCGCTCATCTCCCATGACTCCCACGCTCTTGACAGGCAGCAGCACGGCGAAGGACTGCCAGATGTCCGGATACCCTTCCCACTTCACGATCTCCTCCTGCACCCTGAGATCGGCCTGCTGGAGTATGGTCACGTTTTCCTCGTTCACCTCGCCCAGAATCCTCACCGCCAGGCCCGGCCCGGGGAAGGGCTGCCGCTGGATGAGGGTTTCGGGAAGCCCCAGCTCCCTACCGACGGCCCGCACCTCGTCCTTGAAGAGCTCCTTGAGAGGCTCGATGAGCTTGAAGGAGAGATTCTCCGGCAGGCCGCCCACGTTGTGGTGGCTCTTGATGGTCGCCGAAGGCCCCCCCTTGGCGGATCTGCTCTCGATGACATCCGGGTAGAGGGTCCCCTGGGCGAGATAATCGGCCCCGCCGATGCGGTCGGCCTCTGCGGAGAACACGTCGATGAAGGTGTTGCCGATTTTCTTTCTCTTCTCTTCAGGGTCGGTGACGCCTCTGAGATTGTCCAGGAAAAGCCTGCCGGCATCAACGATGTCGAGATTCAGCGG
>DCDF01000156.1 GCA_002316295.1 Syntrophaceae bacterium UBA1062 | reverse complement strand
CATGTCAAGACCTGACCCCGTTTTCACATGTGACATCGAAATGTCACATGTCAAGACCTGACCCCGTTTTCACCCCGTTTCCATCCCGTTTCCAATCCAGGGCAAAAAAAAGCCCCCGGGGTCTGCGGGGGCTACATGTAAGGTATTTAGGAGATATCGCTTGGGGTCTTACCCTGTTGGGCTGATGACCTGCACGCTGACGCCCTTGGGAGAGGAGGGACGTTGCACGCTGTTCTTGTAGGCCTCCGTGGTGAACGAAAAGCTTACCGGGGTCATGCTGTTACCCGCCAGGTCTCTCGCGCTTATGATGACGTTTATCCGGGCGCTGTGGCCGAAGTCGGGGTCTGGATCATAGACCACGGCATAGTCCGCGGCTGTCCCGGTGATGACGGGAGTCACCCTGACCCCGTTGATCGTCACGGCGATCGAGTCTTTGTCTACGCCGCTCCCCGTGTCCTTCACATGGAACGAGACTTTGGCGCTCACAGGCACTGATGCGGCGCCCGATATGGGACTCACGTCGGTGATGTAGGGGGCGACGGCGTCCGAAGGACCGGCGGCCGAGGGCATGCCGTCCCAGATCTCCAGGTCGTCGATCTGCCGGGAGAAAGACCCCGGCTCTTCGGCATCGATGGATGGTGTGGAGACATAGTACATGGCCCTCGTCCACTTGCCAGGCCCGAAATTGTCGTTCACGACCAGCTTGCCGTCGTACCAGAACTTGTGAACGCCGGCGGAGAACTTGACGTAGAACTCGTAGCGGTGCCACTTGCCGTCGGTCTGGTTCGGACAGTCGAGCCACCGGCCCTGGGTGAGGAACACACCCTTGCCTTTGGCGGAATAATAGATGGTGTCATCGTTGCACATGGCATAGTGGACATAGCTGTCCACCCCGTCCCAGTGGGGATAGAAGAGCTTCAGGTTTTCGTGGTCGTCTGTCTGCCTGAAGCTCGGATAGCGCATCCAGAACGAGACATAAAACTCGTCTGTGGGCCACGGGTTCGGAACATTCTTCCGCCAGCACAGGTGCGCTTCGCTCACTGCACCGGACGAGAAGCAGTAGCCCGTGCCGCCTCTTCCCGTGGAGCTGAGGTTGTACTGGGGCGGGCTCAGCACAGCCCAGTCGTGGCCGTAGACGATGAACTTGCCCGTATCGAACGTCTGATTGTCGAAATTCTCATAGATAAGACGATTGGCCGCCAGTGCGTCCATACACGTACATACCAGGATGATGAGGATCATCGTGGTGAGTCTTCTCATAGCTGACAAGCATGAACCCCCTTGTCGTTTTCTTGTGTCAGGGCAGCAATAAGCGTACCAGATCAGGCCGCCTCACGAGCGATGCAGCCAGGTTTCAGCGCTGTTTGCGGAAAGCGGCGGTCAGATGTTCGGCGATGAATAACGGCGGATTATGAGCATGTCGCTGTGAATCATAGGAGAGAATCCGCATCCGCCGACGGCTGAAAAAAACCGGATGGCGGCATCATCGGATATCTGTTTTGTGCAATTACGGACCATACCGATCATGAAGGGAATGATTTGATCAAGCGATGTGTCTCTGTTTTCGAGAAAAGGGCCTCGTGTGCCGGGGATCTCGCCGATAGGTATCCTGCACATTTTTCACACTGTCCGCTTTGGTTGTCCGCATGTTCTCCGAACGCATGCCCAGCGAAAAAATCTTGGCCGGTTCACGGCCGTTTCACACGGCCGACGCCATTTCCTGCCGGGACGAGACATGAATTGTAACATCGTGGCCACAATTGTAACAAAATGCCCTCCGGGCTCAGTGCGCGGAGGGTATTCAGCGCGCTGCTAAATCCCCTTTCCGTCTGCTTTTTTTGGAGACGGGCCGAGAAAAGGGCCCCTGTTTTCAAGAATATACGAGCCCGTCTCGCCGGCTTTCGGGATGATGCTCGGGAACTTCCAGAAACGAGAAGCGCTGCCGGATATTGTCTCTTCGCATCCTCATCTCCAGGGTCAGGATATTGCCCAGCTGGTTGGAGTAGAGAAAACCCTCCCGGGAAGCATGGCTGTAAAAGCGCTCGTAGGCGCCTCTATCGTAGAGATCCCGGGTGAGCAGCGAGTCGTAGCAATAATCGTTTTGAAACGAGGCGCGGGAAAGGAGGCTGGAAACGAACCGCGACTGCTGGTAGCCGATCGACCGGTCGAGCAGGATCGTTCGGTTGAGGGCTTTCTGCACGGCCTTTCGCACACCCCTCTTCCCGAGGTCTATGATGAGGGGAAGAAACATGTGGGCGTTTTTTATCGTCAGGTTCTGGCAGGGGGCCCCATTGAGCATCCTCAAGGTGGACAGCGGAGGGCAGAGCTGCTCGATCATGCCCTTGACGAGCCTGCCGTTTCTCTTGCAGCCGGGCGGGATCGACAGGGCGGTCTCCACACACCTCTTCAGTGACAGAGGCGCCAGGGTGCCGACGATCTGGTTCGAGCTGCTGATGGTCCTTCCCGCCCATCTCCTCATTTTCTGCCTGAGGTAGAGATTGTCGATCTGCAGGGTGTTGAGGGAATCGTTCAGATCCATGTCGGAGAGGGTGTCGAGGAAGGTGCGCTTGAGTGTGTCTTTCACGCCCGCAAGTCTTGTCCGCCATGTGCCTGAGAAGATCGTGTAATCATATTCATACTGGAGGATGCGCATGGCTATCAGCCTTTCAAGGTTCGCGGGCCTCCGGGATGCGTACATCTCCTGGATCCACCAGAAATCACGGTAGAGCTCTCCGCCCAGGCCGTTTATCGAGCAGCCGTGGCCGAGCGCCTTGCTCTCCTGAGCCAGGAGAATGGGGGCGTAGACCACCACGTTTTCCTCGCCGTCGGTCACATACAGAGCCCTCTCGACGTAATCATGAATCATATCCTCCCATTCGCCGCCGAGCGTGAGATGGTGATTCCTGATGCCCAGGCTGCGGCAGTATTCCACTACCAGCCGGACCTCCTTCGATTCCTCCGGCCCGAACACGAAGGTGGGCAGCTCAGTCAAAGCCCGGTGTCTCGAGAACGCTGCGACGATCAGGCGCGAATCGAACCCTGCCGTGAAGTCGCACACCAGATCCTGCCGCGAAAGGATGTGTGCATACGAGAGCAGGGTCTGTGCGAGCAGGTCCTTCGCCTTTTCGAAGCTCAGGTCCGTGCGCGTCTCGACCGGGCTCTTCCAGTACTGCTTCTCGCGGCGCAGCACCGGCCGCGGCGAGGCCGTGAGCGTATAGATGCTCGCCGGCTCGAGCAGCGTTATCTCCCGGTAGATGGTGCCGGAGCCGTATACGTTCGCCGTGCGCAGAAATTGAGCCACCCCGTCCGGATCGGGCGTCACCGGATAATGGGCGGAGAGCGCCATGGAGGAGGAGCTGAGCGCGCAGAAGGTCTCGGAGCGATAGACATAGATGTTCATGATGCCCGCATGATCGGTGACGAGCCGCAGGCTCCGGCCTGAGCGGTCTCCGACAGCCAGGAAAAACGGCCCGTCGCAGTGGCGGACGAGATCTTCCAGTGCAGAATCCTGCAGGTCGTTCAGGAGGCTTTCGAGTGCGCTCTTCCCGATCCGGTCCTTATAGATCAGAGTGCCGACGGCCCAGATGCCGATGGTGTCCCCGGCTACACAATTGGAGTCATCGGACGACTTCCGGGAGAATTTCGAGAGCATGATCTCTCCGAACTGCTCGTCACTGCCCGAGCCCATCTGCTTTTTGCAGATAAAATGCTCCCGGCACCGAGCGTGGTCGCCTCCGATGTCATGACCTGCGGTTATGAGAATTCCTGCCATCTTCTTTCCCTCCGGGATCTTGGGGGGTCTAGGGGTCAGGTCTTGACATG
>DCDF01000072.1 GCA_002316295.1 Syntrophaceae bacterium UBA1062 | reverse complement strand
TAGGCGAGATCAGGAAGATATGCCTTGACAGACAGTACGTGGATCTCGAGATGTACGGCCCGGAGGAAATATGGGAGGATCCGCCGTCGGGAGTGGAAGTTCAGAACCTCTATTTCGACCGGACACCGCCGAAGTTCATTACCGGGATCGTGCTGGAGACGGGCGTCGTTGAGCCATACCAGATCCGGAAGATCGCAAGGTCCATGGTTCCGTTCAGCGCTTGACGACCGCAGTGTGTCCATGAGAAAAGATGCCCGACTGCCCGGCGAGTTGCGCTGAGATGAAGAGAAAACGCTGTGAGCGATCCGAAATGGCGGCGACCTCCGGCGGGCGGCGATACGACCCGGTCGGGATGCGTCAGTACCGGTAGACCAGGAGGTTTGATGAATATTTATTCGTGGCTGAAGGAACATGCGGAGAACAGACCCGATAAAACAGCCGTCCGGTATCGCGACATTGCCCTTTCGTATGCCGATCTCTTTTCCTTGACCGCCAGGCTCGGCACAGCCCTGCGGGATGCGGGAGTCGGCCGGGGAGACCACGTGACCATCGTGCTTCCCAACACTCCGGAATTCGTCATCTCATATATGGCGATCGTCGGGATAGGGGCGGTGGCGGTGCCGGTGAACCCGTCCTTCACATCCCGGGAGCTCGCGCATGTCCTTCAGGATTCGGGCTCCAAGGCCCTCATCATGGAAACGAACAACTTGAGCACCTACACGGACATCCGTGGCCGGCATCCCCTGGACATCGTCATCTCAACCGGCGAGGAGGGGAATTTTTCTCAGTGGACGAGCGGGGAAGACAAGGGCATCATTGAGGACATGGACCCGGATGACACGGCGGCCATGATCTATTCGTCCGGCCTGACGGGGCATCCCATGGGCGCCATGCTCACTCACAGAAACCTCGACCACAACTCTGATCTGATGCGCAAGTGCGCCGACGCCGACGATACGGATACCACCCTGACCCTCATCCCGTGCTTTCATTCGTTCAGCGCGAGCGTCAACATGCTTTCCATGCTCCGGTACGGAGGCACTGCGTACCTGCTGAAAAGCCTCGATTTCAAGGAGCTGCAGCACGTCCTGACCACAGGGGCTATCACCGCCATATGCGCGGTCCCGACGCTGTTCTATGGGCTCGTCCACCATCCCGATCTCCAGGGGATCGACTATACGCACATGCGGGTTCTCATCGCCGGCGGCTCCGCTCTGCCCATCGAGGTTTACACCGCGTTCAGGGAGCGCTTCCACACCGACATCAGGCAAGGGTACGGCATCACCGAGGCATCGCCGGTATGTGCGTTCAACGACCTGCACCACCCCCTGAAACCCGAGTCTATCGGACCGCCCGTGCCCGATGTCCAGGCCAGGATCGTGGACGAGCGGGGAAGGGTGCTCAGACCCAATGAGAAAGGGGAGATCCTTTTCAAGGGGCCCAACATCATGAAAGGCTATTACAGGCATGAGAAGGAGACTCGGGAGATCATCCGGGACGGGTGGCTCTATACCGGCGATCTGGGTTACATGGACGAGGACGGATATCTCTACATCACGGGATACAAAAAGGAAATGATCATCACCTCTGGGTTCAACGTTTACAACAAAGAGGTGGAAAACGTCCTGAACTCGATTCCCGGGGTGAGAGACTCCGCCATTACGGGTATCCCCGATCTCATGAGGGGCGCCATTATCAAGGCCTTTGTCGTGGCCGAAGACCACAGCCTGACGGAAAACGATGTGAAGAAGCTGGCAAGGAAAATGCTCGCCTCGTACAAGACCCCCCGCAAGGTGGAGTTCGTTTCCGAAATCCCGCGGGATGAAAAGGGAAGGGCCCTGATCGAGAGGATCGAAAGCAGGGAATGACCGGATGCACCCTCTGCCCGAGACAATGCGGGAAAGACAGGTCGAAGGAGCCGGGCGCATGCGGCGTCGGCGATGATCTGAAGGTCGGATCCATCGTCATCCATCGGGGAGAGGAGCCCCCGCTGGTTACCGGCTCCGGATCGGGAGCGGTTTTCTTTTCCGGCTGTCCGCTCAAGTGCGTGTTCTGCCAGAACAAACAGATAAGCCACGACGCCCTGGGCACGACCATAACGGTGGAGGATCTGGCGCAGTACCTGCTCCTGCTCCAGGAGCGCGGGTGCGCGAACATCAATCTGGTGAGCCCGACTCACTACGCATCCCGTATAATCGAGGCGGTAAAACGCGCCCGTTCGGCTGGGCTTCACCTGCCCGTGATGCTCAATTCGAGCGGGTACGAAAGCATCGACGGTCTCAGAAGCTGGGGAGGACTGGCCGACCTTTATCTCATGGACTTCAAGTACGGCGACAACGAGGCGGGCAGGGCTTTCAGCAGGGTGCCCGATTACTGGGACCGATCGCGCGAGGCCGTTGCCTTTCTCTGGAAAAGCGCTGGCCCGCTTCGATGCGATGACGACGGCAGAGCTGTTTCGGGGCTGATCGTGCGGCATCTGGTGCTTCCCGGCATGAGGTCGAATCCGTTCTCGGTGCTGGACTTTCTCGCCGGGCTCTCCCCGGAAATACCGGTGAGCATCATGTCACAGTACAATCCCTGCTTCTACGCGGGAGATTTGCCCGAGATGCACAGGGCATTATCGAAGGATGAATACGAGGTGGTGCTGGAAAGGGCCCTGGACTTGGGTTTCACCACCATTTTCGCCCAGGAGACGGACTCGGCTGCGACCTATGTCCCCGACTTCATGGCAGACACGCCTTTCGGAGATTGCCGCCGCATCCTGTGATGCCTGCATATCCCGGGTAAGCCGGAAAACATGCTCGATTTTATTCAATTTATTTATTTCATTTGCCGATAGTAGGCAGTGATATGCTATCAATTATGGAAGATTATGAGCGCAGGTTTCAGAAAGAGACCGAGGAGCTCCTCTATCAGAGAGTCCCCGCCGTTCTCCTGGTCGGCATCATACTCATTCCGTTTTTCAGCCTTCTGGATTATGTCGTGGTCAGGGAGCAATTCACGCTGTTTTTCCTGTACCGCATCGCCTGCTCCACTTCACTGCTGGTGCTTTTCCTCATCTATTTCACCGAGTTCGGCAGAAAACGGGCGTACGGCCTGGTTACGTTCGCCTACATCATAGCCGCCTTCACCATCTCCATGATGTGCGTCAAGATGGGAGGATACCCGTCGTTTTACTACGTGGGAGTGATCATGGTTCTCGTCACCGTGGTCATACTTCCGCTGAACACCTTCCAGACAGCGATGTACGGGGCCATGATCTATCTCATATACGCTGTGCCCATCGTCCTCTTCACCAGCCCCACGGCGGAAAGCCTGAAAATCTTCTTCAGCAACAGCTTCTTTTTCGTATTCTTCATCGTGATCACGGTCCTGCAATCTTTCGAGGAGACCAGGGTGAGAAGACGCGAGTGCAAGCTCAAGACCGAGCTGGATGCACTGGCGGAGCGCCTGTCATATTACGCTCAGAATCTGGAGGCCGAGGTCGAGAAGCGGATGAAGGAGCTCGAGGAATCCGAGCTCAGGTACCGGGAGCTCTACGAGAATATCATCGACATCGTCATACTGGTGGACAGGAACTCGAAGATCCTCATGGCAAACCCCCGCTTTTATGACACGATCGGAATACCCGAAGGCCCGAAACCCGGGCTGAACTTCATGAAACTGGTACAGGATCAGGACACTTTTTTGGTCGAGAGGATGTTCGACCGTCTGCCTACCGAGCAGACCGTCAAGGACTTTCAGTTCAGGATCGTCAACCATCAGGGGAGCATCATCGACGTGGAATGCAACGCCAAGTGCATCTACAAGGATTCCAGCCTCGTGGGCTTCCAGATGGTGATCAGGGATATCACGGTCCGCAAGAAGCTGGAGAGCGACCTGCTCGACTCCTACAAAAAGGTCCAGAGCGCCAGAAACGCCACGATCCTCGGTCTCGCCAAGCTTGCCGAATACCGGGACGCGGATACGGGTGCACATCTGGAACGGATACGCGAGTACGCGAAGGTCCTTGCCGAGGAGCTCGCGAAGAAGCCCAAGTATGTGGGCTACATAACACATGAGTATATTGAGGACATTTATAACTCCTCCATTCTCCATGACATAGGGAAGGTAGGCATCCCCGATTCGATCCTGCTGAAGCCCGGCAGGCTCACGGTCGAAGAATTCGAGGTGGTGAAGCGGCATTCGTCCCTGGGAGGCGATGCTCTCAAGACAGTGGAGTCCAAGATCGAGGGACAGTCTTTTCTGAGCCTGGGCAAGGAGATCGCCTACTACCATCACGAGAAATGGGACGGCACCGGATACCCCAAGGGACTCAAGGGGGAAGAGATTCCCCTGTCCGCGCGAATCGTGTCCCTAGCCGATGTTTACGACGCCTTGACCTCCAAACGGGTCTACAAGGATGCCTTTTCTCACGAAAAAGCAAAGGAGATCATCCTGGCCGATCGGGGGAAGCATTTCGATCCCGATGTCGTTGACGCCTTTATCGTCCATGAAGAAGATTTCCGAAGCATCCGCGAAGACACCTTCCGGGATCAGGAACCCGAGCAGGTACAGCAGCTCTCGGGCGCATAATTTCCTCTCCGGCCATCCGCCAAGTAAAGAAAAGGGGTCAAAAGAAAAGGGGTCAGGTCTTGA
>DCDF01000115.1 GCA_002316295.1 Syntrophaceae bacterium UBA1062 | reverse complement strand
GGAACCTGCAGGATCAGCCGGCTCGGAATCACAGCCCAGCGGCCTCTGAACCGTCCGTACGAGCCGGCGTCGGCGCGTCTTCGGAAAGGGTTCCGCCTCCGGCCTTTTTCTTCAGATACTGGATCTCCCAGAACAGGCATGTTCCGGTGATCAGCGAAGCGCCCAGGTCGGATACCGGCCCGGCGAGCCACACCCCGTTCAGGCCGAGGAAGCCCGGCAGTATCAGGATCGAAGGTATCAGCAGGAGCACCTGTCTCGAAAGGTTCAGAAATATGGCCTGCCTCGGCTTCCCTACGGCCTGGAAATAGTTGGCGCCGACGATCTGGAAGCCGATGATGGGAAGCATGGCGAAGAACACGCGCAGGGCATGGCCGCCCATGGCGATGAGCTCGGCGTCGTTGCTGCTGAACAGGCCGATGATACGGGCCGGGAACAGCATGGAGATGATGAAGCCCGTAAGGGTCACCCCTGTGGCGACAAGGGCTGCGAGCCGGACGGTCCTGACCACCCTTTCGAAGTTTCCGGCCCCGTAGTTGTAGCCGATGATGGGCTGTGCGCCCTGAGAAATTCCGACGACCGGCATGAGGATCAGCATCAGGATGCTGAACATGATGCCCATGACCGAAAGCGCGATTGTCCCGCCGTAGATCCTGAGCTGATGATTGAAGAGAGAGACAATGACGCTGCTCGCGAGCTGCATGGCGAACGGCGCGGACCCTATCGCCAGAATGCCGAGCACGATGCGCCGTTCGAGACGGAACGCCCTGAGACGGATTTTCAGAAGGCTCGAGCCGAAGAGGAAGTACCTGAGCACCAGCACGGAGGAGACAGCCTGGGATATGACCGTGGCAATGGCTGCGCCCCGTATGCCCATATCGAGCCAGAAAATGAAGACCGGGTCGAGCACTATGTTCAAAAACGCCCCGATCAGCATAGTGGACATGGCGGTGTTCGGGTTGCCTTCACCCCGGATGAAGTTGTTCATGCCGAAGCCGATGCACTGGAATACAGTCCCCATCAGGATGATCTCGAGATACTCCTTCGAGTGCGGCAGAATCTCCTCGCTCGCCCCGAACATCAGGAGGATCTCCTCGATGAAGGCCAGGCCTGCAAACGTGAGCACGAAAGAGACCATGACGAACAGGGCGAAGGCGTTCCCCATGACCTTTTCCGCTTCATCCCTCCTCTGTTGACCGAGACGAATGGAGATCAGGGAGGTGGCGCCGATGCCGATGAGCATGCCGAACGCCATGAGTATGACCATCATGGGGAATGCCACGCTGATTCCCGCAATGCCCACCGGACCCACCGCGCGGCCGATGAATATCCGGTCCACCACATTGTAGAGCGAGTGAACGACCATGCCGACAACCGCCGGGAGAGAGAACTTCCACAGCAGGCCCGCTATGCCGCTCTCACCTAATTGTCGTGCACGGTCCATCCTCTCTCCGTCATGCCTTTTCCCGGCGTTTTCCGCGTGTTGAGCAGCCCCGGCTGTGTCCCGGAGGCCGTCCTATTCGACCCAGACGTTCTCGTTTCTCAGCCCGGGGTCCTCTATTCTCTCGGCGATCTCAGGGCCGTGATCAAGAAGAAAATTGCTTTCTGAGCAGCTCAACCCCATGCTCCTGAATTCGCCGATGATCTGCCGGGCAATGTCTTCGATCAGGTCGATCTTTCTCCAGTGAACATCCTCGCCCCGGACGTGCTGATGCATCGTGACCAGCTCATGGAGCATGTCATGAATCCTTCCTCCGAGGACAGGCAGTTCCGCCAGAGATCGGTGCATCCACTTGTAGAAGGGCCTGTATCGTTTATTGAGAAGGAAAACAAGGGAGATGATGTCC
Organism: Syntrophaceae bacterium UBA1062; assembly: GCA_002316295.1. Taxonomy (GTDB): domain Bacteria; phylum Desulfobacterota; class Desulfomonilia; order UBA1062; family UBA1062; genus Phosphitivorax. Next base: position 17,366 of record DCDF01000115.1, on the reverse strand, counting down.
CGGATGAAGGCTGTCTCCGCATACTGAGCCGCCACATATTCTCCCCGCCGTATGCATCGAAGATAGTTGTATTGCCCGGACTACGCCGCGGTCATGCACCGCGAGGCGATCTTCTTGAGCCTGACGTCTTGAGGATAAAAGGCGAGCAGTCCGTTTCTGACAGCTGTGAACTCCCCCGCCGGATCGCTGAACACCCGGCCGTTTGTACAGACGGCCAGATTGCTCTCGGGCAGCTTCCTCCATGCATCGATCGTATCGGGCACATCGTCCCGGCCGATGAACTGCCGGTAGAACGCCCCGATCTCGAATACCCCCACCCTGCCCCCTCCCCAGACGCTCTCGCCGCGGGCGGGTATACCTGCGAACTCTTTTGGCAGGCGCTCGTATTCCTGCTGGAGGGCGGGCCCGATCTTTTCGTAAACATCTTTCGACAGCCACAGACAGAAACACGGCCCCCAGTCATGGTCGCGGGACAGCGAATCATCGAATCCGAAACATTCGGAGCCGTCTCCCACCAGACCCGCCGCTATTCTGTCTCGATACTCGCCGAAGTTCCGTTCGATCATGGGTACGCCGTGTACATGATAATACTGCTCTGCTATGTCCAGTCCGTTTTTCATTCGCACATCCTCAAAACATTACCGGAGTGTTTCGGTTCGAGCTGGGGCTCCCGCCGGATCGAAGCGGAAAAGTTACGCTGCAAGCGGACTCGGCCCCGTCTGAGAGCCTGGTCAGTCCTGCAGCCGTGCCCGGCGGCATACATCGTCGAGGGATGCATATCCGAGCTTCCCGAAAAGATTTTCATAGCTCTTCAGGGCATGGCTGCCCCCCTCCTGAACGGTCTTCCTCACATCCAGGAGATACAGGCGCAAAGTCCTGTCAGAGTATGTTTCGAGCTCTGCACGCAGATAATCGGCAAATCCCGAAGAGCAGCTTTTGACGATGCCGGGGTATCTCCGGGAGAACTCCTGCATCCAGGATTCCTCGGTCCGGACAATCTCGTCGAGTATGCCGACGATTTCAGGGTCTTCCTTTATCGGTGGTATGAGGCCCTCCATGCGGGCGTATTTTTCCGTCATGAGGTTCCTGCCGTCCCTCACGGCCTGCTCGAGGTCTTCCAGGTAGGAGGCGAGCGTGTCCTCCGACAGCACGGAGTGCGCCATCCACCTCATGATCCTGAAGGTCTCGGGGAGGTCCTGGCATGCCGCATATCCCCGTGACCTGACATTCTGAAACATCTTAAGCTCAATGGTGACGATCTTCTCAATCAGGTCGTTGCGTCTATCTTGCTGTTCCATGTGTGCAAACCGTCCTTCCAATGGTATGATATTCTTTGGGCCTCGGTCGTTCGCCGGCACCGCGTTCCTCGACTTCTCGGTCGGTGTATCATTCCGTCTTCACTTGAAGTAGTGGAAAGGCGCATGAAAATCTATCAGATGAAATCTGATTTTAACCTGGGAAACATCGGCGTCGTCCTGCATATGATCCCGAATCCGGCGTGTCTCTCTGATTCTGCCCCCGCCGGCCGGAAAATCACGGATCTTTCCTGCCGATGCACAAAGCCCTATAGTATCTTCATGCTCCCGTCAAGGACTATAGGGAAAAGGAGATTCGGGCCATGAAACCATGCCTCGGGTTACTGGCCGGCGTGATGCTGCTCACCGGGGTCCTGTCGTCGGCTGTATATGCAGCCGACGGCATGGCCGCAGGAAGGCTGAATGTGAACACAGCGACGAAAGACGAGCTTGCATGGTTTCTCTTCAGAAACGGGGTCGGCGGCCCGGTGCAGCTGGCGGAGAGTATCATATCGTACCGTCAGGAGAACGGGCCCTTCGAAGACATCGAGGAGATCAGGAAGGTCGAGGGGATCGATGAGTTCGAATTCGAGAGGATACGCCGCTGGATAAAGGTGCAGGGCCCGTCGGATTACCGCCCTGAACGAAAAGAGCCTCAACGGGAACCTCCCTATCCGAGCCCGACCTATCCCAGAGACGGCCCGTCCCGAGGCAACTTTCCTCACGACGAGCCTTACGGCCCCTGGAGGATCAGGCCTTGATCATGGCGACGGCCGCTGCGGATACCCCGCGGCGACGCCTGTCGTGAACATCCGGGCGGTCTGCATGTCGTCGCTCTGTTTCGGCACCGCCTTCATTCCGCAAGCCCATATACGCCCCGCGTGGCTGAGTCAATCCGCGGACAGAGCCTCTTCCGATTCCTTCAGCATGAGGGGTCGGCATGCTCGGTTACCGGAGCCGCCCTCGCCCCATGCAGGCATGACAATGCCTGAAAACGCTTCAGTAGCGTGACGATCTTGATAATTTCGCCTTATCCTTTCACCATATATGGTGAGGGAGGAAAATTATCATGACCCTGATGAAAGCGGTGCGCATTCATTCATACGGCGGCCCCGATGTTCTCGTTCATGAAGACGTCCAGAAACCCGAGCCTGCTCAGGGAGAGCTGCTCGTCGCGGTCCATGCAGCCGGCGTCAACCCCTTCGACTGGAAAGTCCGGACCGGCAGCGTGAAAGGCGTGCGAAGGCTTCCGCTCATACCGGGATGGGATGTTGCGGGCACAGTCGAGTCCGTTGGCGCGGAAGTGAGCCGGTTCAAGCCCGGAGACGCCGTCTTCGGGCTCTTGAGCGTGGTAAAGGACGGCGCCTATGCGGAGTATGCGGTGGCAAAGGCAAAGAACATGGCGTTCAAGCCGCGGTCGATCGATTTCGTCCATACCGCGGCCCTTCCGGTGTCGGCGCTTGCAGCATGGCAGTCGCTCTTCGATCTGGCCGATCTCTCGTCAGGGCAGACGGTCCTCATTCACGGGGCTTCCGGGGGAGTCGGACACTACGCAGTCCAGCTGGCAAAATGGAAAGGGGCACGGGTGATCGGGACCACATCCGGCGGAGGCATCGATTTTGTCAGGGATCTGGGAGCGGATGAGGTGATCGACTTCAGGAACGTCAGGTTCGATGACCGCGTCAGAGACGCCGATGTCGTGCTCGACCTGATCGGCGGGGAGACACAGAAGCGGTCCTGGCAGGTGCTGAGGAAAGGGGGAATCCTAGTCTCCTCGGTGGAAATCACCTCCCCCGACACTGATGCCCGATACGATGTGCGGCAAAAGCTCCTCATGGTCCATCCCAGCGCGGACGAACTGACCCGTATAGCCGCACTGATTGATGAGGGAAAGCTCAGGCCCGTGGTGAGCAGGGTATTTTCGCTCGCGGACGCGAGGAAGGCCCACGAGTTTATCCAGAGCACCGACATGCAGGGCAAGGCGGTGCTGAAGATAAGAGACTGAGCCCGCCCTGCTTGCGGACCGGGCAAACAGGATTATCGATAAATGATTTGCAGTTCGAGTCCATGACATATAATCTATGAATACATGCAATAAAAGAACGGGGATTTGATATGAAGAGGCGGTTCTGTTTCATCTCTCTGGTACTGGTGATCTTTCCGACGGCCTTTCTTTCGTGCAAGACCGAAATCGGCCCGGGAGATACGGCCTGGAATGAGGCGGTCGACCCCTCCCGCGCAACCTTCGACATGGGCGGGTACGGTCTGCATTACATCGACCTGGGTGCGGGCGAGCCCGTAGTGATGGTGCATGGCTTTGCCGACTCCACGTACTCCTTTCACGAGAATGTCCCGGCCCTAAAGGAAGCGGGCTTCCGGCTCATCATGATCGACCAGCCCGGGCTGGGCCGCTCCGACACGCCCCCTGAGCCCTATGTCTTTTCCATCGAGAACCAGGCCCGGGCGGTGGTCAGGCTGACCGAGCACCTGGGGCTGTACAAGTTCAGGATCATCGGACACTCCATGGGAGGCGGCATCGCGCTGTACATCATGGTGAACCACCCGGGCAGGGTGCATCAGGCGGTTCTTATCGACCCCGTATGCTTCGGGCCGCCAGCAGTCCAGCTGATGAAACTTCCCGCCATGGAGTTCTTCGCGACCTTGTTCGGCGGTCGCTGGTCGGTGAGAATGGGGCTCGAGGACTCCTATTACGACAGCGACAACGTGGACAGCGCCCTGGTCGACGAGTGCGCCCGCTTCATAACAAGGCCCGGTTATTACCGGACGCTCATTTCTCTGGAAAAGCAGTACTACTCGCCCGCTTTTCGGAAAATGTCGGAAAGCTACCACACTATCCATAACCCGGTGCTCATCATCTGGGGTCAGGAGGATACGTGGCTACCGGTCGAGCAGGGCAGAACCCTTCAGTCGCAGATGGAAAACTCCATGCTCCATGTGCTGGAGAAGTGCGGCCACCACCCCCATCAGGAGTGCAGGGACGAGGTCAATCCTCTTCTGATCCGGTTTCTCAACCATTCCTGAGGCCCTTTTTCTGCCCCCCCGGACGGCTTCGCACATGCCGGACCTCCCCTCACCGGGTCGAGCTGTTTTTAGGAGTTGCACAAGGGTTTCCCCAGCGTTTATTATCGACGGGAAACACCAGCGAAAGATCGGCGGTGTGACGGAACGGTTTTGAAGGAGGAGGAAGAATGCTCAATTTCAAATTTTATAATCCCACCAGGATCATCTTCGGCAAGGGACGCATCAAGACCGTATCAAGGGAAATTCCCCGGGGATCGAAAATTCTCGTCACCTATGGAGGGGGAAGCGTCAGGCGCCACGGAGTTCTCGACCAGGTCATGAAGGCCCTCGAAGGCTGCGACGTGAGGGAGTTCGGCGGCATCGAGCCCAACCCCGAGTACGACACACTCATGAAGGCCGTCCAGCTGGTACGGAGCACAGGCATAGACTTTCTGCTCGCCGTGGGCGGGGGCTCGGTGATCGACGGCACCAAGTTCATCGCAGCCGCCGCTGTCTTCGAAGGGGATCCGTGGGAGATCCTGACCAGCTTCGGCTCGAAGGTGAGCGGCGCCCTGCCCTTCGGCACCGTGCTGACCCTCCCCGCTACCAGTTCGGAGATGAACGACGGAGCGGTGATATCGCGGCGATCGATAAACGCCAAGCTGCACTTCGCTCATCCCTCGGTGTTTCCCCGGTTTTCGGTGCTGGACCCCGCCACCACCATCACACTGCCCCCGGAGCAGGTGAGCAACGGCATCGTGGACACCTTTGTCCACATCACCGAGCAGTATATCACCTATCCCGCGGGAGGCAAGATTCAGGACCGCTTCGCCGAGGGGCTCCTGCTGACCCTGATCGAGGACGGGCCCAAGGCTCTTCTTGAGCCCGAGAACTACGACGTACGGGCAAACCTCATGTGGTGCGCCACTCTCGGCCTCAACGGCCTCATCGGCGCGGGCGTGCCCCAGGACTGGGCGACACACATGGTGGGACATGAGCTTACGGCCCTGTACGGCCTGGACCACGGCAAAACCCTCGCAATTCTGCTGCCCGCCATGCTGAAGGTGCGCAGCAGCGACAAACGCGAGAAGCTTCTTCAGTACGCGGAGCGCGTCTGGGGGATCACGCAGGGAGGCGACGACGAGAGGATCGACGCTGCGATTGAAAGGACCCGCGCTTTTTTCGAGAGCCTGAATGTGCGCACGAACCTGGGCTCCTACGGCATCTCGGGCGAGTGCATCCCTCGGGTGGCCGAACAGCTCAGACGCCACGGCATGACCCGCCTCGGCGAGCGCGCAGACGTGACACCGGAAATGGTGAAGAAGATTCTGGAAAGCTGTCTGTAGCGCGAGACGATCCGGAGGATACGGCAGGGGACGGAATGCTTCGGGACAGGCTCGTTCCGCTTCTCCCCCATTAAATCCTTCTCCGGCGATCAGGCCAGCAGACTCACTTCCCGGTGCCGGAAACAGCTCGTGAGATGGTCGTTGACCATGCCGATCGCCTGCATGAAGGCATAGCAGATCGTCGGACCGGCGAACACGAACCCGTAGCTCCTCAGGCCTCTGCTCAGCGCCTCGGACTCGGGCGTGCGGGAGGGGATGTCCTCGGGAGATTTCCATCTGTTCTGCCTGGCCCGTCCGCCGACGAATGCCCAGACGCATCTGTCGAAGCTGCCGAATTCTTCCCGTACGGCGAGCAGTGACCTTGCGTTGTTGACAGCGGCCTCGATCTTCAGCCGGTTGCGGATGATCCCTGGATTCGCGAGCAGTTCCGAGATCTTGGTGTGATTGTAGGCGGAAACGGCAACCGGATCGAAGTCATCGAAGGCGGCACGGTAGCTCGAGCGCCTTTTGAGGATAGTCTCCCAGCTCAGGCCGGCCTGTGCGCCTTCCAGGACCAGAAGCTCGAAGAGCGACCGGTCGTCGTGGATCGGCACGCCCCATTCGAGGTCGTGGTACTCCACCATGATTTCGCTGACGGCCCAGCTGCAGCGGATCATCTCAGCTCCTCCTCATGGCGGGAAAAGGATATTCGCCGTGAAGCCCTCAATGCCGGAGGCTGTGGAAACCAAGCAGCCGATGTCCATTTCGTCCTCTTGTGAAAAATATTCGGGTCCAAAATCACGTGCTGAGCATGCATATTGTTCTCATAATATCATTCAGTCTCTGATTTCTCCATTTTCATCCGGCGCCAAATGGATTATCTCTCTTGTGCGGAGGCATCTGCCGAGCCCCGAGCCTTCGGGCCTGCGGTCGAAACGCGCTCCGGTGCTCTCCGGTCGATGAGGGGCGATTGATCGATTCCGGGCTTTTTCTAAAGGGGTATGGCCGCTGTTCCATGCCGCGGCATCATGACATGCAATAGGAGGACTATATGAAGCTGAAGTATCATGTTCCGCTGATAGGGTTTCTCGTTCCCACCTTTGTCATCTCGACATTCATGTTCGTCTGCCGCGGGTGCCCGCCCCTGGATCAGCTGATCGGATTCTATGTCTGCGTCGCGGGCGCCGTCGTCACCTATTACACGGGCATTCACACGGGACTGAAGGACAGGTCAGAGCCTCTACCGGCTTCCGGCCCCGGTAATGGAGGATCCGCGGGGAACATCAGGGCCGGAGAGGTTCTTCTCATACCGGCGCATCAAATGCTCAATCGGGATCGATACGGGCTGAGGCGGGCAAAACCCTCATCAGTATCGGGTCTCCAGCGCGCTGCGGACGGCGTTTCTCAGCTCTTGTGCGCCTGTGGGTTTCAGAAGCAGCTCTCTGATACCGAAAGACTCCGCTTCCTGCCGGCTGATGATATTGTTGTACCCGGTGCTCAGAATGAAGGGGATGTCCGACCGTATTTCAAGGATCTTTCTTGCAAGCTCTATCCCCGTCATTCCGGGCATGGTCAGATCGGCGATGACGAGATCGAACTCATCGGGGTGATCCCTGAACTCTTTGAGCGCCTCATGCCCGTCCGTTAGGGCAACCACCCGATAGCCGGACGAGGCAAGCGTTCGCTTCAGGCTGGATATGATGAATTCTTCATCATCGACCAGAAGGATCTTTTCACTGCCTTTCACCTGAGGCGCGCTCTCACCATGATACACCTGTCGCTGATATTCCGATTCATGCCACACAGGGAGATATACCGTGAAGAGAGATCCCTTCCCCTCCTCGCTTTCCACAGTGACGGCTCCGCCATGGCCTTTGACAATGCCGTGCACGATCGATAGGCCCATCCCCGTGCCTTTGCCGATTCCTTTGGTGGTGAAGAACGGCTCGAAAACCCGGGCCATGACTTCGGGTTTCATTCCTGTGCCGGTGTCTTTGACCGTGAGTTTGAGATAATCTCCCGCCCGCATGCCCTGATAGGCATACAAGGGCTGAATATGGGTGTTCGCAAGCCTTATCTCAATCGTTCCTTTCTGTGATGCATATGCGTCAGCGGCATTCTGACAGAGATTGATGATGATCTGCTGAATCTGGACGGGATCGCCCATGACCACATCGGACTGTGTGTTGATGTGAAGCTGGATCTCAATTGTTCTCGGCAGCGACGACCTGAGGAAATTGATCGCGTCTTCCAGTAGCACCCTGAAATGGACCGGCTCGAGGACCTGCTCGCTGCGTCTGCTGAAAGAGAGGATCTTTTTCACGAGATCCCGCTGGCGGTATGCCGCTTTCAGGATCTGGTCCAGGATATCGCTTCGGGCCGTTCCCTTCGGCTCATCTTCGAGAAGCCCTTCCAGATCGATGATAATGGGATAGAGAATATTGTTCAGATCGTGCGCAATCCCGCCCGCAAAACGGTCGAGGGCCTCTATCCTCTGGGTCTGGGCAAGCTGAGCCTCAACCTTGCGCTTCTCTGCTTCCGTCCTCTCGCGCTCGGCAATTTCCTCAATGAGCTTTCTGTTCTTCTCTTCAAGCTCGGCCGTACGGTCATTCACCAGCCCTTCCAGATTTTCCCGTCTGACCTTGTCGGCGGCATGCTCCGCCTCCAGATGACTCACCCGAAGCCGAATCCTTTCATAAAGCCATGCAAAAAGGCACATCAGCATGCTCATGCCTATGAACACGATTATATTGTATATATAACTGGTCTCGCCGTAACGCAGCTGACCGACGGGAGGGAAGATATAGTAGGCCGACATCATTGCAGCGATTGCGGAGGCAAAGATTCCCGGGCCCAGCCCCAACACCAGCGCAACCACCATGACTATGGGGAAGAAAGTAATGAAAGGTGTGAGCTCCCCTCCGATGATGTGCATGAGGGCATGGCGTGAGAAAAAGGCGATCATGACCAGTATCGCGGCAACGACATAGCGCGTTAACCAATGAGACACGACCGCCACGGCTCCGGCTCCTCCGCCGTTATTCTCAGCAGCTCTCTTGAATTTCATTCGCGGCTTCGCCCTTGTCTTGTACGTGGGCCTCGTGATTTCCCGGGTTTTCTCTTCTGAACATTTTGATCGCCTGTGTAAAGGATACGATGTTATTTTGATGATTACAAGTGCCGGATCGAAGATGCTTTCACAGGCGTCTTCATAAGATCGATGTCCGTACAAAGGCAAGGATACTGAGAGTATATCTGTTTCTGAAAGCTGATGAGCAGCGAGCCGCTTCCTGATGCCGTGGCATGCCCGTTTCCCGAAGGGGGATGCGGCGCAAGCATCGGTAGAGGCAGCCGGACATCGGCAGCCGCCGCATCCTTTCTTCTTCTGTCAGGAGATGAAGAGATTGTTGGTCGCAAAGTTCGGGTCGCTCGTGAGGTTGACCCCGATCCTTCTCAGACCGGCGTCGTCGCCCGGGGTCGGGATGTGGGTCATGTGCATTTCGCACCCGCTGAGATCGCGGATCTTTTCCAGGGCGATCTGGGCAGCGGGGTTGGCGGTGGCGCTTATGCTCAAAGCCACGAGCGCCTCCTCCAGATCGAGGCTCACCGACTTCTCGCCCAGAATGTCTGTCTTGAAGTTGCGGAGCGACTCGATGATGTTCGAGGGCAGCAGCTCGAGCCGGGGCGGAATCTCTGCCAGGTGCTTGATGGCCCGGATGATGAGGCTCGATGCAGCGTGCATCATGGGGGAGTTGCAGCCTGTGATTATGGTGCCGTCCTTGAGCTCGATGGCGGCCCCGCAGTAGATGCCCTCGTTCCCTTTGGTGCTGTCGCTCTGTGCATCGATTGCCGCCTTTCTGGCCGGCAGGACGACGCTGCGGTGCTCGGGCGTGATGCGGAAGTCCTTGACGAGGAGCTCGACCCTCTGCACGGTCTCCTTGTCGGTGAAGCCCATGGCGTACTCGCACTGATAGCGGAAATACCGGCGGATCACCTCCTGGCGCGACGCCTCGCTCACCACTTCGTCGTCCGTGATTGCGAACCCTGCCCGGTTCACGCCCATGTCCGTAGGCGACTTGTAGAACGAATCGCATCCCGTGATCTTCTCCAGGATGCGTTTGAGCACGGGAAAAACCTCCACGTCGCGGTTGTAATTCACGGCCGTCTCTCCATAGGCCTCCAGGTGGAAGGGGTCGATGAGATTGAAATCGCGTATGTCCGCGGTGGCGGCCTCGTATGCGATGTTGGCCGGGTGCTTCAGCGGGATGTTCCAGATGGGGAAGGTCTCGAACTTGGCATAGCCCGATCGGATGTTTCTGCGGTAGTCGTGATAGAGCTGGGAAAGGCTGGTCGCGAGCTTGCCGCTGCCCGGTCCCGGCCCGGTCACGATCACCAGGGGCTTGGTGGTCTCGATATAGTCGTTGGCTCCGTAGCCCTCGTCGCTCACGATCGTCTCCACATCCGTGGGATACCCCTTGGTGAACCGATGTGCGTACACCCTGATGCCGCGCCGCTCGAGCTTGTTCTTGAACTGGTTGGCCGCCGGCTGGCCGTCGAACCGCGTGATCACCACGCCCAGAACGCTGATGCCCCACGCCTTCAGATCGTCGATGAGCTTCATGGCATCCGAGTCGTACGTGATGCCGAAATCCGCCCTGATCTTCTTGCGCTCGATATCGCCGGCATAGATGCACAGCAGGAGATCGGCCTTGTCCTTGAGCTCCCGGAGCAGCCTCATCTTCACGTTCGGGTCGTAGCCTGGGAGCACGCGGGCCGCGTGGTAATCATACATGAGCTTTCCGCCGAACTCGAGGTAGAGCTTGTTGTTGAAACGCTCCACCCGCTGAAGAATCTCTTTTGTCTGTTCTCTGATATACTTTTCGTTGTCGAATCCGATCGCTCCGGCCATAACTCTCCCTGTCCAAACTGTTTGCCGCCGGCGAAACCGCACCGGTCACTTCAGTGAAATGCAGGCTCAGCCTCCGCAAACGCCGTGCCCGTATTCATGGCACTTATATATGATTGTGCGTGCGAGAACAATCACCTTTCATGAAAATTACCGGCTCTCCTTTCGTGTGGTTATTTGAATTTGTCCGGAAAGGTATTACATAATGGAGATAACGGTACACATGATGCACCATTTCAGCCGGCGGCCGGCACTGAAACCCCCACGAACAGGAGATGGAAACGATGCGGCGGCGGCTGAGAAGGAGGCGGGGTTGGAAGCGCAGGCATTTTCTTCAAACGGCGCAGTGCTCATCCGGCAGTTGCCGGGGGTGCTGAATCTCGTGCTCAACCGGCCCGAGGCCATCAACAGCATTACCCTTGACATGGTCCGTTCCATGGCCGGTGAGCTCGAGAAGGCTCGGGGCAACGAAGATGTACGGCTCGTTCTCTTCCGGGGCGAGGGAGAAAAGGGGTTCTGCGCGGGCGGAGACATCAAGATCATGGCCCGGGCTTCACAGGAAAACGACATGGCTCCAGCCATGCAGTTTCTGAAAGAGGAGAATGATCTCGACCTGGCCATCCACGATTACCCCAGGCCCGTGGTCGTCATCGCCCACGGCATCACCATGGGAGGAGGGCTCGGGATCGCGGCCGGTGCGGATATCGTGGTCGCCACAGAGACCACGCGCATGGCCATGCCCGAAACGCGGATCGGATTTTTCCCCGACGTGGGGGCCACCCGCTGGCTGTTTTCGAGGTGCGGCAAAGGCTACCCCGAGTTCCTCGGCCTGACCGGCTACGAGCTCAAGGGCGCCGAGTGCGTCCGAGTGGGGCTCGCCTCATGCCTCATCCCCTCCTCCCGGCTCGAAGAGGCCGTCGCGGCCCTGATCAGCCGGGCTCCCTCGCTTGCGTCCGAGCGGAAAGAGGCTGCGGCGGAGATCCGGGAGATTCTCAAGCCCTTCGCATCGAGCGACATCCCGGCCGATCCCGAAATGGACAGGTGGGTCGAGGAACATTTTGCCGGCAAGAAATCGGTGACCGGTATCCTCAGCAAACTGAGGGCGTGCAGTACACTGAACGACCTGTGCGAAGGGGTGTTCGAGAGGCTCTCGGAGCGCTCGCCGACCGCGGTTGTGGTGACACTCGAGTGTCTGCGCCGCGACGAGGAGAGAGCTCTGAAGGATGTTTACCGCTCCGATCTTGATGTCGCCCGGTATCTCATGTCACAGCACGATTTCAGGGAAGGAGTCCGCGCCCGTCTCATCGACAGGGACAATCGCCCCCAGTGGGATCCGGATACGTTTGAAAGGGCGGCTGCAACGGTCCATCTCGCACACATCGATTGGTGATGCCCGAATCCGGGGCCCTTCCCCGTTTCGCCCGCAAGACGGCTCTCAGAAGAAAGACCGCCGTGCTTCATACGGCCGACGGCTCAGCCACGGCTGTGAGGTGCGCAGAGAAAATGTGTTGATTCTCTCCATCATGTGCTGGTAACAACCTCTGGCGGGATGAAGATAAACGACAAGGAATTCGAGCGGATCGTCGGGAGGTCACTCGACCGGATACCCGATGAGATCATGCGTCATGTGAAGAACGTGGCCATCCGGGTGGAAGACCGGCCGGAACCGGAGCTGCTCGAAGAGATGGGAATGCCCGAGGACGAGATCCTGTTCGGCCTGTACACGGGTGAGGCGCTTCCCGACCGGCTTCTCACCTTCCCTTCCTTTTATCCGGACACCATCATCCTGTTCAAGGAGCCCCTTCTCGATTTCTGCCGGGACATCGAAGAGCTCGAGGAAGAAATCGAGATCACGGTTGTCCACGAAATCGCCCACTATTTCGGGATCAGCGAAGAAAGGCTTGCAGAGCTCGGGTACGACTGACCGTCTCGTAAGACCCCCGGCAAATCCGGAGGACCGGCCGGAAAACCCCGGACACGATCCGCGCCGGCCCGCATCTATGCCATATCCCCCGCCAGAGAGCCGAGGGTCCTGATCGCGGCGTCGATCTCGTCGGACCAGTGGGCGGCGCTTATGCGGATATAGTTCCGGTATTTGTCACGTACCGAGAAGATCGGTCCGGGGGCGATGCTGATGCCGTGCTCGCGGGCGTGCTCATAGAGAGCGAGCGAGTCCACCTGCACAGGCATCTCGATCCATAGGAAAAACCCTCCCGAGGGCCTGCTCACATTGGTTCCTTCGGGAAAGTACCGCACCACCGCATCGGTGACGAGCGAGATGCTGCGTGCATATGCCCTCCGGATTCTTCTCAGGTGATGGTCATACCCCCCGCATGCCAGGAATTCGGCGACTGCTAGCTGGGGCGGCGTTGCGGTCGCGATGTTGCAGAGGATCTTCTGGTGCTCGATTTCCGATTTGAACCGACCGGGTGACATCCACCCCACCCGGTATCCCGGGGCGAGGGTCTTGGAGAACGATGAGCACAGCACCACCGCCCATGGCGGTCGAATGCCTTGACCGCCTTCGGGCGCTGGTGAGAGAAGCTCAGGTCTCCATACACGTCGTCTTCGATGAGAGGCACGCCGTGCCGTGTGAGGATACGGACCAGCTCCGCCTTGTTCTTCTCGGGCATGCAGCACCCCAGCGGGTTGCTGAAGTTCGGCACCATCAGGCAGGCCTTCACCGGGATGTCTTCCAGAACAAAGCTCAAGGCGTCGAGGCTCATTCCCTCCACCGGGCTCGAGGGGATCTCCACCACCTTGAGGTCGAGCCCCTGCATGATCTGGAGATGATTGAAGAACATGGGCGACTCGATGGCCACAGTGTCGCCCGGTCTGCACAGGGCCTTCAGCGCGATGGAAACGGCCTCCTGGCAGCCCGAGGTGATGATCACGTCTTCAGGTGTGATCTCACATCCTGCAGTGGCCGCCCGCTTTGCGATATGGGTGCGCAGCCTCTCGTCGCCGGGAAAGGAGTAGGACACGCTCAGGTTGCCCCACCGCCTGACCGCGGACGCCAGGCACCGGTTGAGCTTGTCCACGGGCAGAAGGTCGGTGTGAGGTATGTTGGTGCCGAGCTGGATCGAGACCGGGCCGATGCAGTCCTTGAACACCTTGCTCACGATCTTCTCAACGCAGCAGGTCACCGGGCTCATGTCCTCCCGTGATACGGCGGGCATGGCCGGCGCCCTGGTCGTAAGCGAACGGACATAATATCCGGACTGAGGGCGCGCCTCGATCACTCCCCTGTCTTCCAGGAGCCGGTAGGCTTCCATGGCCGTCGTGATGCTCACGCCCATCTGGCGGCTCAAGGCCCTGATCGAGGGGATCCTCTCCCCGGCCCGGTAGGTGCCGCGCTCGACCTGCCGGGAGATGCTTTCCGCCACTTCCTCATACAGGTGCCGGACGACGGTCGGTTCCATATACACCTCCTCACTTCCATCTATTCTACAGGAATCGCCGTTTCAGTGTGTAGATACAGTTCACCGTTTCGATGACCGGTACAGTTGAGTATAACCCGAAAGTGTTATCGGTACAATTGTTCTGTGCTGCATCTTTATTCATTTTTTTGAGCCGCGTATCATCCCGGTATGAAGAATATTTGCAGAGATCTTTTCATGAACTATATCAGCAGAGCGGGCTCCGAGCGGAGAGAATCTGAGGAGATCCGCATCCGGAAGGGCTGCGTCGTGGAGGTCCTCCATGCGCGGCAGGGCATACGGGTGATGTGCGCGTCGGGCATGATATGGCTGACCAGAGAGAACGATCCTGCCGATCATGTCATGGGAGAGCACTCCTCCCTGAGCATCAGCGGCCCCGGGCTCATCATCATGGAGGCCCTCGAGGATTCGGTGATTCGGGTCGTGCACGGCCGAATGCCGAGCCTCGCTGGCGAAGACATGCGAAACTGTCATTCCTTCGGGGTTTTCCCTCGGACGAGCCGGTGACAGAGCATCCGTTCATGGGCTGAGAGGAATCACATGCCTCAAGACAGGGCTCGTTCCGGTATACCCCGGAGCCGGACGCTTAAAAAACAGTTGATTCTTTCCGTCCGGTACTGGTATCTTCCCGTCCGTCCTTCCCTGCTGCCGGAGAAAACACCACACGAAGAGGCGGTGAATCATGAACAGAGGAGTCCTGTATGCAGCCTCCACTTATATACTGTGGGGCCTGCTGCCGGTATACTGGAAGTGGCTCCGGCTTACCCCCGCCTCCGAGGTGCTCTGTCACCGGATCATCTGGTCGTTCATCACGCTTCTTCTCGTGCTCCTCGCAGCGCAGCAATGGAACGGCCTGCGCAGAAATGTTTTCAGCATGCGGGTTCTGCGCGCATACGCCGCATCGGGGGCGCTGATCGCTGTCAACTGGCTGACCTATATCTGGGCCGTTGGTGCCGGGTTTATCCTGGAGACGAGCCTTGGTTATTTCATCAATCCCCTGCTCAGCGTTTTGCTGGGGGTCGTGATCCTGCGCGAGCGGCTCCGACCCGGGCAGTGGGCCGCCATCGCGCTGGCGGCGGCGGGCGTACTGTATCTTTCCGTTGCCCACGGGTCACTGCCATGGATCGCGCTCACCCTGGCGATCACCTTCAGCCTCTACGGTCTGATCAAGAAGACCGCACCGCTGGGGTCGCTCCAGGGCCTGACCGTGGAGACCGCCGTCCTGCTCCTGCCCGCGTTCGCATTTCTGGTATATATCGGTCAGACAGGCCAGGGCGCGTTCCTCCGCACCGGAGCGCTTATTGATATCCTGCTCATCGGTACAGGGTTCATTACCGTGGTACCCTTGCTGCTCTTCTCGTCTGCAGCCAGGCGCATCGATCTCTCGCTGCTCGGCATCCTGCAGTATATCGCACCTACTATCCAGTTTCTCCTCGGAGTGTTCGCCTATCATGAGCCGTTCACCGGCGACAGGCTCATCGGCTTCTGTATCGTGTGGTCGGCCCTTATCGTCTATGCGGCGGAAAGCTATCTGACCCGCAGATCCCAGACCTTTCCCGCTGCTTGAAAAACTGGCGTGAAGCCGGGGCTTATCGATTCAGCGGCTCATATGGCAGCTTTGGATCGAGCGGGCCGAACATGCTGAGGAACCGTGCAAACGCGATCGCGCCGCCCTTGCCATACTCGAACCCGGCCATGGCGAGTACGGGATTGCGGATCCGAGCGAGCATCTCCCTGAAGGCATTCGAATCCGCCGTGACCTCGATGTCCAGGTCCATGCCGCCGAACGCGTCCGGATCGCACGGCCTGATCTCGGCAACGCCGCGGCGCACATGGATGACATACGCTTTCCCCTCATCCGGAAACCGTATTCCCACCTTCTGGTCAGTCTGAGCGCTCGCCTCGGGGTCGAGGCTCACGGCCAGGATATCGAAAAAGCCCTCCAGGGGAAATCGGCGCACCTGCTTCTGCGTGGGCTTCGCATCCGCCATAGCGATGAATCCGTCCTTGATTTCCAGGGCTTCGGTCAGATAATAATGGCGGGCGTTGGGGTTTTTCTCCCGCTCGCCCAGGGCAACCAACGCCCGTACCCGGATGTCCTTTGCGTCACGGTCATTCGGATCCAGGCGCACCAGATGTCCCGAGAGATGCAGCGCGGCCCGGTATTCACCGTTTTCCAGCGCCTCCTGCGCGTGCTTGCGCAGCGCCCCCTCGCCCCCGGCCAGGCGCGCCAGCAGGCGTGCCTCCTCTGATCGGGTCAGGGGATCGATATGAGCGGAGTCGCCGTCGAACCAGCCCATCTCTCCGGCAAAAACGGAGCGGACAGACCATGACACGCGGCCGTAGAATGGCTGGAGATACGGGGCATCCGCAAG
Source organism: Syntrophaceae bacterium UBA1062 (assembly GCA_002316295.1). Taxonomy (GTDB): domain Bacteria; phylum Desulfobacterota; class Desulfomonilia; order UBA1062; family UBA1062; genus Phosphitivorax. The sequence continues at coordinate 1,004 of DCDF01000115.1, read as the reverse complement.
ATGCGGAGGCAATGTGATGTGTTCGGCCAGCTCATCCGGGGTCATGCCCCCGTTGATGCCGCGTATGGCCTGATCGTGGACGAACTGAATCGCGTCGCGATAGTCCCTGAGCACAGTCTCGACCCTATCCTCCCCAACAATGGGCCTGCTGTGGCTCGGTATCAGGTATTCGGGTCTTCTGTCGCGCATCGCATCGATGCTCCGGTACCACTGCTGGAGGCTGCGGTAGGGCGTGCCCCGGATCGTGTAAAGATTCGGAAAGGCCCAGTAGAAGTTGTCGCCGCATAGAAGCGCCCGCTCTTTCGGCAGCCATACGAATATCTGGTCATCGGTTTCCCCCGGTGCGTGGATCAGCTCGAACTCGACTCCGGCGACCGTGTCGGCGAGGGTATCGGAAAACGTTCTGTTCGGCGGGAGGTATCCGATCGTGCTGTCTCCGCGGTAGCGGAGGAAAGGGCCGATCCCGCAGTTGACAAGGCCTTGTTCGTCAAGGAAGGAGCCGAACATGCGCATGGCCCGCATGTCCGTCACCATACGCATCTTGCTCGCGATGCGGTCTACGTGATGCGAGGTTGTCTCGTGTGCGTACACCGGCACATCGGCTGCCCGTGCGAACACCTCTGCGCCGAAGATGTGGTCTGCGTGATTGTGGGTGTAGATGATTGCCTTGACCGGCTTGTCCGATACCTTCCTGAATTCGGCCAGCACGTCTTCGGCTGCCTCGCACGATTCCATGGTGTCGACGATGATGAGCCCGTCCACGCCTTCGATCATGATCGAGTTCGCAAGCCCGAAACCTATGGCTGCATAGATATTGCCCGCGACTTTCTCGATCCCCTTTCGGAAGACATCGGTGTGCGCCTGCAGATCAGATTCGGCGCTGACTCCATCGATCGCCTTCTTCTCCTCCGAAGGTCCGGGCGTGCAGGCGGCGCTCATCAGAAGGGCCATCGCCGCCACGGAAAGGATGCCAATCTTTTTCATAAGAAACCTCCCATATGACT
>DCDF01000173.1 GCA_002316295.1 Syntrophaceae bacterium UBA1062 | reverse complement strand
GAAGTCGAGGGTGAGGTGACCTCTGTAATCGAGCTCAGGGTTGCGAAATCCGATTTGGGTAAGGTTATCGGAAAAGAAGGCCGGACTGCACGGGCAATGCGAACACTACTCACGGCGGCTTCCACCAAGATCAAGAAGAGGGCTGTACTGGAAATCATAGAGTAAATGAAACACGATCTCGTCGAGATCGCAAGGATCTCGAGCCCGAAAGGGCTCAAAGGAAAGATGTGGATTACCCCGTACGGGGATTCTCCTGAGAGGTTCAGTTCTTATACTCATCTTATCATCGGTGATGAGAAAAAACCGAGGAAGGTTCTTTCCTGTACCCCGCACAAAGGAAGATTCGTTCTTGAGCTCGAAGGCATAAACGATATCGATACCGTCGAGACGTTCAGGGGCGAAACCCTCTTCATAACCGAGGACCAGCTCGAGCCCCTCGATGAGGAAGAGTACTACTGGAGGGATCTCATCGGCCTGAAGGTGGTCGACGAGAACGGCAGAGAGATTGGAGAGATCGACAAGATCTTTTCCACCGGGAGCAACGACGTCTACGTGGTGGACCCTGTCAAAGAGTATTACATCCCGGCCACCAAAGACGTGATCAAAGAGATCTCGCCGGAAAAAGGAACAGTGCTCATCGACGCCTCGCTTCTCGAAGATCTTCTCGACTAGACCGATTTCAGAGGCCTTCATGATCGTCAATATCATAACCCTGTTCCCGGACATGTTCTCCGGCGTATTCAGTGAGAGCATACTCAGCCGGGCCATAACGAACGGGCATCTGAGCGTCCGGATCGTCAACCTCCGCGAGTACGGCCTCGGCAGCCACCGGGTGGTGGACGACACCCCATACGGCGGAGGCGGAGGCATGATCCTGAAGCCAGAGCCCATCGCGGGAGCACTCGAGGACATACCCGAGAGGGGGCACGTGATCCTCACATCACCCCGGGGCAGGCTCTTCCGGCAGGCGGACGCCCTGCGCCTCAGCTCGCTCGATGCCGTCACCATCGTCTGCGGGCACTACGAGGGGGTGGACGAGCGCGTGAGCGAGCTCTTTGTTCACGAGGAGCTCTCGATCGGAGACTACGTGCTGACCGGCGGCGAGCTTCCGGCCATGGTGATCGTGGACGCCTTCGTCCGCCTGATACCGGGCGTTCTGGGACACGATACCTCACAGAGCGGAGATTCGCATTACGAAGGACTGCTGGAATATCCCCACTACACCCGGCCGCGGGAGTTCAGGGGGCTTGCCGTTCCCGAGGTTCTGCTCTCGGGAAACCACGAGCGGATCAGGGCCTGGCGGAAGGAAATGTCTGTCATGAAGACCCGTGAGATGAGGCCGGATCTTCTCGACAAATCTCCGGGCGGCACTCCGGATCGGGATGACGCGTAAATTCCGCGTCCGTCCGGTGGAGCGCCCGAGAAAAAGGAGATGTCGTGCTGTATGCAGCACTGATCCACTGGCCGTGCATTGACAAGAACGGTGAGGAGATCGCCACGGCCATCACCAACCTGGACTTGCACGATCTTGCAAGAGTATGCTTGACATATGGTATAAATACGCTCTATATCGTTCACCCAAACGATGTCCAGTTGGCTTTTGCCGAAAGGATCATGAATCACTGGCTCAAAGGGTATGGGGGAGAGTATAATCCCGTTCGTAAAAAGGCCCTTGAGGTGATTTCCCTGGTAAAAGACATAGAAGACATAAAACGGCAGACCGGTGCATATATGGTAGGGACTTCCGCTGCACGCATGGATGGCTGTATTTCCTGGGAACAGGCACGGACGATCGCGTCCGCGAAAGACGTGTGCCTGGTGTTCGGGACAGGGTGGGGCATCGCCCCGCGGCTGTTGAAGAGCCTTGATGCGGTTTTGGAGCCTATCGACGCAGGGACCGGGTTCAACCATTTATCCGTCCGTTCCGCCGTTTCAATAACCATAGACCGGATTGCAGGAGGTGGAGTATGAATATCATCGACAAATACGAAAAGGAGCAGATGAAGGACAATCTGCCTGAGATAAGAATCGGCGACAAGGTCCGCATTTCGACGCGGATCGTCGAGGGGACGAGGGAAAGGCTCCAGGTCTTCGAGGGCGTGGTCATCGCCAGGCACCGCGGGAACAACCGTGAGTCCATCACCGTGCGCAAGCAGTCCTACGCCGTCGGCGTCGAGAGGGTGTTTCCCCTGCACGCGCCGGTGGTGGAAAAGGTCGAGGTGGTCAGCCACGCCAAGGTCAGGAAGGCAAAACTCTACTATCTGCGTGCGAAGAAAGGCAAGGCGGCCAGGTTAAAAGAACTGCGCGGCTAGCATGTCCCTCGAGGATTCCCTCATCTCCCGGGGATGCTGGCCTCTGTGCGGCGTCGACGAAGCGGGGAGAGGGCCGCTGGCAGGTCCTGTCGTCGCGGCTGCCGTGATTATGGAGCCCGGTCACGAGCTCAGGCTTCTTGTCCGCGACTCCAAACAGCTGAGTCATTCCCGGCGGCGGGACATCTTCGAATCCATCATGTCGGCACCGGGTGTCCATGTGGGGTATTCCCTTGTGGATGAGCGGTGCATCGATGAAATAAACATCCTCCAGGCCGCGCTCAAGGCCATGAGAGAGGCGGTGCTGTGCCTGGATCTGAAGCCCCTGTGCGCCGTTGTCGACGGGAATATCGCCCCCGTGCTCCCGTGCACGTGCTATACCGTGGTCAGGGGCGACGAATTTGAACCTTCCATATCGGCTGCGAGCATCGTAGCAAAGGTCATCCGGGATACGCATATGGAACAGATGGACAGGCTGTATCCGGGGTATGGTTTTGCACGGCACAAGGGATATCCCACCAGGGCCCATTATGAAGCCATCCGCCGCCTCGGCGCCTGTCCGATTCACAGGAGGAGCTTCCGTGGCGTCTCCTCGATCGACAAGGGAAAAGGGCGGTAGCGGCGAGAAAATCGCCCGGAAACACCTCAGGGCGAAAGGCTATCGTATCCTCGATGTAAACTACCGCACCCACATCGGCGAGATCGACATCATTGCGGCTTACAGCGGTATCGTGGTATTCATAGAAGTCAAGATGTCGACCGGCGAGGTGTTCGGCGACCCCCTGAGCTGGATTCCTCCCTGGAAACAGAGGCGGATCATCCGGGTCTCCCAGGAATATCTCATCAGAAATCGTCTCAACGACTCTCAGGTGCGATACGATGTGGTGGCTGTCGACCCCGCAGGGAGAGTGTGCCATGTCGAAGACGCATTCAGGCCCGCCGATGAGTTTTTTATGTGACCAGAACCTGGGCCGTCTCGCCAGATGGCTGAGGATGATGGGCTTTGACGCGGAGTATATGCGTGCATGGAGTGAGGAGAAAATCGCCGCAGCCCGGGCTGCCGGCAGAATTCTTCTCACCCGGAGGAGGGATTTCGCGATGAAAGAGGGATCAATCGTCCTGGAAAGCGATTTTCTGAAAGATCAGCTTCGATATCTTGATAAACGTCTGAATCTCAAAGAAAATCTTCGGCCTTATTCTCGCTGCATCGTTTGCAATGTGTCTCTCAAGTATGTTAAAGCACAGGACGTGAAAAACCTTGTACCGGAATACGTCAGTGCAACCCGGGAAACTTTCGCCAGATGCCCGAAGTGCTCGAGGATCTACTGGAAGGGCACTCATACGAACAGGGCGAACGAGACCATGCGCAGCCTCTTCTCGGTCAGGGTGAACGTATGAGCAAATCAGCAAGCAAGACGATGAGCAAGCCGGACCCCGAACAGCTGCTGTCCATCGTGAAAGGCAAACGGAAGGTCCTCATCCTGACGCACGAGAACCCGGACCCTGACAGCATCGCCTCTGCATTCGGCCTCAAGTACATCTTCAGAAGGGCGCTGGGCGTCAACGCCGTGATCGTCTACAGCGGCATCATCGGCAGGGTGGAGAATCAGTGCATGGTCAAGCTCCTGGGCATCGACATGGTGCCTCTGAGCTCGGTCAATCTCCGCAACTCCTCGGTCGTGATCCTGGTCGACTGCCAGCCTCACACCGGCAACGTCGTCCTCCCTTCCGGCGTCATCCCGACCGCGGTCATCGACCACCATCCTCTGAGAAAATCCTCCACCAAGGCGGAATACATCGATGTGCGCAAGGGCATCGGGAGTACGTCGACCATTATCACCCAGTATATCAGACAGCTGAACCTGCCCATGGACCGGAGGGTGGCGACGGCCCTGTTCTATGGCATCAAATCCGACACCCGGGACCTGGGCCGACAGTCCTCCGACGCAGACATCCGGGCGTCCGTCCATCTCTTCCCCAGCACCCTGCAGAAAAAGCTCGCCCGGATCGAACACCCGGAAAAGCCCAAGGAATACTTCATAGAGCTCTATTCCGTGCTCAACAATGCAATGATCTACGGCGACGTGGTTGTGGCCCGGGTGGACATGATCGGATGGCCGGAGATGATCGGCGAGTATGCCGACGAGCTCATCCAGATCGAAGGGATCAGGTGGTGCATGTGCTACGGCCGGCACAACGGGTCGATCCTTTTCTCCATCCGGACCACTCGGTCGAGTCACATGGCGGGCGTCCTCGCGCACAAGATCTGCCACGGCATCGGCAAGGGCGGCGGGCACGAGACCTTTGCCGCAGGCAAAATCGACATCGCCCAGGCGCTGAAAAAGGTGAAAGACCCCGAAGATATCCTCGTGAAGCGGTTTCTCAAGGAAGTGTCCCCGCGGGGCATGGAGCCCACGATGCTCATCACCCGCGACAAGGCGGAGATCAAGCCCTCAGAGCCCGGGGTCAATCCCTAATATCCGGGCGGCGTAGTTCACCATGTTCCGGTCTTCTTCCTGGTTGACCTTGGCGAACCCCTGGTCTCTGTCCATGCATCCCGACCTGACAATACCGGCAATTTCCCACGCATAGGGATGGAACTTGAAGCGCTTCCGGTGCAGATGGTTCGCCAGCGCGTTCAGCAGGCAGTTGGTGGAGTTGGGATCGGTGTCCAGCGGCTTCACCCATCCCAGCGATGAGATTGTTTCGACAATTGCGTCTTCGTCGTATTCCATGAAGGCCAGGGGATGGATGTTCACCGGCCAGCGAGAAGGATCGACGGCGAGGTCTCCATCGCTCAGGAAAAAGGGCCTCACCTCGGCTCCGGCGAGATCGATGAGCGGGTCCCGCACAGAACGGTGCGAAAACCTCTGCAGCCTCGGATTGGTCTGCATGATGGCCGAGCTGATGGGGGCCTGTCCGGGAGACCAGCCGAATGCCACCAGTGGGATGCGGTAGGAAAGTGCGGTCTTGAGGATCATGGCCTTGACCATCCCGATGCACGTGGTGCAGATGGAGCTCGCGCGATCCAGGGTCTTGGGGCTGTAGATATCATGGCCGGCGGCGAGCCCGAAGACTTTCTGCATGAGGTGAAAGGGCGGTCTGAATACCGTGCACGCCGCGCCGAGAGTATCGGTCATGTGCTTGATATTCTTCATGGCCTGCTCTGAGATGAAGCCGTTGTCGAAGACAAAGGCCAGCACCTTGAGATTGAATTTTTTTGTCAGGAGGTAGAGCGTATAGGTCGAGTCCTTGCCTCCGCTGTATGCGAGCAGCACATCGAAGGAGTCACTGGTTCTCCTGTTCTCGAGCAGGTCTTCGAATTTTTTCCGGTAAGCCTGTTTTTCGTCGCTGTCCGGCACCGGCATATTCCTGCAGTAGTTGCAGACCCCTTGGTCATCGAACGAGATACCGGGAAAGGTATCCGGCAGAACGCATCGCGAGCAGATACTCATCTCTTCAGCGCCTCCTTGTCTATCTTGCCCGAAGGCTTCTTGGGCAGGGACCTCACGATGTTGAAATGTCTGGGGTGCTTATGAGAGGCAAGCCGCTGCCCGATAAAGGCCCTCAGCATGTCGAGATCGAACGATTTTTCGTCCAGGGGCACCAGAAACGCCTCCGGCACCTCGGAGAGATACTCGTCGGGCCTCCCGATCACGGCCACCTCGTGAACCATTCCGGATTCCACGATCGCGTCCTCGATTTCCTTCGGAGACACCCGTTCGCCGCCGATCTTGAGCATTTCCTTCTTTCTTCCGGTCAGGAAGATGAACCCTTCTTCGTCCTTGTGGCCCAGGTCTCCTGTTACGAGGCCCCACGGCTTCAGGACCTTCCTGGTTTCCTCGGTGTCCTTCCAGTAACCCATCATAATATTATCGCCCGTTGCGCAGATGTTCCCCACCTCATGCGGGCCCAGAACCCTTCCGCTCTCGTCGCGGATGGTGATCTCGACCTGCGGGATCGGGATCCCGACGGAACCGAGCTTGTCACGGAGAAGCCTCTCCGGCGGCAGGTAGGTGAGCCGGGCTGAAGCCTCGGTGGCGCCGTACATGATATAGAGGGAAGTGCTTCCGATGCAGTCCAGAAGACGCTTGGTCAGTGCGGGCGCCATGGCTCCTCCCGCCTGGGTGATATACCTCAGGCTCGGAATGCGTGTTTTCGGAAACACCGATCGGTTCAGAAGGATGGCGAATGTCGATGGAACACCGGCAAAGCCCGTCACTTCCTTGTCAGACATGTCCTTGACCACGGAATTGGGAAAGGCGAAGCGGTTGTTGACGACCACAGAGCCGCCCACCATGAAATGGGTGTTCAGCAGGGTCTTTCCGTAGACGTAGTAGAAGGGGAGCACCGCCATGACCCTGTCGGCCTCGGTCAGATTCAAATAGGAGACAATGGAGGCCGTGTTGGTGCAGATATTCTTGTGCGTGAGCATGACGCCCTTAGGCCTGCCGGTGCTTCCAGAGGTGTAGACGATCGCAGCCAGGTCGCACTCGGTTACGCGGTTCTCGGGCGCTCTGTCCGGCATCGCCTTGACGTCGCTCCACGTGAGGCGCGTGATGCTCCCGTTGATCAGGTCCACATCAGGGCCGATGACACAGGGCACATCGATATCGCTGAGCCGCTTCGCACTCGAGGACGACAGAATGCAGATCTTCGCTCCCGAGTTCTGGATATAATATGACGCCTCGGCGCCCGTAGTCCTTTCCGGGACCTCGACGCACACCCCGCCGGCCTTCAGCACGCCGTAATAGCCCACTACGCTCTTCAGTGAGTTCTCCATGATCATGAGGACCCGGTCCCCCTTCTGAAGCCCATGGAGAGTGAGCAGGCGCGCAAGCCTGTTGGCAAGGGAATCGATCTCCGAATACGTTGCTTCCAGTTCTCCGTCCAGCAGGGCTGTCTTGTCCGGATAAACGCCTGCAGATGTTTCAAGGAACTGGTGGACGAGTCCGGCCACTAAGAGATTCCTTTGGTTTTCAGGAAATTGACGATATTGTTGACGGTCTCGAGGTTTTCCGGGATCAGCTCTTCGTCCTGGATCTGAATTTCATAGGTCGCCTCGAGGAATTCCACGAGTTCGAGCACGCCGGTTGAATCCATGATGCCGCTTTCTATCAGGGACTCGTCCGGATCGATGCATGCATCGGATCTGCCCATAATGAAATTCTCTTTGATGAAATCTACGACATTCTTCAGTACATCTGACATCTCATCCTCGCGTAAACATTCTCTGTGCACAAGCTATCGGCATCTTATAAAGCAAAAATGATAATTTCAATGGGATTTTCTCTCCGGCGGGAGATAGCATCTGCAAAAACGTGATGGCGCCGTCACCCACGCGTTGCATCGTCACTTCCGTGAGTCGCTCTGTCCCGCATTCAAGCGGTTTCCGAAAACCCTGCACTGAGCGCTTCAGTGCCCGGAGTCCTGACCGCGGCATCAGGCCGCCACCGCAAGTCCGCAGTCTTTGAGTACTTCATGGACTGTGGTAAAATCGAAATCCTGAAGCAGGCGCCGGAATCTCGAGAATGAACGATTGATGCCGATGTAGGTCCTGAACCTGGACAGCGCGGGCGCCTCTGTGATCCTCGGTGTCTCAGGGTTGAGCTCCCATGGGTGGATGTAGAATACGAACGGCTGTCCAAGCCTCTGGATGGATCTGAGCGCCGATCGGGTGACGAAATAGGGCAGGAGCCTGAAGTAGCCGCCGCCCGAAACAGGCAGGTTGACCGAGCCGATCCTGAACGTCGAGATGGGGAACTCCACCATGGAGCTGTGCCGGAGCCTGTGAGGAATACGAGGCGCGTCGGGAATGCCGTAGTTGTCGTGATAGATGGGGAAAATGCTTGAATCGTATCTGAACCCCAGATCTTCCAGGATATCGAGCGCCCATAGGGTTCGACTGGTGATTGAATAGGTGGGGGCGCGATAGCCGATCACGCTTCGGCCGATGCAGTCTTCGAGGATGTCCTTCGCCCTGGCGACATCTTCACGAAACGCGGCAGGGTCCTGATTCGATATGACCTGGTGCATGTGTCCGTGGCATGCCACCTCATGTCCTCGCTTGTGGATGGACCGGATAAGCTCCCTGTTGCGTTCGGCTATCCAGCCCAGACAGAAAAATGTCGCTGAAACGCCCTGTTCATCGAGGAGATCGAGAATCCGCTCCGTGTTGATCTCCACGGCGGAGGGATAGCTGTCCCACGAGCCGGTGGGAATGACGCACGAAAAAGCATGGATCTGGAAATATTCTTCCACATCTATCGTCAGCGCATGTTTCATACTACCGTAATATAATAAAGGGAGAAGAGATTTATAGCAACCACTGAAACGCCCGCCCCGGCTCCCGGTACGCAATCCATCGGAAATTCTGGAAAAGTGATTGATGAATCATTCAAAATGATATACAAGAGAAGCGCTCTCGAACGGCGATCCATGCCGGATGCGAGAACGAGAGGATGAGGGCTGCCGGGTAATCACCGCTGATTGCGCTTTTGCTTATCGAGGTATTTCGTTCGTACACAGTGTTCATGACGGGCATGGGGAATGAGGAACATAAGACCGTTTTTTGTTTTCTCTCTTTATGGTCTGTTCTATCGGGAAAGACGGAATATCAATTCCTTATGCAAATCACCATTCCAGATCGAATTCCCGGGATCGGACCATCGGGACACATTGGCGGGATGATCCTGTGAGCGTTTCATAAACGAGAAGAGAAACCTTTACGACACTTAAGGAGGGCGACATGGGTTATTCTGAAAAAAGCATCGCGGGTATTTTTCACAACAGGGCGGAAAAATATCAGTATGAACCCTGTGTACGGTACAAGAAAGAGGGCAGATACACGGACATCAGCTGGAAAGAGATGCAGCGTATGGTCACCAATCTGGGCCTGGGCCTCATCTCTCTGGGAGTGGAAAAGGACGATATCGTCACGATCTTCTCCGAGAACTGCTGGCAGTGGCTGGTTGCGGACCTCGCAAGCCTCTCCATCGGCGCCGCGGACGCGCCCATTTATGCCACGAACTCCGGAGAGGAGGCGGCATACATCATCAACGACTCGGGCTCGAGATTCCTGTTCGTCTCCGATCAGGATCACCTGAACAGGGTCCTTGGTGTGAAGTCCACCCTCAAGGGGCTCAAGAAGATCATCACCTTCGACCCCATCTCGGCAGGCGACAAGGACATTATTTCGCTCGACGAGGTCATCAAGCTGGGGGAGGAGTACAAGGACAAGAAGAGCTTCGATGAGCGGCTGCTCTCTATTGAGCCGGAGGCTCTCGCCACTCTCATCTACACCTCCGGCACTACCGGCCCGCCCAAGGGAGTGATGCTCACGCACGCAAACCTCACGGCAAATATCCTCCAGTGCTATGCCTCCCATCCCATCATCGGGCATCAGGACGTGGCGCTCACGCTTCTTCCCTGGAGCCATTCCCTGGGCAGGACCGTGAGCGTATATCTGATGCTTCACATCGGAGCGATCCTGAGCCTGGCGGAGAGCTTCGGCACTGTCATGGAAAACATGACCGAGATACGTCCGACGCTCATGGTATCCGTGCCGAGACTCTTCGAAAAGATCCACGCCGGGATTTTCTCCAAGGTGGAAAAGGCGAGCCCGACCAAAAAGAAGCTGTTCTTCTGGGCGGTGGACGTGGCGATGAGGGCGGTGGACTACCGGGTACAGCGCAAGCCCATGCCCTGGTCGCTCAAGATACAGTACGACCTCGCCGAGAGTCTCATCTACTCCAAGCTCAGGCATGCCTTGGGCATGGACCGGATCAGAATCTTCATCAACGGCGGCGGAGCGCTCGCCGTCGATATCGACCGCTTCTTCAACGGCATCGGCGTGAATCTCCACAACGGATACGGTCTCACCGAGACCTCTCCGGTCACCAACGTCAACACCTTTGAAGTCTTCGAGTTCGGCTCTGTCGGCCCGTCCTTACCAGATACCCAGGTGAAGATCGCCGAAGACGGTGAGATACTGATCAAGGGGCCACAGGTGATGAAAGGCTACTTCAACAAGCCGGACGACACCAAGGCGACCTTCACCGCTGACGGCTGGTTCATGACAGGCGACATCGGCCGGCTGGACGAGCGCGGATGTCTCTACATCACAGACCGCAAGAAGGACATCATCATCACTGCGGGCGGCAAGAACGTTGCCCCGCAGAACATCGAAAACACCCTGGTCACCGACCCCTTCATCGAACAGGCCATCGTGATCGGGGAGGGGAGGAAATACCTGAGCGCCCTGATCATCCCCAACTTCTCCGAGCTGATCTCATATGCCAAGAATCAGGGAATACCTTTCGACGACAAGGCCGATCTGATCAGAAAGCCCGAGATCGTCTCCTTCTTTGACGAGAAAATCAAGACACTCATGAAGGATTACGCCCGCGTCGAGCAGATCCGCAAATTCACTCTGCTGCCCAGGGAATTCAGCATCGAATCCGGCGAGCTCACACCCACGCTCAAGATAAAGCGAAAGATCATCAACCAGAACTTTGCCGGCGAGATCGAGGCAATGTACAAAGAATGACACGTTCGCCAGGGGCAGCCCAGGAGCTGCCCCTGCAATCGAAAGAGACTCCGCCTCTGCGGCAAAGGCCGATAATCATCCGCTCATGCGGCCCCGTCACCGAAGACGTCCTGATCTTGCATAACTCCGGAAGGAAAGGCCTGGTCAGGAGCGGTTTCTGCAGTGAACGATTGTTCCTGTGATTCCCGGAGCTAAAGGGAAATGACCGGAAACGTGAATCTGTTCAATTCTTCTCTCTGGATTCATTTTTTATCTGCTCTCACAGAGGGTCTTCCCAAGGCTCGAAGATTTCACTGAATAAGCATTTTTCTCCTTGCAAATATTTTTAGGAGACCTATATATAGTATGGAGTTTTCCATAAAGCACCACATCTAGTATAAAGAGGGGGAGTGAATGTTTAGCAAGATCAAAAAACGCGATGGGAGACTAGCGTCTTTCAATGCCACGAAGATCACGAATGCGATCGCAAAGGCGGGAGCCGCCACCGGAGAGTTCGGTCCGGATATGGCCCACCGGCTGATGCTCAAGGTTCTGAGCATCGCACAGGGCACCCTGGCGGACACGCCTTCGGTGGAAGAGATCCAGGATATCGTGGAGGAGGTTCTGCTTTCTTCCCCCTACCGCAGAACGGCAAAGGCTTACATCATATACCGTGACCAGCACGCCAAGATCCGCGAGATCAAGACAGGCATGGGCGTGGATCTGATCGACCAGTATCTGACAAAGATCGACTGGAAGGTAAACGAGAACAGCAACATGGCCTTCTCGCTTCAGGGCCTTAACAATTATCTCTCCTCCGAGATCAGCAAGCTCTACTGGCTCAACAAGATCTACCCGCCCGAGGTGCGTAGCGCCCACTCAAACGGCGACTTCCACATCCACGACCTCAACATTATTTCGGTGTACTGCGTGGGGTGGGACCTCTACGACCTGCTGCTCCAGGGCTTCAAAGGCGCACAGGGGAAGGTGGAAAGCAAGCCGGCCAGGCATTTCCGAACCGCGCTCGGTCAGATCGTAAACTTCTTCTACACCCTGCAGGGCGAGGCCGCAGGCGCCCAGGCGTTTTCCAACTTCGACACCCTGCTTGCCCCGTTTATCAGGTTCGACGGGCTCGATTACGCCCAGGTGAAGCAGTCGCTCCAGGAGTTCATTTTCAATATCAATGTTCCCACCCGGGTGGGTTTCCAGACGCCGTTTACCAACGTGACGCTCGACCTCGAGGTTCCTTCGTATCTGGCCGACCAGGGCGTGATCGTCGGCGGCGAGGTCCAGAACACCACCTACGGTGAGTATCAGCATGAGATGGATCTGTTCAACCAGGCCTTCGTGGAGGTGATGGCCGAGGGCGATGCAAAGGGCAGGGTGTTCACATTCCCCATCCCGACCTATAACATCACCCGGGATTTCAACTGGGACAGCCCCTATATCTCCAATCTCTGGAAGATGACGGCGAAATACGGCGTCCCTTATTTCTCGAACTTCATCAACTCGGACATGGACCCCGAGGATGCGCGGAGCATGTGCTGCAGGCTGAGGATCGACAACCGCCAGCTGGAGGTAAGGGGAGGGGGCCTGTTCGGGTCGAACCCCCTGACCGGCTCCATCGGCGTGGTCACCATCAACCTGCCCCGCATCGGCTATTTGAGCAGGGACAAGGAAGAGTTCATCCAGCGCCTCGACAATCTCATCACGTTGGCCAGCATGAGCCTCGAGATCAAGCGCAAGATCCTCGAGAACTTCACGGAAACGAATCTCTACCCCTACACCAAATACTACCTCACCGGGATCAAGAAGCGATTCGGCGAATACTGGAAGAACCACTTCTCCACCATCGGGATCCTGGGGATGAACGAGGCGTGCCTGAATCTCCTGGGAGAGAACATCGGAAGCGAGCCCGGGAGAAGGTTCGCACTGGAGGTAGCCGACTTCATCAGGGACCGCCTCATCACCCTGCAGAAAGAGACCGGGAGCAACTACAATTTTGAAGCTACACCGGCCGAAGGCACCTCTTACCGCATGGCCAGGATCGACAAGAGCAAATATCCGGACATTATCTGCGCCAACGAAGAGGCCTACCGGAGAGGCGCGGAGCCGTATTACACCAATTCTTCACAGCTTCCGGTGAACTACACCGACGACATATTCGAGGCCATGGACCTGCAGGACGAGATTCAGTCGAAGTACACCGGCGGAACCGTGCTTCACATCTTTGCAGGCGAGCAGGTGGAAGATCCCGAGGTGATCAAAAACCTTGTGAGAAAGATCTGCTACACCTACAAAATGCCCTACTTCACCTTCAGCCCCACATTCAGCGTCTGTCCGAGTCACGGATATCTCACCGGAAATCAACCCGCTTGCCCCCAGTGCGGCGAGACGACCGAGGTCTACTCCCGGGTGGTGGGATATCTGAGGCCGGTTGCGCAGTGGAACAACGGGAAGAAGGAGGAGTTCAAGGAAAGAAAGTCGTTCTCAATCATGAAGGCGCATACCGCGGAGCGGCCCTTCTTACGGCAGGTACGAGCGGTGGATCTGAGCGCCCCGCGAGCCGAAGGGCATCTGCACCAGACAACCGAGAAGGCGGAAGGAGTGTACTCCCACCATTGATCCGTTCACGTCCGCACGGCTGGCCCGGAGATGTTCGAGCAGGACTCCGAGGGCGCCGTGCGCACCCCTCGGAGAAAGGCCGGGTAACGGCGGAGCCGTCTCAGACGAGGGCCTGAACGGCCTCTTTGAGTTCTTCGATCTTGAAGGGCTTGGAAATGACGCCTTTGAACCCGTAATCCTGATAGTTCGTCACCACCGGATCGGTGGAGTATCCGCTGGATACAATGGCCTTTGCATTCGGATCCATCTCAAGCAGATCGTGAATCGCTTCCTTGCCGCCCATACCCCCCGGCACAGTAAGGTCCATGATAACCGCATCGAAGGGCTTGCCGGCATCCATTGCTTCCCGGTACATGCTCAGGGCCTGAGCACCGTCGGAAGCGACCTGGACTTCATAGCCCAGGAAATCGAGCATGCTGCTCAGGACATCCCGGATAATCTCTTCGTCATCCATGACAAGTATTCGACCGATGCTCATGGGTGAGCTCCTTTCATCTCATTCCTTGTCAGTGGTGCCCGGCCTTTTCCACGCGACCATCGAAGTAATCGGGAAAAGGCCACGCCCGCCCATAAGGGGGGCCATCCACGGCTGGAGTCAAGGCCTGAGATCAGCCGACCTCTCTCATCCCTGTGCCCTGAACTGCAAAGGCCGCATTTGTGTAGCGGCCCGCCATGGTATATCGCTCACCGATATCGCCCGTAATTTTTTCACAACATGACGCCATGAATCAAGGATAATAACAGTTATTATGAACTATGCGGCATCTCGACTTCACATTTCGTTCGGAAGTGTTTTGCATGATCGCTGTTATGAGGGCCGGCATTGTTTTTCTTGTCCGTTTCGAAAAGAACCTGTGCTAAGGAAGAGCTATGCCCAAAATAACAGACCATGCAGGCATGAGGATCGGGTATCTGCAGAAGACATCTCTCATCGAATACCCCGGAAAGATCAGCGCAGTGGTGTTCACACAGGGATGCAACTTCCGCTGTCCGTACTGCCATAACCCGGAGCTGGTCGATCCTTCGCGGTTTACGCCACCTCTTGATATCCAGGATATATTCTCCTTTCTCGAAACCAGGCGGGGGCGGTGCGACGCGGTGACGATCACGGGCGGTGAGCCCTGCATGCAGGCCGGGCTTCTGTCGTTCATCAAAGAAGTCAAGGAAATGGGGTACCTGGTGAAGCTCGACACCAACGGGTCCTTCCCGGAGGTCCTCTTTGAGGCGACCATGTCGGGGCTCGTCGACTACATCGCCATGGACGTAAAGGCGCCGCTTTCCCGGTATGAGGAAACGGTTCGAATCACATGCGATCCTGCCGCCGTTGAGGAGAGCATCGGGATTGTCATGAGATCCGGCCTGCCGTACGAATTCCGGACGACCATGGTGAAAGGGCTCCTGAATCTTGAAGATTTCAAGGCGATCGGCTGTATGATAAAAGGCGCGCGGCATTATATCCTCCAGAGGTTCGTGGTCTCCAAACACCTCGATGAGCGTTTCGCGCAGGCCGGATCCTTTGCCGAAGAGGAGATCTCCTCCATCGCAGATATGCTCATCGGGTTCGTGGGCCGGCTCTCCGTACGATAAGCGGCCGGTCTTCGGTGAAGCCCCGCCGTAGCGTATTACGCCGGGGCGGATTCGAACATCGCCCGGACAGTCCTGCGCGCTATGATGTGGGCCCACCGAAGGGGCTCGGGAATCCGGTATCCCCTCACGCAGGAAAGGCAGATCCGGACTGCGCTCTCCAGGCCGACCCGGTGTCCCTGAGACACGAACACCGGCCTGACCCTGTCCCGGGTCCTGAGAACGCATCCTACGGTTTCGCCCCTGAGCCTGACCAGCGACATGCTGCCCTTGTGTTCTCCCGGCGGGTCGAACGCGCCTGTCAACGGCGTCTTTGCACAGCCGACGGCAGCACAGTCCAGGAGAATGCCCATGTGCGTCGCCACACCCATTCCTCGCGGATGGCTGATGCCGTGGCCGTCGAAGAGAAGCACCTCGGGCCTGATCTCGAGCCGGCCGAACGCCTCCTCGATGAGCGGGCCTTCCCGGAATGTCAGGAGCCCGGGGATATAGGGGAAGTCGACTGTCCCGCAGGCCTGTGCGATACTCTTCAGGCCGAGCTCTGGATACGTGAACACAGAGATAATGCAGCAGGCGCCGCCCGTCATCCGACTGTATGCGACATCGACTCCTCCCACGTGCGCGAGCGGGGGGAACGAATCGGTCAGGATCCGCTGCGGGCGAAGGCGCTCCTGGAGTGCGCGCGCCTCTTTCGGAGATACCGTCCATCCATGCCAGGGCATTGCGATACTGTATCAGAGGAAAGGCCTTCGGAGAAGCAGGAGAAAGTATCGTGAAACAGATGGATAGGGCGGAAAGTCTTTACCCCAGACCCGGCGGACAACTACACGGTCTTCGCATCATTGCTGAAGATCACGTCCACCCGGGCAATGAGGTCCTGGGGCAGGAACGGCTTCTGCAGAAAGGTGATATCTTTGAGCTCCTCGGGCCTGATGACGTCTTCCCCGTACCCGGACATGAGCATGACCCGTATGTCCGGCAGTATGGAGCGCATTTTTTTCGAGAGCATAATGCCGTCGATTCTTCTCATCACCATATCGGTAATGAGAAGATCGATACCGCCTTCGTACTGCCTCGCGAGTTGGAGCGCGTCTCCGCCGTTTATGGCGGTCAGAATGTGATGTCCTTTATGCTTGAGTATCTCGCTGACGAGCTCACGAACGGTATCGTCGTCCTCGACTACGAGAATAGTTTTCCCCGTGATATCCGAAGGGGCGGGCGCCGGGTCGGCGTGCACCTCTCCGGAGAACGGCAGGAGGATCGTAAAGGTAGTGCCCCCGGCCGGTGCACTTTCCACATGAATCGAGCCTTTCGCATCCTTGACAATGCTATTGACGGCCCACAGACCGATGCCTTTCCCGCCTTCCCGCGTGGTGAAAAAAGGATCGAAAATGTGCTGTTTCACCTCATCGCTCATGCCCGAGCCCGTGTCCCTCACCCGCAGAAGAAGGTATTTGCCGGGCTGGATATTGTGGAAGAGGTGTGCGTTTGATTCGTCGACGATAATGGCGCCTGCAGAAACGACGATCTCTCCGCTCCCCTGTATGGCTTCCTTGGCGTTGATCACGAGATTCAGCAGCACCTTGGCGAACTGGGCCGGGTCGATTTTTATCTTTCCGAGCCCTTCAGCCTTCTGGACGGTCAGTTTCACGTTCTCGTCGATGACGTGCTTGAGAATCGCCTCCTGGTTGGCCAGCTCCTCGCTGATATCGATTTCCTTGGGCTCTGACCTGTTCTTCCTGCTGAACTCCAGAATCTTCTGAGTCAGCATGGATGCCTGGCCGCCGGCCTGACAGATCTGGGATAGCTTGCCGTAGAACGGATGAGAACTGTCTATCGTCCTCAGCATCATCTCGGAATAGCCGTTGATGACCGTAAGAAGATTGTTGAAATCGTGTGCAAAACCTCCTACCAGCTGACCGAGCATCTCGACGCTCTCGGAGTGGAGCAGGTTCTTTTCCTGCGCCTTCTGATCAATCATATCCAGGGCCTGATAGTGCAGAGAAACGACGCGGCCTTCCCTGACGATCGGCCTGCCGCTGATGAGCAGGTACAGAACACGGCCGTCGTATGTCTTCATGCGGATCTGATAATTGACCTCTTTCTTTTCCGCGATGCTCTTTTTCCACAGCTTCACCGCCTTCTGCCGGTCGTCGGCATGGATGAAGTCCAGGATGTTTTTTCCCTCGGCCGAATGCTCATTGCCCTCCTCGCCGAAAAACATCAGGGCTGCCTTTTTGTTTATCCTGATGATGTCGCCCTTCTCATCCGTGACCGCAGCCACGGATGCGGCGTTGACAAAGAGGTCTTCGAAGAAAGCCTTCTGCTCACTGACCGGGCGGGCCGCCTCGGCGCAGAAGCCTATCAGCCCCGCCAGTGATCCCTGTCTGAGAACAGGGGCCAGATTCCTCACAAACGATCTGCGGACCCCGTCAGGGCAGGGTATGTCCGCAAGCATATCCCGGATTGGGCGTTTGCCGTCCAGCAGGGCCTTTTCCGCGTCGTGGAGGGTCACCGCCGTTTCCGGATCATAGATGTCACTGTCGGTCTTCCCGAGGGCTTCTTCCCTTGCGGCGAGCTTGAGCATGCCGAGATACGCCCTGTTCAACCAGACAAACCGGAGGTTCGAATCCTTGATGTAAACCGGTGCGCTCAGGGTATCGAGCGCATCCAGTGCAACGGATGCGAAGCTTTCCAGTACGGCGTCAGAGGGCTGCATATTTTCCATGACACGCTCCTTTTCAAGATGTTCGGACCTCAGGCCTCCAGGTATTCCCCTTATCGGCATTCATGCGGGCATATTTAAGCCGCTCGACCTGTTCATGGAATCCGTCGCTCCGCGGACGAGAGAGTGACGCTCAAGATGCACCGGGGGTTATGCTCTGCAATCGGCTCATTCCCGGATGACCTGTTTCAGTTGAGCACATCTACGAGAACCGAGGACAGCTCATTCATGTTGAACGGCTTGTTCAGCTTCGCGACAATGAGCGGATTACTGAACATCTCCTGCCGCTCATGCTCGAACGAGAATCCGGACGAAATGATCACTTTGGTGGTGATGCCGCGTTTGAGCATCTCTTGCAGGGTATGATACCCGTCGAGCCCGGGCATGATCATGTCGAGGATGACGAGATCGAAGCCCGGCTTGATATTCTTGAGCTTTTCCAGGCAGCTGTAGCCGTCATGGGCTGTCTCTACCTCGTGGCCCAGGTATTCGAGCATCTCCTTGCCGATGTCACGCAGCATGTCCTCGTCGTCCACCAGAAGAATTCTGGCCTTGTTCTGTTCCGAACCGCCGGCAGGCCCGTCCCCGGCACGAAGGGTTTTATTTCTGGTCTTCGACAGAGGAAGGAGTATGGTGAACCGGGAGCCCTTGCCTTCTTCGGACTGCACCTGAATGCCGCCGTCTGCATTCTTGACGATATTGTAGGTGATGGAGAGCCCCAGCCCGGTTCCCTTTGCAGTGCCTTTCTGCTTGGTGGAAAAGAAGGGGTCGAAAATCTTCGGGAGTATTTCGTCGCTCATTCCGCACCCGTTGTCAGACACTTCTATCTTCACGTACCTGCCAGGTGTGCCGAGAAGGTATTGCCGTTTGAGGCCCTTATCGACCGAGATGATCTTCGTGTCGATGGATATGCGTCCCCGCTGTTTGTTGCCGATGGCGTCTTTTGCATTCACGATGAGGTTCAGCATGACCTGGGTGAGATGGGTATGATCCATGTACACCGTGGCGTCTCTGTCCATATTCCCGATGCTCAAGCAAATGTTTTTCGGGATGGATTTCGAGGCCATGTCTATGACTTCTTCGATCACCTGGCAGATGGAGATATTTTCGGGCCGTCCTTCGTGCCGTTTGGTGAACACCAGCATCTGCCGGATGAGATCTCTGGCCCGGTCGCCGATCTTCTCGAGGGTGTCGAGATATGCGAGCTGTTTCGCGCGGTCGGTGGTATAGCGCAGCATGGCGAGGTTCCCGGAAATCCCGGTCAGAATATTGTTGAAGTCGTGGGCCACGCCGCCCGCGAGCTCGCCGATCGTCTCCATTTTCTGGGCATGGATCAGCTGAATCTCCATGTTCTTCTTTTCCGTGATGTCCACGGCGGTGAACACGACCCCGCCGTGTACGGGATCAATGAGGGGGTAAATGCTGATATCGAAGATCTGGTGGGAAACGCCGTCGAGCGTCCTTCCATGGAAGAACTGCGGCACACGCCTCTCCTGAACCTCTCTGATCACGCTCTCGAACTCCTTCATGTCGGAGCTGAGATATGAGATCTCCCTGTCGATGATCGAGGAGGGGGATTTGCGGAAAATCCTGGTAGTAACGGGGTTGGCCATCCGGATCTTTCCGGATCGGTCGAGGCATATGATCACATTGGGGCTGGATTCGATGATGCTGTTGAGATAGTTCGACAGATCGACGATGGTGTGCTGGGCTTCCTTGAGGTCCGAGATCACCTGGGCGTTGTACTGGATCTCGACGATCTTCCCGCCTTTCTTCACCACGGATCCGCTTGCGAGCAGATACTCCGTCTCGCCCCCTTTCGCCGTCGCCCTGAGTTCGAACCGCGGAGTATTTCCAGCCAGGATCTCCTTCCAGAATTCGATATAGACGCTCCGGTCTTCCGGATGGGCTATAATGAGAATGCTCTGCCCGATCATCTCCTTTCTGGTGTAGCCGGATATCTCCTCGACCTTCTTGTTCATGCGCTTGATGTAGCCGTATTCGTCGGTCGTGATGATCAGCTCGTTGGCATTCTCGAAGAGCGCCTCGTAGCGCCTCCGGTTTTCGCGGATCTGGTCTTCAAGGCGGCGCCGCTTCGTGATATCGGTGACAAGCCCGCAGAACCCTACGATATTACCGCCGTCGTCCTTGAGCAGACTTGCGGAGTTGTCTATGATCTTTCTTTTCCCGGATGGGAGGATGATCTCATACTCGATTCTCTTGGGAATGCCTGTCCTGAATGCCTCGTTGAACGCCCTGAACACCTTTTTGGCGGTGGCCTTTGTGGTGTAACTGGTGAAATTCACGCCGATGATCTTGTCGATGTTCTCTTCGGCTATCCTGCAGAGGGATTCGTTGACATAGGTAAAGGTGCCTTCGAGGTCTATCTCGTAATAGCCCTCCTGCATATCTTCGAGTATTTTCCGATACTTCTCGCTCGCCATCGCACGCCTTGGTGGATACTATCGGGAGCCGCGATATAAAACTTTATACGCAGGAGACGGCGGGGAGAGGCCCTATGGAGTGATGACTATTTCCACCCGTCTGTTCATGGCCCTGCCTTCTTCCGACGCGTTGTCCGCAATGGGTCTGGTGTCGCCGAAGGAGACGGCGCTCATTTTATCTTTCGCGACGCCTGATTCGCCCAAGACGAGAAGAACGGAGATGGCGCGCGCCTGAGCCAGGTGCCAGTTCGTAGGATATGCGCTGTTGGCCGAGCTCGCTGCGGGTGTATTGTCGGTATGTCCGGCGATCTCGATCGCCACCGGGTTGAGCTGCTTGAGCCCGGTCGCGACCTTCTTGACGAGTTGCGAACCCCGAGGGGTCAGCCAGGCGCTCGCCGGTGTGGGAAAGAGTGTCCTCTGGGGGAGAACGACCTTTATCCTGTCTGAAGTGCGGATGATATACACCTGGTCTTTGACACGCTCGGCCTCCATGAAAGACACAATGTATTCATAGCCCTTGCTCATGCGCCACTGCGCCTCTTTCTTCTCCTGGAGGGCGGTGTTGCTCTGGGAGATCTGCTTCATGAGGGCCTTCTTTTCCTCGAGACAGAGGATGTTCCTGTCCAGCAGGTCCTGCTTTTCTGCGAGCGAAGAGGTGAGGGAGGCGTTCGTTTTGTCGAGCTCCTCCTGGACGCGGCTCAGCTTGTCCGAGAGCTGAATGTTGTCCTCCCTGACCATCTTGAGCTCCTGGCTGCAGGCGTTCAGCTGGTCGGCGACGGCGAGATATTCGGCCTCACTGTATTTGTGAGCGCATCCGAAGACCAGCGGAATGAAGAGTACGGGAAGGATACGCAGACAATATGTTTTCATTGAGTAAAAACATACTAGGTTCTCGGGTGACTGTCAATCGTCAGCACAGCAGTCTGCCGGAGAGCCCCCGATACTCTTCCCCGGATAAAGGTTCCTCCAATGCTGTCTTATGATATGGACACGTCAACGGACAGTGAGTATAATCCGTGCGCCATGATCATTCAGCGATACATCTTAAGCCATTTTATCAAGATCTTTCTCGGTGCCTCGCTGGTGCTGTATGGCGTCATGTTCGTGGTCCAGTGGATACGCATCGGACAGATCGTCTCGCTGGAGGATCTCGACGTCCTGCTCCTCGCGCTGGTGCCTCTGGCGGTGTTCGTCCTGCCCATGGCACTGATCTTCGGTGTCCTCATGGTCCTGGAGAAGCTCTCCACCGAGTCGGAGATCATCGCAATGCAGGCCTGCGGGATCCGCCTTCGCACCCTCTACGCTCCCTTCCTGGCGGCGGCCGTCGTATGTCTTGTCCTGCATGCCGGCATTTCCACTTTCCTGGGCCCGCTTTCCATGCAGAAGATACAGCAACGCCTCGTTGAAAAGGCGCCGGAGAAGATCTACTCCTTCATCGAGGAGCGGGAGTTCGTGGATACATTCACGGGCGTCACGCTCTATGTGGAGTCGGTCAACCAGGTAGCCAGGCAGCTCAACAACGTATATATCGAAACCGGCGGCAACGGTCGGACAATCGTCTCGGCCGAGAAGGGAACCATAGACTTCTCCGATTCCGGCATTGTCATGAGGCTCACGGACGGCAGCGTGTTCATGGAATCAGGGCAGAATTTACGCTACATCACCTTTGAAGAGTATTTCTTCACCCTTGAGGCTGATTTTCGACGCGAACTCCGGATCAGGGCGGCGGACGCGCTCACGCAGCCGGAGCTTGCGGATCTGATCGAGGAAACGCCCAAGCCCAAGCTGATCAAGGAGTATCACAACCGCTACGCCTTCCCGGTGATCAACATCATTCTCGCCCTTGTAGGGATGCAGTTCGGCATCCAGCGGCCGAGATCTCCCCGTCACACGGGGATCGTGCTCGGGCTCGGCACGATCCTGGGCTACTACCTCGTCTTTCTCCTGGCGGACCGGCTCGTGAAAGGAGAGCTGCTGAATCCCGTGATCGGGGCATGGACGCCCAACGTATTCTTCAGCCTGATTCTCCTGGGAGTGTTCATCTGGAGGCGCTCCGGCCGGGGAAGGGGGGGCGTCTGATGGCCTCCATCGTCCGCTGGTATATTTTCCGGAAGGCACTGGCGATGACCCTGGCCGCACTGGTGAGCCTCATACTCCTCATGGTGGTATCCGAGCTGTTCGGAAAACTCACCACCTTCGCCGAGTACGACACCGGGCTGCCGACCATTCTGCTCTACCTCGCTTATTCGGTTCCGCAGATGATACATTGGATCCTTCCTTTCTCGGTCTGCCTCGGCATCCTGGCCGCCCAGGCCGCTTTTTCGCGCCACAGCGAGATTATCGCCATGCAGTCGTGCTCGGTGTCCCTTGCACAGATCTATATTCCCTACCTCGTCGTGGGGCTCCTTGCGACCCTGCTGATGGCATCCACGAGCTTCTATATCTACCCGTCGGCCCAGCGGCAGGCCGACCGGATCGAAAACCTGCACATCAAGAAGACCGAGGTGGCCGGGAGCTTCACATTGAGCGGCGGCAGGTTCAAGGTTGGCCAGGACATCTATACCGTGGCCAACCTCAACATCACCCTGGGAGTCATGGAAAACATCACCTGTTACCGGTTTTCCTCCGGGAGGCTCGTCCAGGTCATTCGTGCGGAGAGCGCCCGCTGGGACGGAAATGTCTGGTTGGCGCAGGGCATGGAAGTCTTCGATCTGAGCGAGGTAGGAATCTCTGAGGCGCGCACGGCGACGATCCTCCCTCTCGACCGGAAACCCGAGGATCTGATCATGGCTGAGACGAAAACCGAGGTGCTCCCTCTGCCGGAGCTCAGGAAATACCTTCAGCAGCTCAGAGCGGACGGAGTCACATCCCCAGCAACCGAAACCCTGTATCACAGCAGGATCAGCTTCGCCCTGGCGCCCTTCATCATAGCGGTTCTGGTCATCCCCTTCGGGATGAGGTTCCCCAGGGCGGGAGGAATAGCACGGGGGATCTCGCTGGGTCTGGTGCTGGGGCTGTCGTACTGGTTCCTCCATTCCAGCATGACCGGCCTTGGAGCCTCCGGCGTCATCCATCCGTTGATCGCCTCATGGAGCGCAAATGCAGCCGCATTGATTCTGGCTCTTTTCATACTCATCGCCAAAAGGAGGGCTGTCTATGGCTGACGTGGTGATCATCGGTGCAGGGCCTGCGGGGATCTTCGCGGCTCAGGAGCTGGCGAAGCACTCGGACGGGCTCGACATCGTCATCGTCGAACAGGGGAAGGACATCACCGAACGGAGCAGGACGGGCAGAGACATGCTTATCGGCTGGGGAGGCGCAGGCGCATACAGTGACGGGAAGCTCACCATATCCACCGACGTGGGAGGCCAGCTCTCGTCGCTTCTGAACGAGGACGAGCTCATGGGGCTCCTGGAAGAGGTCGATGGAATCTACACGAGTCATGACTTCTCCGGGGGTCTCTATTCGGTGGAACCGGACGACGCAGCCCGGATATCCGCCCGGGCGAAGCTCGCCGGTCTCATCTACGTGCCGACCAAAGTCCGTCATATCGGAACCGAGAACTGCCACACCATCCTCAAAAGGATGCGTGACGAGCTGAGCAGTCGGGTCCGCGTAAAATTCAACACCAGGGCCAAGGACATTCTCAAAGACGGTGACCGGGTCACGGGCGTGAGCCTTGAAGACGGCACCCTCGTCGAGGCCCGTTTCGTTATTGCGGCGCCGGGCAGAGTCGGCTCTTCATGGATGTCCGAGCAGGCGAAGAGGCTCGGCCTTCAGATGCACCCGAACCCGGTGGATCTGGGCGTGAGGGTGGAGCTTCCGGCCGTGGTCATGGAGGATCTCACCTCCAAGGCCTACGAGACCAAATTCGTCTACTATTCCCCGACATTCGACGACCGGGTGCGGACCTTCTGCATGAACCCCTACGGCGAGGTGGTCAGAGAGACTGTGGGCGACATCCTCACGGTCAACGGCCATTCCTGGGCTCGGACCCGCACGGAGAACACCAACTTCGCGATTCTCGTGAGCGCTGATTTCACCGAGCCCTTCGATGACCCCATCGGGTACGGCCAGTCCGTGGCCAGGCTTGCCAATATGCTGGGCAAAGGGGTCATCGTCCAGCGACTGGGGGATCTCCAGGCAGGCAGAAGGACCAACCCATCACGGCTCCTGAGGAGCCTGACCAGGCCGACCTTGAAGAACGCCACGCCGGGCGACCTGAGCTACTGCCTGCCGTACCGGATCCTCACGGACATCATGGAGATGCTTGCCAGCCTCGACGCGATCGCGCCGGGCGTCAATTCCGCGCACACGCTCCTCTACGGGATCGAGGTCAAGTTCTACTCCAACCGCATCGATCTCGACCGCAATCTGCAGACAGAGCTTCAGGGCCTGTACGTCATCGGCGACGGAGCCGGCATCACCAGAGGCCTGATTCAGGCCAGCTGCTCCGGCATTGTCGCCGCGAGATCGGTGCTGAATCACTGCAGGTGATCGTGCCCGCGGATATCATACGAGTCTTGATAAACGAGCCTGAGCGTCTCGGGTGACATCGTTCGACCGGATATCTCCGGGCACTTTTTCGGCTTTGTCACAATGCTATTTTTTGCTTGAACACAGACCTTTATTTTACTATCGTCTTCCTGATTTCCAACACATATAGCGAAGAGGGAGAATGTCATGGCAAAGAAATATGTCTATCTCTTTGGAGGCAGGGGAACCAAAGCCGAGGGCAGCGCCGATATGAAGGACATCCTCGGCGGCAAGGGCGCGAATCTTGCCGAAATGACCAATCTCGGAATCCCCGTTCCCCCCGGCTTTACCATTTCCACTGAAATGTGCGCGATCTACTACGAGACCAAAGGGCTGCCGAAAGAACTCAAAACCCAGGTGAAGGAGGCCATCCGCAAGGTGGAACGCATCATGGGGCTCGGATATGGCGATGTGGAGGCCCCGCTCCTCTTTTCCGTCCGCTCCGGAGCTCGCGCGTCCATGCCGGGCATGATGGACACCGTCCTGAACCTCGGCATCAACGACGAGACCGTCCACGGGCTCATCAAGATGAGCGGCAACGAGCGCTTTGCCTATGACTGTTATCGCCGATTCATCCAGATGTACTCCGACGTCGTGATGGGCGCGGACTCTGAGGCCCTCGAAGAAGAGCTCGAGAAAATGAAGCACAAGAAAGGCGTCAGGCTCGATACCGAGCTCACCGCAGCCGATCTCAAGAAGCTCGTGGCGATCATGAGAGAGAAGGTGAAGAAGCTCACCGGCAAAGAGCTGCCCTCCGACCCGATGGATCAGCTCTGGGGAGGCATCGAGGCCGTGTTCAAATCATGGAACACCCCGCGGGCCATCACTTACCGCAAGCTCAACAACATACCCGATGAGTGGGGCACTGCGGTCAACGTGCAGGCCATGGTGTTCGGCAACATGGGCGACAACTCGGCCACCGGCGTCGCATTCACCCGCGATCCCGCAACCGGCGAGAATGTCTTTTACGGAGAGTATCTCCAGAACGCACAGGGAGAAGACGTTGTCGCCGGCATCCGGACGCCCATGCCCATTAATATCAAGGGAAAACGCGACGCTTCCTTTGTCTCCATGCAGGAGGCACTGCCGGATCAGTACAACCAGCTCGAGGAGATCTATCACACCCTGGAGAAGCACTACCGTGACATGCAGGACATCGAGTTCACCATCCAGGAGGGCAACCTCTGGATGCTCCAGACCCGCACCGGCAAGCGCACCGCTGCCGCCGCGGTCAATATCGCCGTCGACATGGTGAAGGAGGGCCTGATCACGAAGGAGGAGGCGGTCGCCCGGGTGAACCCGGATCAGATCGACCAGCTGCTCCACCCCCAGATCGACCCGAAGGCCAGGAAGAAGGTCATCGGCAAGGGGCTTCCCGCGTCTCCGGGCGCGGCGGTCGGCAAGGTGGTGTTCTCCGCTGAAGACGCCGAGGTCGAGGCCGCCAAGGGCGAGAAGGTTATCCTGGTGAGGATCGAGACCTCTCCCGAAGACATCCACGGCATGAACGTTGCCCAGGGCATCCTCACGGCACGGGGCGGCATGACCTCCCACGCGGCTGTGGTGGCCAGGGGGATGGGCAAGTGCTGCGTTTCCGGATGCCAGGACCTCGCCATCGACTATAAGAAGCAGGTTCTCAAGCTCGGCGGCGAGACGATCAAGAAAGGCGAATACGTATCCCTGAACGGCACCACCGGCGAGGTGATGCTGGGCAAGGTCGCGACGGTCGAGCCGTCTCTGTCCGGCGCGTTCGGCACCTTGATGAAGTGGGCAGACAAAATCAGAAAGCTGGGCGTAAGGACCAATGCCGACACCCCGAAAGACTCGCAGGTCGCCCGCAACTTCGGCGCCGAGGGCATCGGCCTGTGCCGCACCGAGCACATGTTCTTCGAGGCGGACAGGATCCTGGCCGTGCGCGAGATGATCCTCTCGGACGACGAGAAGGGAAGGCGCAAGGCGCTGAACAAGATCAAGCCCATGCAGAAGAGCGACTTCAAGGCCATCTTCGAGGTCATGGACGGGCTGCCGGTCACTATCCGGCTCCTCGACCCGCCGCTGCACGAGTTCCTTCCGAACACCGACGCCGAGGTCGCCGAGGTCGCCAAGGCACTCAAGAAGACCCCTGCCCAGATAAAGGCCAAACGGGACTCCCTCCACGAAGCGAACCCCATGCTCGGCCACCGCGGTTGCAGGCTGGGCATCACCTTCCCCGAGATTTACGAGATGCAGGTCAGAGCCATTATCGAGGCCGCGTGCGAGGTCGCCAAGAAGGGCGTGAAGGTCAAGCCCGAGATCATGATCCCGCTGGTCGCGCATGTCAAGGAGCTCGCGGTCCTGAAGGCCATGACCGTGCAGGTGGCGGACGAGATCATCAAATCGTCCAAGGTCAAGCTCGACTACATGGTGGGCACCATGATCGAGCTGCCGAGAGCTGCGCTTACCGCTGACGAGATCGCCAGAGAGGCCGAGTTCTTCTCCTTCGGCACCAACGACCTCACCCAGACGACATTCGGCCTCTCCCGCGACGACGCGGGCAAGTTCCTGCCGTTTTACGTGGACAAGAAGATCCTGCCCAAGGATCCGTTCATGGCGATCGACCAGGAAGGTCTGGGAGAACTCATCAAGATCGGCGTAAAAAAAGGCAGGGCCACCCGCAGGAACCTCAAGATAGGCATTTGCGGAGAGCATGGCGGAGAACCTTCGTCCATTGAGTTCTGCCACCGCGCCGGCTTTAACTACGTGAGCTGCTCGCCGTACCGAGTTCCCATCGCCAGGCTCGCGGCCGCTCACGCTGCATTGAAGAACAAGAAGTGATCATCAGCTTCGAGGGCGGAGAAGGAACGGGCAAATCGACCTACACAGAGCTTCTCTGCGCCCATCTCGATAAATACGGGCTGCCCCGGCTCTCACTCAGAGAGCCGGGCGGCTCAGCGTTCTCTGAAAAAGTCCGCGGGCTCTTTTTCCATGAAGACATCGATGTCATGACCGAGCTGCTCCTGGTGCTCTCTTCCCGCCGTGAGAACATCGTGAAAATGATCACTCCTGCGCTGTCCGAAGGCAGGATCGTGATCATCGACCGATTTATCGACTCGACGCTTGCCTACCAGGGGGTCATGGGCGGGCTCGGGGTGGAAAAGGTCCGGGCGATCATGGAAATGACCGGAACCTGGCTCGAGCCGGACCTCACCATTGTCCTGGACATCGACCCCAGTGTCGCGCTCGAGAGGATCGTGCCGGGAGACAAGTTCGAGCTCAGGGACCTCGCATATCACGGCAGGCTCCGGCAGGCCTTCCTCGACCTCGCCACCGGCGCACGGCACCGGGTCATCGACGCGGACCGTCCCCGCGATCTGGTGAGCCGGGACATTCTTTCGATTGTCGATGAGATGACGCTGAAGAGACGATGACTGTCAGGGGCGCTTGAAGCGGCCGCTTTTGCCCCCTGATTTTTCCATGAGTCGGATATCGCTGATGACCATGGTCTTGTCGATTGCCTTGCACATGTCGTAAATGGTGAGCAGCGCGATGCTCGCCGCGTGCAGTGCTTCCATTTCAACGCCGGTTTTCCCGGAGACCTTGACCGTTGACTCCACTTCGATGCTGGAAGACTCTTCGTGCGGGAAGAACTCCACGATCACCTGGTCGATGGGAAGAGGGTGGCAAAGCGGGATTGTGTTCGCCGTGGTCTTTGCGGCCATGATGGCTGCGATCTTTGCCGTCGCCAGCACATTGCCCTTGGCCACCTGGTCGCTCGTAACCGCATTGAATGCGTCCCTGCTCATGGTGATCGATCCGCGGGCGACGGCGACCCTGGCGGTCGCCTCTTTGCCCGCGACATCCACCATGGATATCCGGCCTTTGTCGTCGAGATGAGTGAACCCCATGACGCCGGATCGCTCAATCGGAGTCCGACGAAGACGACGTATCTTTCGATGACGAAGAAGTCTCCGACGACGACTTGGAGTCTGTGGGGCCGTTTTTCTTGGCATAATCCGTCAGGTACCAGCCCGAGCCCTTGAGATGGAAAGATGAGCGGGAGATGAGCTTCTTCACCGGCCCTCCGCAAACGGAGCACTGGCAGACGGGTGCATCGCTGAATTTCTGGACCGCCTCGAACTCGTGATGACACTTCAGACACTTATACTCATAGATAGGCATGAAAATACCTCCCTCGATCTACTATTTTTGTGGGGCTGTATAGAGGCGCCGCCTCTACCTTGTCAAGCAGTGTGAGAATATTCTTGAACCCGGTCACCGGGTTCTTGGCAAGAAGGAGACGCGTGAGGGAATCGACGAACGCCTCCTCCTCCTCGACTTTTTGGGTCTCGTAGAAGTCCGCCATGCCGGTGGAAAAGCGGTGGATGTGGAGCAGCTCGTGGGTCATGATGAAGGTGAAGAACGATACGAGGTCGATTTCGCGGTGCTTCCGGACGAAATCGAATATCTCGATGTCCTGCAGGCTGATCCTGAACAGGGGGGGCTTTTTCTCCTCTTCAGGCCTGAGCAGGAGGAGATGGGCGAACACTCCCTCCTTGCGTTCGTCCTCTCCTGATTCAGCCAGGGTTGTAACGTCATAGCGCCCGTCTCCACACCATTGGGTCTCTTTGGATACAATACGCTCCGCCAGCAGAGAGCCCTGTATGAGCATGCTCCTGTGTTCAGGCTGGAAATATGCCATGCCGATATCTTAGTGCCGCTGTCCTGGAAAATCAAGGGCTCAGATATCCCTGTCCACCGCACTTGCGATGCGCCGCAACCCTTCCATCAAGTGCTTGAATTCATTCGGTCTGAGAGACTGCGGACCGTCGCTCAACGCCTCCTCGGGCCTGGGATGCACCTCGATCATGAGACCGTCGGCGCCGGCCGCAACCGCTGCATACGCCATGGGCATGACATAGCGCGCGTGTCCGGTGCCGTGGGATGGGTCCACGATCACGGGCAGATGGGTCTTCTCCTTGAGCACCGGCACGGCGGAGAGATCCAGGGTGTTGCGGGTGGCGGTCTCGAAGGTCCGGATACCGCGCTCGCAGAGGATCACCTGGTGGTTTCCGTTCGAAAGAACATACTCGGCCGACATGAGAAACTCCTCGATGGTCGTGGACATGCCCCGCTTGAGGAGGACGGGTTTCCGGGTCTTGCCCACCTCCTTGAGCAGCTGGAAATTCTGGATATTGCGCGCGCCCACCTGCAGGCAGTCCGCATGCTCGGAAATGATCTCGAGGCTGGCCGTGTCCATGACCTCGGTGATCACGGGCAGACTGTAGGCTTCTCTGGCCTTTGCAAGAAGGTACAGACCGTCGTTCATGAGGCCCTGGAATGCATATGGCGAGGTCCTGGGTTTGAACGCTCCGCCCCTGAGCATGTGAGCGCCGCACTCCTTCATCGCGGCGGCGACCTCCATGATCTGATCCTGGGACTCCACCGCGCAGGGACCGGCGATGACGAGCAGCTTGCGGTTCCCGACCTTTACCCCGTGCCCCAGGTCGATCACGGTGGACTCCTGCTTCGTCTCTCTCGAGGCCAGCTTGTACGGGGCGAGGATGGGAATCACCTTCTCCACCCCGGGCTGAGCCTCGAGGGAGGTGAGCCGGTGCTTGCTCCGCTCGTCTCCTATCGCACCGAACACCATCCGTTCCGAGCCCTGGCTCTCGTGCACCTTGTATCCGAGCTCTTCGATCAGCTTCCTGACGTGGCTGATCTCTTGCGGTGTCGCGCCCTTTTTCATCGATATGATCATACATGCCTCCTTATGTGAGAACGACCATGAGGCGGACCCACGGCAATAAAAAAGGCCGTGGGGGTTGAACCACCCACGGCCTTTTTGTTCATCGTGCGAACAGATCAGCCCACAGGCGGTTCACCCCCGAAAAACCAGAAATAAAACCCATAATACCTGGTAGCTGATGTCGTTGTCATGATTGTGCATATGCCAGAAATCACCCCGCGCCGCAAGGGCAAAAACAGGGTGTATATGCATTTTGATTCTTTTGATAGAAACAGCCGATGTATCCGGGGCTTACGCACCTTATCAGGGAGAGGGAGCCCTCATCAGGGACAGAGCTTCTCCGGTTTATGCCATGAGCGAAGGACACATTCTCATCCCGCCTGTATCCGATTCATCTCAGCACCGGATGACATGTCTGAAGAGAGGGCCGGCAGTGCAGAGATGCGCGGACGGCTCCTCTCCAAACACCAATGAAACGAGTCTCTATCCTCACAATATCAATATTTTCAAAGGCTTTCGTGTTGACATCCCATCACCGCTCTGCTAGCTATGTAACACCCTGCTGCGGATTCAAGGGAACCCGGTGCGATTCCGGGACGGGGACGCCGCTGTGAACGGGGACAGGCGGTCGCCGACCACCACTGCTGTTAGACGCGGGAAGGTGAGGCCGTCTGGGAGATCCGTGAGTCAGAAGACCTATCCGCGGTTACAGGACTGCATCTGCGTACCCAGATGGAGACTCCGAGGGAATTCGCCTGAGGAGGTGTCCCATGTTTCACCGCTTCACCGCACTGTGCATCGTATCGTTCACTGTTTCGTGTTTCCTTTTTTCCCCCTGTCCAGCCGAGGAGATCATTGTCACGGCTACTGCCCTCGATGATGCGTCTTCCGGCTCCGTTGCGGACAAGTCTCCCACATCGTTTACCGAGGTCGTCCGGGTCAGGCCCCTGGCATCCGGGCTCATCGATACCCGTGATGCGATCAGAAAGGCCGTCAGCGTCGACCTGCCCAGCTACGGGGGAGCGGTCCCTGTCCCGGTCAGCCTGCGGGGGTCGAATTTTCAGCAGACGCTCGTCATGTTCGACGGTGTTCCCCTCACCTCTGCGAGCGGTGATCTGGTCGACCTGTCTCTCTACGCGATTCCCGAGATCGACCGGATCGAGATCGTGAAAGGCAGCAATTCGGCCGCATTCGGCGGATCGGCCATGGGAGGAGCGGTCAATATCGTCACCAGAAACCCCAGGCCGGGCGACGCCCTTGAGCTCACCTCATCGCTCGGCACCTACGGACACAACCTGTATAATCTGTTCCTGAACACCGCCAGAGGTGGGTCAGGTTTTCTGCTGGACGCGACCCGGAGCTGGGCGGATAACGACTTTCTCTATGAGAGGCCGGACGGCACCACGGCGCGCAGAGAAAACAACGAGACGGAAAACACCTTTATCCTCTCCAAGCTCTGGATGGACATCGACGGATGGGATACGCTCCTCTCGGGCTCTGCGGCCGAGCAGCAGCTGGGCTCTCCCGGCAGCGAGGGCGATGCGGGCGTTCTGACCCCGGACGACGAAGTCAACGTCAGGCAGTACTCGCTCATGCTCGACATCAGCCGCGAGCTCGATCGTGATTCATCGTTCGCGATCAAGGCTTCCAGGATCTATAACCGCAACCACTCGCTCACCTTTTATGCAGGCGACGTCTTCACGAAGCTCACCTCAGACTATCTGGATCTCATCTATTCCCGAAGCGCAGGCCCCTTGCGCCTCGCCCCCGAAATCACCGTGCGCAGGGAGCGGCTCGGCAGCGACGACTACGGGATCCATTCGCGAACCGTGACATCGGGGCTCATCACATCGGATCTGAGCCTCGATCCGGTTCTCTTTTCGTTGGCCGTACGGCACGACTACAGCACGGCATTCGAAGGCCGGTGGACCTTCCACGGCGGCGTGCTCTGGAACGTCGCGCCGCATGTTAGTCTCAAGGCAAACACCGGCACCGGCTACCGCGAGCCGACCATGGGCCATCTCTATACTCCGTCGAGCTGGTATACCTTTCTTTCCAATCCGGGTTTGAAGCCCGAGAAGTCCGTCGGCTGGGACGTCGGGCCCGTTATCGAATTCGAACGGTTCGGCCTGAGCGCGAGCTATTTCGTGACGCGCTACAGCGACCTGATCAAGATGGATTATCCCGCCGAGATGACATTCACCTATGTGAACATAGACAGGGCCCATGCATCGGGAATGGAGGCCAATGCATGGGTAAAGCCATTCGATCCGCTGAAGCTCTCGCTCGGCTATGCATTCAACCAGTTCAGATATGGCAGCGGCCCCTTCGAGAGCAAGAGGATCAGGCTCAAGCCCCAGGACATCTTCACTTTTCAAGCGGACTATCTGCCCGTGATTTTCGGGAGGCAGGTCGACATATTCGCCTCCTACCAGTTCAGGGAAGGGGTGTACACTGACGACGCCAACACCGAGAAAACAGGCAACCGCCACATCCTCGATGCAGGCGTCGCTTGCGAGATCAGCAGGTTTGCAACCGCAGCCTTCAAGATCAGCAATATTCTGGACGACGACTCGGTGGAATTCGAAGACAAGTCTGACTGGGGCAGCTTCTGGTACCCTGTGCCAGGCAGGACCTATCGTGTTTCGCTGCAGATGAAGTTTTAGGCCGCCGGCAATAAAAAGCACTTCTCATACCGCCCGGTATGGAGATGATAGGGGAGGATATCGTTGCACAGCGTCTTGAGAAAAGGCTTTGTGCCGGGGCCTTGCCATGAGGGTCAAAGAAGAGGCACGCCGGGGCGTCGCAGGCATCTGACGCGCAGCATCCTGTGACGCAATCCGGGCGCCTGCCCGGCCAGCGGAGGCTTTTTGGGGCAAACTCGCCAGAAGCATACCGAGCGTGCTGTCGTTGCCACAGACGCCTCCCTGCTGCGAGTCATGTCCCGGACGCTCATGAGAGGAGGGCGATGCGGGCCTTTGCCCGCATCCTTTTCTCTACTCTCCTCTGAATTCCGGCTTGCGCCTGTTCAGCATGGCCTCAAGGCCTTCACGGGCATCTTTGGTGCGGCCCGCTCTCATGATTCCGAGACGCTCCTGCTCGAGCTGAGTTTCCAGCAGGGTGAGCATGGCCCTGTTGAGATTGTCCTTGGCAACGGCGTATGATCCGACAGGCCCTCTCGCAAGACGCTTCGCGAGGGATAGCGTTGTCGGTTCGAGCTCTGAGTCGTTCACCACATCATTTACGAGGCCGATTTCCAGGGCCCTTTTCGCATCCAGAACCGGGTCGGTGAAGATGAGCTCGCTCGCCCTGCCGAACCCGATGAGCAGGGGCACGAACAGGCTCCACGCTCCGTCCGGAACGAGCCCGACCGAGGTGTAGGCCTGTCGGAATGTCGCCGACGATGAGCAGATACGCAGGTCGCAGGCTGCCGCCATCGAAAGCCCGGCGCCCATGGCTGCACCGTTGATCATGGCGATGACCGGCTTGCCCATTCTCCTTATGCCCGAGATGAGCGGGTCGAACGACTTGGTCATCTGCCGTGTCGTGTCGCCGAGATCAGGAGATTTGTAGAATGCCGCCACGTCTCCCCCGGCACAGAAAGCCCTGCCGCTGCCCGTTATGACGACCGCCCTGATGCCGCCGTCATCCCAGCACACCTCAAGCGCCTTGAGCAGATCCGAAGTCAGGCCGAAGTCGAGTGTGTTCATCTCTTTCGGCCGGTTCATGCGGATTACGGCCACACCATCGGATTGATCGAACAGAACATTCTCAAAGACCATGTACAACCTCCTCACAACGACCGGGATCTCACCCGGAATCTTGCCGCTTCGGCATCAGGGGCCTCACAGGCTCAACAGCCTGCTATCCCTGTGAAAATGGTACACGTCGATGCGTATCGCGTCAAGCGGGAGGTCAAAAGGGCTCCCGGCCGGATCTGTCTGCGCAGACAGATGGCAGAGGTTGATTGGGAGACTTTTTCAATCCCGGCCTTTGATCCCCAACGCATCTTCCACAGGCCAGCGGGTGATCCCGATCGCATTTCCCTGACCGGCAAAAAGCCACAGAGCGGATGGCGATGCCGGATCACACCGGGAGGCTCTCCGTTATCACGCTGCTCCTCGCGGATCAGGTTGGGATACGATGCCGGCCGATCGGCCGCTTGCTTTTCATACCACTTCTCGGGCAACCGAAGCCGGTTTTTGGGAAACGGTCTGGTGAAGCTCTGCATCACCCCGGAAAAATTGGGCGGCGCATCGGCCCTTACGCGGAGCACTCTCAGGCGCCTCTGATCCGGGACTGCAGACTGTCTGTCATCTCTACAGGGATATCATTGTCATTTCGAAGGGACCTTTGCTCCCTCTTTCCGTGCCTTGGAGAGCCCGATGGCTACCGCCTGCTTCCGACTTTTCGCCTTTTTTCCTCTCGATCCGCTCTCGAGCTCACCCTTCTTGTATTCCTTCATGGTTTCCTTGACCTTTTCCTGCGCCTTCTTTCCGTACTTGGCCATGCTGCATACCTCGTGCTTCATATATTTTTCTTCATTAGAGTCTGCGGACACGTGGATCAATGTGTTTGCCGGTCGAGAATATTCGGCAAACGGGAGCGAGTGGATAGCAGAGTAGAGGCAGCAGCGTCATTTTTTCCATCTGTTCCTCTATGGGCATGGCCTGCAGGACCTTTCTGAAAGGCCGACATTGACAAGTCAGGGATACTTAGTGGTTAATGTGGGAGTCTCTACCTCACACATCCGGAGGAGCACGTGGAGAAGATCGTTCCAGCCGTGGTCATGTTTTTATCGGCATTCCTTCTCCCGGGATACCTGATCGCCGGGCAGCCACCGGTCTGCCTGCAGCCGGACAACTCATCCACCGTGGAATCAATGATCGAGCAATGCGGTATTCCCGAGCAGGAGGTGCTTGCGAGGCTCGTCTACGCGGAAGGCATATCGACAGGCTATGCCGACGAGCCGACCGTTTACGAGGCCATCGCCTGGGGAGTGATGAACCGGGTCCGACTGAGCGAAGCCTGCCCCTCGAAGCATGTCATATACGGCCGGGGAATCAGGGGAGTGGCATTCAAGAAAGGGCAATTCAATCCGGCCGTATCCAGAAAATCGCAGTTTTCCCGGGAATTTCTGTGCCCGTCGAACCCGGCACAATGGCGTATGGCGGAGCAGGCCGCGCGGAAAGCCCTTGCCGGCGAGGGAAACCCCTTCATCCAAACACCGTGGGAAAAAAAGTATGGACTTTCTCTGGTCGTGGGCTTCTACTATCCGCAGTCGGTACAGGCGAAGAGCCCTTTTGCGCCCTGGGAGAAGAGCAAGGCCTTGAAGTTCATCGGCGATGTGAGAATCGGCGGGGAGGTCCTGCCCGCACACAAGATAAGGTTCTATAGGCTCACGTCTCCTCCCGTGGACATCATGACCACATGCCCGAAAGATGAGCAAAAACCCGCTCCATGAAAAGGGGAGGAGGGATGAGCAGCATGCCCGAAGCCCGGACTCCGGCGTCGTGCACAGTCTGTTTCACTCTTTTTGGCGCCCCCCTTTTGCCCGGCCGAGGGGATGGTTTTTGCCCTTGAGCGATACACATTCTGTCGGAAATGGCCTGACAGGACTGCAATCACGTTCGACACACAAACAAGCACATTCCTGATATCGGCCTCTGTTTAGCCGTGATAATGATGTACCTGATTGATCTGTAGAATCGCATGAAAATCGAGACATAGGGCGGATTCGACATCAAAGCAGAGTTGCATGACTCTTGAAGGAGATCCGCCTGGATATTGCCACCGCGATGCGAAATGAGGTAGAGTAAAGGTCACGGAATACGGCGTGATGAACATCTGCCTGGACCCCTTGAGCGTCAGGGCCGGAAGGCTGATTTCGGTTGAGCATCACCGGTTTCGGGATGATCTCATGTTCCAGACAGAAAAACACAAATGGATAGAGCAGCCCCACGCGCCGCTCGAGCAAGGGGTTTATCGCCCTTGCTCGATGCGCTGATACCTCAGAGACCGGAGAGAACCGCGCCCTTATGAACGACAACCGCAGAACGGCCCTTGTGAAGATGCTCGAAACCTGTCTGTGTGACAGGTCGTTCATGATCGACGGCAGGAGGATCGGGTTCAGGCTTCTGAGAAGAGAGGACATGGACCTGTGGATCGATTTCGTGAACGGATGCTCCCAAGAGTCCCTCTGGCAGCGCTTCATGGTGCCTTTCAGCGCCACCCCCGAGAGAGCGCGGAGGTTTTGCGACATCGATCCGGAGAAGGAGCTCGCCGTCATCGCGGAGATGAAGGAAGGCGTCCGAAGCAGAGTCATCGGAATCGCCCGTCTCATAAAACTCTCGTTCGACGACAAGGCGGAGTTCGCCGTGATCGTCTCCGACCCGTGGCAAAAAAAGACGCTGGGCCGGATTCTCCTCGAGATGTGCATAGGGCTGGTAAAGTTCTGGGGGGTCGGGAGCGTGTTTTCGGAGACGATCATGGAAAATCGCGCTGCGATCAAAATACTGAAGCGGTGCAACTTCAAGGTCGAAGAAAGGCACGGGAACGTCTTCGCGATGTCTTTACGACTCAGAGCGCCTCAAGACCTTGATCTCGACGATCTTTGCTGAATTGGTGTCAGCTTCCGCACGGCCTGCCGCTCGGTCCCCCTTTTCGTGAGATCTGCTGTCTGATCATATCTTGAGCCGCCGGATGGTCATCAGGAAGACGACCATCGACATTCCCTTCCCCGAACTTCGCCCGCTCCTGAAGGAACAATGTCATCCTGTCCCTAAATTTCATTATGGGGTTTGTCTCGTTCCAAGCAATGAAAACGCTTGACTCTGAACCAGAGACAGATTATATACTTTATATATATTTAAAGTATATATTGCTTTTCCAATTCATAAAAAGGGGAGGATTGATGGATTACACGTTCGAGTTACCTACCAGGATTACCATCGGCGAAGGGTGTTCCAGTCAGTTGGGGGCAAATGTAGCATCTGCCGGGGCAAAGCGAGTCATGTGCATCTTCGACAAGGGGGTGGAGGCCGCAGGCATTGTTGAACCGCTGGTCGCGAGCCTTGAGACGGCCGGGGTCGAAGTCGTGCGGTTCGACGGCGTCCTGCCGGACCCGCCCATGGAGGTCATCGAACAGTGCTCACGGATCGCCAATGATGTCAATCCGGACGCATTTGTGGCCGTAGGCGGAGGCAGCTCTATCGATACAGCCAAGGCGGTCAATGCAAACAGCACGAACCCCGGGACACTGAAAACCCATGCGATCAACCTGAACGGTCTCCAGGTGCTGCCCTTCGACAAGCCCCTGAAACCCCTCTTCGTGCTTCCGACCACTGCAGGAACTGGGAGCGAGATATCTCCGTCTGCGGTGGTGACGGACAACGAGCTGAAGCTGAAGGTTTCCGTCATGTCTCCGGACCTGCAGCCGACGATGGCATTGATCGACCCGGCGCTCATGACCGGGCTCCCGCCCCATATCACGGCCTCGACCGGGCTGGATGCATTTTCACACGCAGTGGAAGGCCTTATGGGGGGGCTGGCAATATTCACCCCCTCGCCGATGAGGGATTCGTTTGCCCTCACCGCCATCGAACTGGTTCTCAAGAGCCTTGTCAAAGCCATGAAGGACGGGAATGACATAAAAGCGAGGACAGACATGTCGTACGCAGCATTCATGTCCATTCTGGGCGCCCACGGCGGCTTGAGCATGGGGCACAGCGTAGGGCACGCTATCGGTGAGGTGTGCGGCATCCACAATCATGGGTTCCTGTGCGCATCTATCATCCCCTACAATGTCGAACTCATGGCTGAATTCATACCCGACAAGCTCAACAAGCTGGCGACTCTGCTAAACG
This sequence comes from Syntrophaceae bacterium UBA1062, assembly GCA_002316295.1. Taxonomy (GTDB): domain Bacteria; phylum Desulfobacterota; class Desulfomonilia; order UBA1062; family UBA1062; genus Phosphitivorax. The sequence continues at coordinate 21,581 of DCDF01000173.1, read as the reverse complement.
TTGATCCGGGCGGGAAAAGCGTTCCCGAAATCGGGTCGGCGGTGAAGCAGGCCATTCAATCCTTCTACAGGGAGTGCGGCGTCCCGTCGCTCAGAGAGCTCGGGATGAGCCTTTCCGATGTCGAGGAGATTATACGCCATACGGTTACGGGCACTTGGTACATGCTCGCACCGAAGAGACCTACGGACGAAGAGATAACCGGCTGGCTGCACGAGGCGTACGAAGGCTGAGCCGATAGTCTTGACATGAGAGGAGGGATCATGAAGGAGAAAAAATATATCTACCTGAACGGAGATTGGGTAGCCCCTGCCGGCACGGAGACCATCCCGGTCATCAACCCCTGCAATGAAGAACCCATCGCACAGGTCTCCCTGGGCAACAATGAGGACGTGGACATGGCCGTTCGCTATGCCAGAGATGCGTTTCCATCCTGGTCGAGAACCCCGATTCGGGAGCGGATGGAGTATATTTCGAAGATCTCCAAGGCCATGGCTTCGCGCCAGAATGAGATCGGCGACACCATCGCCCTGGAGATGGGCATGCCTGCGGCATGGTCCAGGCTGATCCAAGTCGGTCTCCCCATTGCCACATTGGACAGTTTCATACCGATCCTCGAGAGTTACGAGTTTGAGTGCTCGATGGGGACAACCCTGGTCGTCAAGGAAGCCATCGGTGTCTGCGGGTTCATAACCCCATGGAATTACCCCATGCATCAGATCATCGGCAAGGTTGCGCCAGCGCTTGCGGCAGGATGTACAATGGTCGTGAAGCCGAGCCAGCTCGCCCCGCTGAACTCCTACATACTCGCCGAGATCATGGATGAAGTCGGTCTCCCTCCGGGGGTCTTCAATCTCGTGGTGGGTGCAGGATCAGAGGTTGGCCATGCCATTGCCTCTCACCATGATATCGACATGGTTTCGCTCACCGGGTCCACCAGGTCCGGCGTCCTGGTCGCCCAGGCCGCTGCCGAGACCATCAAGCGGGTTACTCTGGAGCTCGGGGGAAAATCCCCGAACATCATCCTGGAAGACGCGGATATCACCACGGCGGTCCTGAAGGGAGTCTTCAACTGCTTCCTCAACTCGGGCCAGACATGCATCGCCCTGTCGAGAATGATTGTTCCGTCGCATATGCACAAAGAGATCGTCGAGCTCGCCAAATCAACAGTCGAGTCCCTGAAAATGGGCGATGCCTTTGAGGAAGGCGTTTATCTCGGCCCCATGGTCGACGCTCAGCAGCAGGAGTCGGTGAGGGAATACATCAGATCAGGCATCCGCGAAGGAGCCACCCTTGTAACGGGCGGTCCGGAACAGCCCGGAAGCCTGAAGAAGGGATATTTCGTCAAGCCCACGATATTTGCCGATGTAACCCCGGAAATGACCATCGCCCAGGAGGAGATCTTCGGTCCTGTTCTTTGCATTATGCCGTACCGCAGTGAGGACGAGGCTGTCGAGATCGCCAACAACAGTATCTACGGTCTGTCAGGCTCTGTATGGTCGGGAGACCCGGACCGGGCGAGGAGGGTCGCGAGGCGGATCCGTTCGGGTCAAGTCTTCATCAACGGGGCGGATTTCGACATCAATGCCCCGGCAGGGGGCTACAAACAGTCCGGTATCGGGCGCGAGAGGAGCAAGCACGGCCTGGATGAGTACCTGGAGATCAAGGCACTCATAGGGTATAATCCGTAATCACTTTCTCATGCAGGAGGGTGCTCATTCATGGCGATAAGACACGCGATTCTCGGGCTGCTCCATTACCGGCCTATGCACGGCTATAAGATCAAGGCGCAGATCGAACAGAATTTCGGCCATGTATGGTCCATCAATTACGGCCAGATCTATCCGAACCTGAAATCCCTGCTGGATGAAGGACTCATCAGCATGACCGAGGAAAACCGGGTGGGAATGAGGGGGCCGAGCCGAAAGCTGTATTCCATCACGGACAAGGGCAGGAAGGCCTTCTCCCGCTGGATCATGGAGCCCCCCGATAAAAACATGACTTTGAGGGATCCCTTCCTCATGAAATTTGTCTTTTTCGGCTTCGGCGACCGGCGGCGGGCTGTCGAAATGATCGATGATCAGATCAGGCTTTATACAGAACAGCTCACATCCAGGAAGGAGAAGTTCAAGAAACTGAAAAACCTTGAGATTCATGTTCGCCTGATCTCCGAGATGGGGATCGAGCTCAACGAGGCCTTTCTCGCATGGCTGAAAAGGGCGCGCGAAGAAATCGTGCGGGATGCCGTGAATGCATCGAATGAGGTTGATCATGAGTAAAGTCATGTCCATGAAAGAGGCGATTGCCCGCAACGTGAAGAGCGGGGATTTTCTGTATATCGGCGGTTATATCTGCAGGACGCCATTCTCCGCCATTCACGAGATACTCAGACAGGGCATCACGGACCTCACAATCACGCGGAGCAATGCGGCCGATGATTTCGATATGATGATCGGGGCCGGAGCGGTCAAACGTTTTATCTCCACCTTTCTTTCTCTTGGTGTGTACGGCCTCGGCAGATGCTTTCGCAGATCCCTGGAGCAGGGGATCCCCCACCGCATAGAATTAGAGGAATACACCAACCTGTCGCTGCCCATGATGCTGATGGCAGGATCGATGGGCATGCCCTTCGTGCCGGTCAGGGATATGCTGGGGACCGATCTTCTCAATGTGAAGTCCTTCCTGGGGGAGAATAAGTATAAGATCATCGATTCCCCTTTCGACGGCAGTCCGACATTGCTCGTTCCAGCGCTGAACCCGGATGTCGGGATCATCCACGTGCAACAGGCCGACGAAGACGGCAATGCCCAGATATGGGGCATAGCGGGGGACTGCCAGTACGGCGCCAATGCGTCGAAGAAGGTGATCGTGAGCTGCGAACGGCTGGTCAGCAGGGAGGAAATCGGCAAGGATCCATCAAGGACCATCGTCCCCTCCTTCCGTGTAGCGGCCGTGGTCGAGGAACCCTTTGCGGCGCATCCGGCATACACCCCGGGGTTCTACGACGTGGACTTCGCCATGGGCTACCAGTACCAGCAGGCATCGAACACCGTGGAGGGATTTCAGGCGTTCATGAAGGAATGGGTATACGATATCGAGGATCGTTCCGCATACATCAGCCATTATATCGAGCGATTCGGATTCGGCCAGTTCCGGAAGCTGCAGGCGGGCTTCGACTATGGGTTCCCGGTCAGCTACGCATACTGACGCCCCGCAAAAAGGAGAACGTATGGAAAATCACGCGAACTATATCAAGCCTGAGTTGATGGCCTGCTGCGGATCGCGCGAAATCCGCGATTATGACCTCGTCATTGTGGGTACCGGCTTTCCCGCCATGGCGGCCAACATTGCGAAACATACACACGCCCCTCATTCTATGATGGTGCAGGAGTCAGGCGTGTATGACGCCAGGCCAAAGAGGCCGGCTCTCTCGGTGGGCGACCCCTGCCTGAATCCCGGAGCGGCCATGATCGGAGGGCTCGTCGAGGTCATGGGCATGATGCTCCAGGCCGGGTATGTGAATGTCGGATTTCTCTCCGGCAGCCAGGTGGATAAATACGGCAACATCAATACGACCGTCATCGGTGATTACCTCGCTCCTAAAAACAGGCTGCCGGGAAGCGGTGGGGCGAGTCCCATCAGCGCGCTGGCCAAAAGGACGCTGATCGTGACGCTGCACGATACGCGCAGGCTGTCAGAACGGGTCGATTTCATCACCACGCCCGGGTATCTGGACGGTCCTGGTGCCAGGGAGAAGATCGGACTCCCTCCGGACACCGGTCCGCATGTCATCATCACGAACAAGGCGGTGATGAGATTCGATGATACGACAAAGGAGGCGTATCTCGCCTCATATCACCCGGGAAGCTCTGTCGAGGAGATTCTGAAGCTGACGCCGTGGCCCCTGGCGGTATCCCCGGACGTCCATGAGACTGAGCCTCCCACCGAAGCGGAAATGAAAGCCCTGAGGCTCATCGACCCTGCGAGAATGATCAAGATATACGAAAATCGCGGATATATTTAGGAGGAGGCCATGGAGTACACCAAAAGGCTTGCCGAGTTCTGCAGCGCAGCCTCCATGGACGGCTTGCCCGCCAGGGTGGTGCACAAGGCGAAGCAGTGCGTCCTGGATTTTGCGGCAAGCATATACGGATCGCTCGAGCTCGACGCGGTGAACAGGACAGCTGCTTACATCAAGTCTCTGGGAAACACCCCCGGAGCGACGGTCCTGGGATTCGGATTCAAGACCGACATCCAGAACGCGGCCTTCCTGAACGGCACTCTGGCCGAGGCCATCGAGGCCCAGGACGGGCTGCGGTTCGGGGGCAACCATGCAGGCGTGGCGGTGATCCCTGCCGCGCTCGCCGTTGCCGAGAGAGCGGGGAAGGGCGGCAGCGAACTCATTGAGGCGGTCGTGGTGGGGTATGAAGTCGCGAATCGGATTTCCGCATCGATGCACCCGCACCATACACTCTCCGGGTTCCTTCCTACCGGAACGAGCGGCACCTTCGGCGCGGCCGCGGCGGCTGCGAAGCTTTTGGGCCATGACAACGAGCTGATGCTCAATGCCTTGGGAAACGCCGGATACCTCGCCCCCCTGTCCATGGCCGAACAGCTCATGGAAGGGCGCACCGTGAAAATCGTCCAGGGAGGGCAGGCTGCAAGCTCGGGGATAATGGCTGCAGGCCTTGCCGGCGCGGGCATTACCGGAATGCCATGCGTGCTCGAAGGCTCGGCCTACCATGGAGGATTCACCCAGATCACGACTGCCAGGACCAGCGGGAAACCCGATCTCGAGAGAATCACCGCGGGCCTCGGTGAGGCGTTTTCCATCATGGACGTATATTTCAAACCATATCCCGCATGCCGCCATACGCACGGTACGGCTCAGGCGGTTCTCGAGCTTGTCCATGAAAACCGGATCGCCCCGCGTGAGGTGATGGACGTCAACGTGTACACCTACGGCATTGCCCAGATCGCTGTAGGAAAAGGGGTCGAGCGGAATTGCTCGATCGTTTCGGCTCAGTTTTCCATTCCATATGTCGCCGCCGTCTGCCTGATCGACAAAGAGTTCGGTCCCAGGCAGCTTACGGAAAGGCGGCTCGCCGACCCCGTGGTGATGGAGCTTGCCGGGAAGGTCAAGGTGCATCAGGATGAGGTCCTCAACGCAATGTATCCCGACAAGACGGCGAGCCGGGTCGAAATAATCCTTGAGGGCGGCAGGAAATTATCCCGGCAGATCGATATCCCTTCCGGAGACCCGAGAGACCCCATGGGAGATGAAACCCTCTCGCTCAAGGTCAGGAAGTTCGCGGCGAATCGAGACAACAAGAATGTCGATCGGGTCATAGACATGATTCTGAACCTCGAAAAAGTACAAGATATCGGCGAACTGGCACGCATCATGTGAGAGATGGAGCAAGACAACAGACGTGAAACGGAGGCACCATGGATTTCAATTTTTCTGATGAACAACTCATATTGATCGATACGATCCGGACAATGGGAAAGCGGGAAAATTTCAAGCAGATGGCCGCGCAGATCGATGCCAGAGCCGAGTTTCCTCAAGCGCTCATGGATAAGTTCGGCCGGATGGGCCTTCTCGGAATGACCCTCTCGCCCGAATACGGGGGCGGCGGGCAGCCGGCGCTGAATGCCCTGATCACTATCGAGGAGCTCGCCAAGTTCAGCCCGCTCATCGCAGCACCGGTGTTCGAATCGAGTGTGGGGGCGGTGAGGGTGATCGACATCTTCGGATCGCACGAGCACAAGAGCCGCATAATACCCGGCGTGTGCAGGGGAGAATACAGTGTGTCCGTATGCATGACAGAGCCCGGGGCCGGCTCCGATCTCACGGCTCTCACGACACATATCGTGGAGGACGGGGACGAGCTCATCCTGAACGGGCGCAAGACATTCATAACCGGCGGCGGCCACGCCAGCCACTATCTGGTTTATGCGCGCTACAAGGATGTGCCCGGATACAAAGGCATATGCGGCGTGCTGGTTGAAAAGGGTACGCCAGGGTTCACCTTCGGGAAACAGGAAGAGTTCATGGGCTTGAGAGGCATGCCCTCGTGCGATCTCATTTTCGAGGATGTCCGCATTCCCAAGAAAAACCTGATCATCGGCAAGGGCGAGTTCAAGAAGCTCATGACCACGTTTGACATCGAGCGGTGCGGAAATGCCGCGATGTGCCTCGGCGTGGCGGCAGGGGCGATCGAAGAGGCGGTTAAGTACTCTCAGGAGCGCAGAGCGTTCGGTCGTCCCATATGCGAGTTCCAGGATATTCAATTTGCGGTGGTGGATATGACCATGAAGCTCGAAGCCGCACGTCTGCTGGTTTACCGGGCGGCCACAGGGGCCGGGAAAGGACTGCCTTCGATCTATGAGGCATCTATGGGGAAATGCTATGCGAACGAGATGGTGATGGACATCACCGGCCGGGCCATGCAGATCTTCGGGGGATATGGATACAGCAAGGAATTCCCCATCGAGAGGATGTTCAGAGACGGCAGGGCGTGGAGCGTCGCCGGAGGAACGCTACAGATGCTCAAGATCACCATGGCGAGCATGATTTACGGAAGAAGGTTCAATCAGGGCAAATAAATCAAGGGCGCCGCAAGAGATACGATATCTTCAGGACAAAAAGAGGCGTTTCCGTTTTTTGGCCCCGCCGAGCAATGGAAACGCCCCCCTGTCTTTCCTTTTCGTCAATGCACTACCCTGCAATGCGCTTGACGGTCCTGTCTGCGATCATGTCGTTGAGCTGCTGCAGGAGCACCCTCTCGTGCGCATCGATCACACCGTCTTCGTTCGCCATTGCGATGATCTCCTCGTACTCGGAGGTCGTTATCACATGATCCTCAATGGCCTTCTTGATGATTTCCTCGAGCTTCTTCCCGCTTTTCGACAGCATAAGTGCTCCTTTCACCGGATGTTTTTCGGATGTTTTTATCATGAGAGCGTGTTTCAGGCAACACGCTTTCAGACCGGTTGACAAACAGGCGGCGAATCCCCGATAATCCCTGAAATTGAATGACCGGGGAGGTTCGATGCTTACGTTTTATACCGCCGGAGAGTCTCACGGCAGGGGCGTGTTCGCCTTTCTGGACGGCATTCCTGCGGGCCTGAAGGTAGACAGGGAGATCATCGACTCCGACCTGAGCCGGCGCCAGAAAGGCTACGGCAGGGGAGGAAGGATGGCCATCGAAGATGACCGGGTGGACGTGCTCTCGGGCGTCAGAGGGGGCCGCACCCTGGGCGGTCCGATCCTCCTGGCGGTGTGGAACAGGGACTTCGAGAACTGGAAGGGATACATGGACCCGTGGGATATCTCTCCGGGCAGAGAGCTCCATACTCCGAGGCCGGGTCATGCCGACCTTGCCGGCGCCGCGCGGTTCCGTCAAGCGGATTTGAGGAACGTGCTTGAGCGTTCGAGCGCCCGGGAGACCGCGGGCAGGGTTGCAGCCGGAGGGCTTCTCAGGTGCCTGCTCGACGAGCTCGGTGTGGAGATATATTCATGGGTGACGAGGATCGGGGACGTTGAGTTCTCGGGCGAATACGACCGCGGACTCAGAGATTCCTCCAGCGTGTTCTGCCCGGACAGAGACGCTACCGCAGCCATGGAACGCCTGGTCGATGCGGCCATGGAGCAGGGAGACACCCTCGGCGGCGAGTTCAGGGTGGTGCTCAGGGGCATGCCCGCTGGCATCGGCTCGTACACTCAGTGGGACCAGCGCCTCGACACCCTGCTGGCCGCCCAGCTCATGTCCATCCCCGGGATCAAGGCGGTGCAGACGGGCATCGGGACCGAAGCCGCAGAGCTTCCCGGCTCGCTGGTGCACGACGAGATTTTCCCCGGATCGCCGAAGAGGCGCAACACCAACAACGCAGGAGGCATCGAGGGAGGGGTGTCCAACGGCCAGCCGATCGAGATGCGCTGCAGTATGAAGCCTATCCCTACCCTGAAAAAGGGCCTGCGATCTGTCGATATCCGCACCGGCGCCGCGGTTCATGCTCAGTATGAGCGGTCGGACTGCTGCGCTGTGCCCGCCGCGTCGGTGGTGGGGGAAGCGGCCGTGATCATTGCCGCGAGCCAGGCGGTCCTGCTCAGCTTCGGGCTCCCCGCCATGGCGGCCGTGAAGGAAGCGTTCGAGAGCCACCGCGCCTATTGGGAGTCGCTGTGATCTTTCTCACCGGATTCATGGGCTCAGGCAAAACCACGGTTGGGGAAGATCTCGCCCACCGGACCGGCGCGCCCTTTGTCGACCTTGACGAAGTCATCGCACGCAAGAGCGGGACATCGATCGCGGACATCTTCCGCTGCGCGGGCGAAGAGGCGTTTCGAGCCCTGGAAGACACCGCCCTGAAGGAGACCGCCGCACAAGGCGGCCCCTCCTGCATCGTAGCGACGGGCGGCGGACTGCCGGTCAGCCCGCTGAACCGGAAGCTCATGAAGTCGTGCGGATCGATCGTGTATTTGAAGTCCTCTTTCGAAAACCTGGAGTTGCGCATAGCCCAGGACGGGAGCAGGCCCCTGTGGAACAGCGGCGCACGCGATCTGCTTAAAAAGAGAATACCCGCCTATGAAGACGCGGACCTCGCTGTGGACATTGACGGCAGAACGGCCCAAGATATCGCTCACGAGATCGTGAAAGCCCTGCCCGGGCTTCCCAGGCCCGTGGGAGTCATCCTTCCGGACCGCCCGTACCCCATACATATCGGAAGCGGCGTTTTCCGGAAGATCATTCCTCTGCTCGAGAGGCACACACGCCCTGAGGGACTCTTTGTCATGATCGACGAGAACGTCCTGCGCATTCATGGCGATGCGGTCAAAGAAGCCATCAGAGGATACCGGACACATTTCATGGCCGTGCCCGCGGGCGAGCGGTCGAAGTCAATGGCGTTTCTGAACGACGCGCTCGACGCCATGTTTTCGTGCAGAGTCAGCCGGCAGTGGGTGTGCCTGGCGATAGGGGGAGGAGTGACCGGCGATCTTGCCGGGTTCGCCGCAAGCATATACATGCGGGGCATCCCGGTCATCCAGGCCGCGACCACCCTGCTCGCCCAGATCGACTCCGGCATCGGGGGAAAGACCGCGGTCAACCACGCATGCGGCAAGAACCTCATCGGTACGTTCCACCAGCCCCTGATGGTGGTGTGCGATATCGATTTTCTCGCTACGTTGGATGATACTGAAATCATGAGCGCCATGGCCGAGGCGGTCAAATACGGTATCATCACCGATGCTCCGCTCTTCGAATACCTCGAGGCCGGGCCCCCGTTCGACTACGAGAGGATCGTCCGGATGTGCGCGTCCGTCAAGGCACGGGTGGTTGCCCGCGATGAGAAGGAGGAAGGCCTGAGGAGAATCCTGAATTTCGGCCACACGCTTGGCCACGCGATAGAGAGATCGACCGGTTATTCCGTGAGCCACGGCCAGGCTGTGGCGGTGGGCATGGCCTTCGCGTCCTGGCTCTCCCATGACAGGGGCATGTTGCCTCCGGCAGATCTGAGACGCATCATGGATCTCATGATGCGCGAGCGGCTCCTGCCCAAAAACCTGGCGCTTCCTCCTGCGGCGGAGTTGGAACAGGCGCTCGGGATCGACAAAAAGGGCGGAAAAGGGGGCGTCCACTTTGTGTTGACACCATACATCGGTGGTGTTAGCGTACAAAAACTTACTGAAATTGAAGTGCTGGAGGCTTATCAGAGATTCGCTGATGGATATCAGAAAAGCATTTGAGCAGGGAAAGTTTCTCGAGATCGCCGACGCCGCACCTGAGAGCCGCACCCCCGAAGAGGATCTCATGGTCGGGATATCGCTCTTCAAGGTAGGACGCGAAACCGATGCCATGGCAGTGCTCTCAGGGATTATCGAAAGAGTGAGAGAGCTCGCCAGGGCATACTACTACATGGCTCTCATGCACCGAGGCAGAGGAGACGAAGAGGCCGCACGGTCGTGCCTGGAGAGCTACCTTTCTTTTTATCCGGACGACGACGAGGCGCTCGACCTCCTGCAGGAGGACCAGGACGAGGCGCCCCTCATGAATGAGGCGTCTCCCGAGCTCGCGCGGATCTACGCCGGCCAGGGGCACTACCGGCAGGCGCTGGAGATCTACTCGCACCTCCTGAAAACATCCGCCTGCGATCCCCAGGTGAGCCGCGAGGCGGACAGGGTGCAGAGAATGCACCTCATCAAGACCCTCGAAGGGTGGCTTGAAAGGATGCGAAGATGAAGATTCTGATGATCAACGGGCCCAACCTCAACCTGCTCGGCACCCGCGAAACCGCGCTCTACGGCCGTACGAGCCTGCCCGAGATCGAGGCCCGCACGCAGAAAAGGGCTCGCGAGCTCGGCATCGAGCTGGAGGCCTTCCAGTCGAATCACGAAGGAGAGATCATCGAGAAGATACACGCAGCGGCGATCTCGCAATCCTGCGGCATCCTCATCAATCCGGGAGGATACACCCACACGTCGGTCGCTATCCGCGATGCCCTGCTCGCAGTCGACATTCCATTCGTGGAGGTCCACATCAGCAATGTGGCGGCGCGTGAGCCGTTCCGGCAGAAAAACCTGTTTTCCGACATCGCCTTGGGCACCATCTCCGGGCTCGGCCCGTACGGGTACATCCTGGGAATAGAGGCTCTCCATGAGTTACTCCGCACAAAGAATCGATAGGGCGCGATCCTTTCTCAAGGGGCTGGATGCCATCCTCCTCTCCTCGCGGCCGAACGTCACCTATGTCACCGGATACACGGGCTCGGACGCCGTGGCGGTCTATACGGAGTCGCACACCGACATCTTCGTGGATTCGCGCAACACCCTTCAGGCTCAGGAAGAGTCAACGGCCAGGGTGCACGAGATCAGGAAGCGCTGGGAAGAAATCTACGAGCACCTGAAGTCGCTCGGCATCGCGACCCTGGGCATCGAGTCCAATGTCGTGGATGTCGATACCTTTCTCCTGCTCAAGGACCTGCTCAAGGGCATCGAGATGACTCCGCTCGGCGGCCAGCTCAAGTATCTCCGCGCCGTGAAGGATCCGGGCGAGGTTTCACTGATCCGCGAGGCGGCGCGAATTTCTGAGAAGGCGCTCGACGAGGTCCTGGCGCAGGGGCTCGTCGGCCGCAGGGAGGCGGACATCGCCTTTGACCTCGAGTGCGCGATGCGCAGGCTCGGCGCGAGCAGTTCGTCCTTCGAGATCATCGTGGCGTCGGGTCCCCGCTCCGCGATGCCCCACGGCGCCGCATCCGCAAAGATCATCCGGGAGAACGAGCCCGTGGTGATCGACTTCGGCTGCACTTACGCGGGCTATTCTTCAGATCAGACCGTCACCGTCTGCACCGGCGACGCAGGCGGGGAGTTCGCGGCGGCCTACCGGCACGTGCTGGAGGCCCAGTCGCTGGCCATAGCGGCCCTCGCTCCGGGAGTGAAGGCTTCCTCCATCGACAAGCTGGCGCGGGATCGCCTCGATTCGGTCGGCCTGGGCGCATACTTCGGACACAGCCTCGGCCATGGGGTGGGCATGGAGGTGCACGAGATGCCTATCGTGTCCTCCATCTCGAAAGACACCCTCGAGGAAGGTATGGTCATCACCATCGAGCCCGGGGTCTATCTTCCGGGAAAATTCGGGATACGGCTGGAGGATATGTTCGTGATAACAGATAATTCTTGCAAGCGAATTACAAATATTGATAAGGAAGCCATAAAAGTCATCACGTAGGAGAGAGATGTATGCAGTACTCAACCGCACAGTTCCGTAAGGGATTGAAAATAGAACTGGACGGAGAACCGTTTACCATCGTCGACTTTCAGCACGTCAAGCCCGGTAAGGGCGGTGCATTCGTGCGCACCCGGATGAAGAGCCTCATCACGGGTAATGTTCTGGAAAAAACATTCCGGTCCGGCGAAAAAGTGGACGTGCCAAACCTCGAGGAGCGGAAAATGAGCTTTCTCTACCAGGACGATTCAGGATACTGGTTCATGGATACCCAGACCTTTGAGCAGATGAACCTTTCCGAGGACCACATCGAAGACGCCATCGGGTTTCTCAAGGAGAACGTGGAGGTGGGCATCCTCTTTCACAATGGCGCTCCGATCGGGATCGATCTGCCCATGTTCCTCGAGCTCGCCGTAGCCGAGACCGACCCGGGCATTCGGGGCAACACCGCATCCGGCGGCTCCAAGCCCGCGAAGCTCGAAACCGGCGTTACGGTTCAGGTGCCCCTCTTTATCAGCGAGGGAGATGTGATCAAGGTGGATACCCGCACCAAGGCCTATATCGAAAGAGTGAGCTAAATGAATCTCAAGATTGTCAAGGAACTCTTGGAGCTGATCAAAAACACCGACGTGGTGGAGATCGAGTGGACTCCCGAGAGAATCCACATCATCCGCGCCGCAGGCCAGCCGGACAGGACCGCGGCCCGGAGCAGGGAGCAGGAAAAGAGCAGGGCCGTACAGGCCGAAAAGCCCACGGTCACTGTTACGTCGCCTCTCGTGGGTACCTTTTATCGCTCGGCCTCACCGGAAACACAGCCCTTTGTCCAGGTGGGAGACCGAGTCAAGAAAGACCAGGTGCTCTGCGTCATCGAAGCCATGAAGCTCATGAACGAGATCGAGTCTCAGATCGACGGGGTCGTGACCGCCATCCTCAAGCAGGATGGAGAACGGGTGGGCTACGGCGATCAGCTCTTCATCATCGAGGAGCTATGAGCGCATGGGAGCTGGTTCTCGACGGCTCATACGACTCCCGTTCGAACATGGCGAGGGACCTGGCCATGTTCGAGTCCGTAATTTCAGGCTCACGCTCCGGAGTGTTGCGGATCTATGACTGGTCCGAGCCCGCGGTGACCTTCGGTCGTCATCAGAAAGCATTCACCCCTTCAGACCCGTCGCTTCATATCCCCCTGCTCAGACGCCCCACGGGCGGAGGCGCCGTTCTGCATGTGCGCGACATCACATTCAGTCTGTCCGTGCCCTGCAGAGGCAGATTTTCCCGGGGAATCGAAGATTCCTGCAGAACGGTCACCGGAATATTCGCCTCGGCCCTCGAACACTGCGGCCTGGCAGTGGAAATGAAGGGTGACGAAACCGGGTTTTCGAGCATCTGCTTCCGGCGTTCTTCCCCGGTGGAGCTCTGCATCGGGGGCTCGAAAGTTCTCGGCCTGGCCGCTCTGAGGAAGAGGGGCTTCATGCTCTTCCAGGGAGTCGTTCCGCTCGCGGTCGATGCCACGCTCTCCCGCAGGGTGTTCGGCATGGAAGGCGACCCGGGCCTGAAGGGAATCCACGATTATATACCCGGCTTTCACGTGGAGACGTTTGTCTCCCGCCTACTTGATGTGTTTGCGTCTCAGGCGGATCTTCTGTTTTCTCATTGCAGTGGTGAAGATGGTCAGGACCACCATGATAATGAGAGAAAAATACACCTGCGGCGACAAGAACCTTGACACGAGAGCCTCTCCGAGGAACGAATAGATCATGATCGACGGCAGGATGCCCAGTGAGGTGGCCTTCATGAAGTCTTTCCAGTCCACCCCGGCGGCCGCGGCCGCGGAGTTGATGGCGATGAACGGAAAGATTGTGGCCGCCTGGAGGAGCAAAACGATCGGGTAGCCGTTTCTCTGAATGGATTCCTTGATGCGGGCGGCCCGCGCCTCATGGCCCCACCGGTGTTCGATGCCGAGAGCTTTGACGAGCAGAAATGCGATGTTTGCATTGATCAGAGAGCCGATATAGGAGAGGACCATACCGGGAACCGGCCCGAAGCTCGCCGCCCCGGTGATGATCAGCAGGCTCAACGGCGAGATGAGCGGCAGGATGCTGATGAGAAAAACGAAGATGATCGCACCGGCTATTCCGAGATCCTCCAGAGTGAGCCGAAGATATATCCAGCCTTTCAGCGGGTAGGGGTCGGTCACCTGAAACAGGCAGAGCGCCGCGAAGAAGGCTATGCAGGAGAACACCGCAAAGCTGATGCCCCGCCTGAGCCTCGAAGGTGAATGCATGAACCGGTGATACCGGTCGATCAGCCCGGCCAGATACCGGTAGGCGGGCGAAGAGGTGATGAAGTTGCGGTCAGGCATTACAGACATCATAGGCACCGGCACCGCTGTTTGCAATGGCCTGTTTCACAGTGCCGGCATAATGCATGACCCGCCCCTTTTCTTCATTGAATAGTGAATGATCTCTTGCCGTTGCCTCAAGGAACTGATATGATAGAATTTCTTGATATTCCAAATTATATCTCTACAGTGTGCATGGAGAGTGAAAGGAAGGTGAGCATGGCGGCAGGACCCCTTGAGACAATCATGAACCCCACGTCTATTTCCATGGCTGGCGCGAGCAACAATCTGAGGAAAATGGGCACGATCCAGCTGATCAACCTGATCGACAGCGGATTCGGCGGAGAGATTATGCCAATCCACCCCAAGGAGAGCGAGGTGCTGGGGAAAAAAGCATACCGCACTGTCAGCGAGCTGCCGTATGCGCCTGATCTCGCCATTCTCGTAGTGCCCACGGCGGTCGTGCCCGGGATGCTCGAGGAATTCGGCAAGATCGGCACCCGCCACGCCATCATCATCACAGCGGGGTTCCGCGAGACCGGGGAGAAGGGCAGGGAGCTCGAAAAGCGCATCATCGAGATTGCGGATGCCTACGGCATCCGGTTTCTGGGTCCCAACTGCCTGGGCATCGTGAACACTCACCTGCCTTTGAACGTAACGGTGGCTCCTATCCTGCGCTATGGCGGGGGGTTCTCACTGGCTTCCCAGAGCGGCACGTACATTGCGCAGAGCGTCCAGTTTCTCCAACGCAACGGCATCGCCATGGGCAAGGCCATCAGCGTGGGCAACGAGGCGAACATCACGATCACCGACTGCCTGGAATATCTCGGCGAGGACGAGCATACAAAGGCCATCGGCCTCTATATCGAGGGCATCCGCGACGCCGGGCGATTTCTTGACGTTGCCCGGAAAATCAGCAGGCGCAAGCCCATCGTGGCCCAGTATGTGGGAGGTACCGAGGCAGGGGCGCGCTCCGGGTCCAGCCATACCGGCGCCATGGCGGGACCGGATTATGTCTATGACGGGCTCTTCGAGCAGGCCGGCATCATCCGTGTGAGCACCATCGAGGATGTCTACCGCATCGGCTGGGCTCTGGCCACCCAGCCGCCGCTGAGAGGTCCTCGCATCGGGGTGCTCACCAACTCGGGCGGGCCGGGCACGGGCATCGCCACCACATGCAATGCATCGGGCCTCGAAGTGCCGGAGTTCTCTCCGGAGATCCAGGATCAGGTCAGCCGGTATCTTCAGGGCCACGCGAGCGCGCGCAATCCGGTGGACCTCACCTTTCACATCGGCATGGAGGCCCTCACGATCAAAATACCGGAAATCCTCTTCTCAGCACCGGAGATCGACGGCGTCATCATCCATGGCATCATGGACACCGGGTTCGTGGACCTCCTGTACCCTTCCATAAACAAGCGCATGCCCATCGACCACGAAAAATTCATCAAATTCAGCGAGATCGAGCTGAACGAGCTCGTTCGCATGCCACATGACCACGGGAAGCCCCTCCTGATATCCTCGTTCTTCGACGAAAGCGATCACACCGTCCGGGTCTTCCACGAGCACTCCATCCCCACCTTCGATTCTCCGGAAAAGGCGGCCCAGGCAATGGCGGCCCTCTACCGGCACTATCTCATCCGCAACCGGGCGTCTGCCGCGGGCCGGCGGACGGCCGGGAGAGCCGTCCCCGAAAGGGCGCAGGAAATCGTGGCGGGCTGCAACCCGAAAGGCATGGACGAGTATTCGGCGAAGCAGCTCCTGAGGGCCTACGGCATACCCACAGCGGAAGAGACTCTTGCCGGCAGCCGCGAGGAGGCACTCGACGCTGCACGGCGCCTGGGTTATCCAGTTGCGGTGAAGGCGTGTTCTCCGTCCATTGCACACAAGACCGAGCACGGTCTGGTGTTTCTGGATGTGAATGACGAGACCGCCCTCGTGCGGGCATTCGACGCCATCCGGGCATACGATGCGGACTCGCAGGTCCTGGTGGCGGAGATGATCAAGGGCAAGCGCGAGTTCATGGCGGGCGTGAGCTACTTTCCAGGGTTTCCGCCCTGTGTCATGTTCGGGCTCGGGGGCGTCTTCGCAGAGGCTCACCGGGACTTCGCCATCCGTCTCGCACCGCTCACCGAGAACGACGCCGATGAGATGATCGGATCCATCCGAGCCAAGGCGCTCCTGGGGCCTTACCGCAATATGGAGAAGGTGGACCGCGAAGCGCTGGCCGATCTCCTCGTACGGCTCGGAGACATCGCTCTTGACTTCCCGGCGATAAAAGAGATAGACCTGAACCCGATCATTATCACAGGCGGAGCCCCCAAGGTGGCGGACGCTCTCATGATTATCGGATAGGAGAAGACATGGACACCAAGAAAATCGAAGAGATGATCCGGACTTATCCCGAGAAGGACAAGCTCCCGTGTCCGGTGGCCCATTTCATCGCTGCATCTTTGAATGTGACGCCCGAAGCGGTCGGGGATGTCGCGACTGCGATCAAGGTCAAACTCTATCAGTGCCAGCTCGGCCTGTTCGGCTATGGCAGGAAGGGTGTTTCCGAATACAAGATCGTGGGCAGGCCGGTAGAGATACCCGGAGAGGTGCTGGACAGGATCAAAAGCGCCTCGAAGGGCGGAAGGATCCCCTGCAGGGAGCTCTGGGACATTGCGGACTCCGCAGGCATCTTACGCTCCGAAGTCGGAAACGCTGCCGACTCTCTGGGAATCAGGGTGACCCCCTGCCAGCTGGGCGCATTCAAGGGCAAGTAGACACCCCCGCACAGGCACCTCACTTTACAGCGTGATTTCCCTGACGAAAGCGCAGGGGCGAGCCGCATCTGCCGGGCGTTTCCCGCGCCCGGAATACGATTCAGGCTGCATTACATCGTTTCCGACCTGTTGCTCAAGAAGGGCCTGAAGCCGTTTTGCAGGAACGCAAAGGATTTTTTATTGAAAGACCTCCTGCGCTTCTGTATGATATTTTTTCATGATTTGTTGGGGTTCGAATTTTATCCGGGGGTGATATATGTCGCTCGAAGTTGTGTGGTTGGGACATGCAAGCGTCATGATCCGAAGCCGGTCAGGGGTCATCTACATCGATCCGTGGAAACTGGGCCCCTCGTCACCGAAAGCAGACATCATACTTCTCACCCATGATCATTACGATCACTACTCCGAAGCGGATGTGATGCAGCTCGCAGGAGCGTCCACCCGGGTGGCGGCGCCCATGTCCGCGCCTCTTGTGACGGATGTCGTCGGCCCCGGAGAGAAAATCGCTTTCGGCGATGTCGCGATAGAGACCGTTCCCGCCTATAATATCTCCAAGAGCTTTCATCCACGGGTGAAGGGCTGGCTGGGGTATGTGGTTGCGGCCGACGGCAGGAGGATATACCACGCAGGCGACACGGACCGCATCCCCGAGATGAAGGGCCTGAAGGTGGATCTGGCCCTCATCCCTGTAGGCGGGACCTACACCATGGATGCCCGGGAGGCTGCCGCGGCCGTGGAGGACATCCGGGCAGGCGAGGTAATCCCCATCCATTTCGGCGACATCGTGGGGTCGAAGGATGACGCGCAGGCGTTCGCCCGGAACTGTGCGTGCACTGTCCGCATCCTCGAGCCGGGAGAAGCGTACACGCTCCCGTAAGGACTATGGACAAGCTGATCAGTCAGGTAAAGACCATTTTTCATAAGGCCCCGTTCGCCGTATGCGCCTTCGATGCGAGCGGCACCGTGATCTACATCAACTCGGTGCTCGAGTCGAACCTCGGACAGGCGATCTCACCAATCGTAGGGCAGTCGCTCTATGAGCTCATCCACAGGCTCCTCGTGGACGAGCGCCTGGAGAAGAGTCTCAAGAGACTGATCGAGACCGACAAGCCGTTTTCCCTGATCGTCGAGACCCTGAGCGTGCCCGGGGTGAGGGCGTCCGGGTTCATCAATATCATCGGCTACAAGCTCGATGCCATCTATATCCTCATCGGCGATTTCGTGAGCGGAGGACTGTCCCGCGAGGGCAGGTACCGGCGGATCATCGAGGACGCGCCCGACGCCATCATCATCATGAGCCGCGGCGTGATCACATTCAGCAACCCTGCGTTCAACAATATCATGGGCATGAGCGCCGAGGAGATCCTTGGCACGGACCTCTCGAAGCTTGCGGACGAGAAGGGCAGGCAGGAACTGCTTCCGCTCAAGGAGAGCTTCGCCCCGGGATTCTTCAGCAGGTTCAACGTGAAAACGCCCGCAGGCGTCAAGATCCTGGAGGGCAACTTCCACTTCATCGAGGAGCGGCCGGGCACGTCCATCGCCCTGCTGCGCGACGTCACGGAAAAGGTGGCGTTGGAGAGGCGCCTGCTGAGGCAGAACCAGGATCTGACTGCGGTGAACCTGATTTCCAAGACGCTGAGCTCTTCCATCGATCTCAAGGAAGTGCTTGAGAACACCCTGGCCCAGGTACTTCAGCTCATGGACATCGAGACAGGGTGGATCTATCTGCTTGACGAGGAGAAACAGGTTCTCAGGTGCGCCTATTCCCACGGCATTCCGGAAAAGGTGGCATACAGCATCAAGGAGCTCCGAATCGGCGAGGGAATCGCCGGACGCGTGGCGGAAAGGGGCGAGCCCATCATCATCGAGAATGCGTCCAAAGACCCGAGGATCAGCTCGCTCATCTTCAAGAAGCAGGGCATCAGATCGTTCGCATCCATCCCGCTGTTCTCGCGCACCCGCCTCATCGGTGTCATGAACATCGGCTCATTGGGAGAGAGGATCATTTCGCCAGAAGACGAGCGCCTGCTCATAACCATAGGCGTGCACATGGGCACGGTGATGGAAAACATCCTGCTCTTCCAGGAGATCGCCAATACATCCAAAGACCTCAAAGACGCCGTAAACCTCATCCACCAGCGAAACGAAGAGCTCAGGACCCTGGTGTCTACGGTCTCGCACGACCTCAAGAACCCCATCATTGCGATCAACGGCTTCTGCGAACGCTTCCTGAAAACGGCCGGCCCCAAGCTTGACGCGCGGGAGCTGGAATATATCAATGCAGTCAAGGAAAGCGGGAAGCGCATGGAGAAGTTCGTGACCGACCTCCTGACCCTTTCCGCCGTGGAGAGCCTGAAGCTCAAGAAAGAGGAGTTCCCCGTGCACAAGCTCATCGACGAGATCTCCGTGGAACTCGCCCCGCAGCTCGATTCCAAGAATGGCGCCCTGGTGGTGGAATCGCCCCTGCCCAAGGTCAGGGCGGACCGGGTGAGGCTCATGCAGGTGTTCTCCAACCTCATCTCCAACGCCATCAAGTATGCCCACCCCCAGCGTGATCTCGTGATCAGCATCGGGTATCACAAGGAGCCGAGCACCCATATCTTTTCCGTAGCAGACAACGGGATCGGCATTCCCCGCGAGTATGCGGACAATGTCTTCGATATATTCTTTCGGGGCCACGAAGGCCGCGCCGAAGGCACGGGCATCGGCCTCGCTATCGTGAAGAAAGCGGTGAACATCATGGGAGGCGAGGTCTGGTTCACCTCGGAAAAAGACCGGGGGACCGTGTTCTATTTCTCCCTCCCGGTGGAGTGATGCGGCTCCGGGAAAAAACAGGGGCAAAACCTTGCTCGTCAGCTTCTTCCTTTGCGCTGAAAGATGTCCGCCGAAAGCGCGGAGGGCGTGTCCATGATGCGAATGCACGGATTCGATGTCCGCAGACCTGATTCGGGCGCGGGGATCACGGGCCGATCACGGGTTCATGGTGCTGAATTCTCTGACGACATTCTTCTTGACACTCCGGGGGGCGCTCTGTATATTTCTGACACCATTTGGGGGCCGCTAGCTCAGGGGGAGAGCGCTACCTTCACACGGTAGAAGTCGTAGGTTCAAATCCTACGCGGCCCACCATTTCACCATGAATTCCATCCCTATTTTCTCTGCTGTTGAGAAACTTGTTTTTATTCACGGACTGATATGGGCTATGCCGACTTTCGGCATGCAGCCTTGCTGATAAAATTTTAAGGAGGTTGCTGATGAAGAGAATAGGTGTGTTCCTGTCACTGGTGGCCGTGCTTCTCTCAAGCCAAGGCGTATGGGCAACAAATTCCGATGAGTTCACCCCTGATGAAAGAGAATTCCTTGATCAGATGGAGCAGAAAGGCTTACCCGTGGAAGAGATCGAAGAGCTCAGGTTCATGCTTCGGGTCAGGCATGGCAAGGACAAGCAGTGGTCCGAGGAAGAGCTGAACGATCTGAATGCGCTTCTCGTCTCGAAATGGGAGCAGATGAGAAAGGCTTTGGAAAAAGGAGACATCGATACTGCGGTGAGCTTTTTCTGCAAGGAGAAGAGAGACATCCGCCGGGAGCATTTATCCAAGCTGTCAAGAGACCAGCTCGCTGCGATGTCAAGAGAACTATCCGACATCAAGATGATAAAAATGGATGGGAGCCACTATGCCGAATACGATATCCGGGTCGTGAGGGACGGAATAATATATTCTTACATGCTGGTCTTTGAGAAAAACAGCGACGACGAGTGGGAAATAGCATCCTTCTGAAAGCACCGGAGGTTTCATTCTCACTGCAGTTGAACGAGCAGCACTTTTAAGCTGCCGGTGATATTCCCCGGCAGCTGTTTCAGACCCTTGAGACTCGTACGGCCGGATACTGGATCATCTTCTGATACATCCGATGGCTGCGTATCAGGCGGTCGCAGGATAGATGATTGTCGTCCCGTCAACCAGTGCAAAGGGGGTGAGCTTGTGAGGGCGGCTCGCCCTGCTGCCCAGGATGTCTTCCACGTGGATGCCTCGAACGACGAGCGCGTCGCCGATGAGTGACCGGTGGCAGCGCCATGGAACGGCCTCGGCGCACATGATAACGGTTTGTTTTCGTCCGGCTGTCCCGATGAGCTCTTCCATGTTCTCTGCAAATGCCGGGGTCTGCATATAGTCGGCATATCCTCGAAAAGATGGATTCTTCCAGGCCCTGTTTACCGAGGTGATTGCCGCACGCCGCAGCCCTCCGAGCCCTTCCATCCGTCTGTATTCGATGCTGTGCCTCTTCAAAGCTTCGCGCAGCACGTCTTCATTGAAGTGAGGATTACGGCGGGACCTGGCAATTCTCCTGACGTCGATCACCATTTCAATGCCATATTCCTGAAGCAGCGCGACAAACTCCTCGATCGTACGTGTTGAATGGCCGATCGTATGCACAACAGTCTTCATATGACCCCTTTCAGGTGCAGGTTCTGAAGAAGCAGGTGAAAATAAACGAGGCCTTCGTACGGGCGCCAGGGTGCCGTGAGCTTCCTGATTTCCTCGTATCCAGGCTTGTGGTCGAGTTTGAAGACGCGCTTGAGGTTGTTCTGTGCACCGACATCATCTCCCGGAAAAGAGTCGATCCTTCCGAGCCCCCGCAGAAGAACATACTCCGCACTCCACCGCCCGATGCCCCGGATAGTGCGGAGAAAATCTGTTGCCTCGTCATTATCCATCTCCTCGAGAGTCGACAAATCTATCTTTTTATCGG
>DCDF01000012.1 GCA_002316295.1 Syntrophaceae bacterium UBA1062 | reverse complement strand
ATGACCACCGCGCATCCCGCGAAATTCTCCAGGGCCTCCTCCAGGGCGCGCATGGTATTGACGTCGAGGTCGTTCGTGGGCTCGTCCAGGAGCAGGACATTGGCGCCTTCTTTCAGCATGCGGGCGAGATGCACCCGGTTGCGCTCGCCGCCCGAAATCATGCTCACCTTTTTCTGCTGGTCGGTGCCGGAAAAGTTGAAGCGCGCCACATAGGCCCGGGAGTTCACCTCGTGCTTTCCCAGTTCGATGAGGTCCCGGCCTTCAGAGATCACCTCCCAGATGGTCTTCGACGGGTCAAGGGTGTCACGCTCCTGGTCCACATAGGCGAGCTTGACGGTCTCCCCTATTCTGATGGAGCCGGAATCGGGCTGCACACTTCCCGTGATCATCTTGAAAAGCGTGGTCTTGCCCGCGCCGTTGGGGCCGATGACGCCGACGATGCCGCCTGCGGGCAGAGCGAAGGTCATGCCGTCGAAGAGAAGCCTGTCGCCGTAGACCTTGCTCACCCCCTCAGCCTCGATGACGACCTTGCCCAGGCGTGGTCCGGGCGGGATGTAGATTTCGAGCTCTTTCTCCTGTTTCTCCGCGTTCTGGCTCAAAAGCGTTTCGTACGCGTTCACGCGCGCCTTGGCCTTCGCCTGGCGCCCCTTTGGAGACATGCGGATCCACTCCAGCTCGCGCTCCAGGGTCTTCTGCCGCTCTGTTTCGCGCTTCTCCTCGTTCTTGAGCCTGAGCTGTTTCTGCTCGAGCCAGGAGGAGTAGTTACCCTTCCAGGGGATGCCGTGGCCCCGGTCGAGCTCCAGGATCCACCCGGCCACGTTGTCAAGGAAGTAGCGGTCGTGGGTGACCGCGATCACCGTGCCTTCATACTGCTGGAGATGACGCTCCAGCCAGGCGACCGTCTCGGCGTCCAGATGATTCGTGGGCTCGTCCAGGAGCAGAATGTCGGGCTTTCTGAGCAGAAGCCTGCACAGGGCCACCCGCCTCTTCTCGCCGCCGGAAAGCACGCGCACTGCGGTGTCGCCCGGAGGGCAGCGCAGGGCGTCCATGGCCATCTCGAGCCGGGAGTCGACGTCCCAGGCATCCAGATGGTCGATCTTTTCCTGCAGCTCTCCCTGGCGCGCCATGAGCGCCTCCATCTCGTCGTCCGACATGGGCTCGGCAAACTTCGCGCTGATCTCGTTGTACTCGTTGACCAGGTCCACAGTCTCCTTCAGGCCTTCCTCCACCACCTCCCGTACGGTCTTGTCCGGGTCCAGTGCAGGCTCCTGCTCGAGATACCCGAGTGTGTATCCCGGAGACAGGACGGCCCGGCCGTCGTACTCCTGGTCCACCCCGGCCATGATGCGCAGCAGGGTGCTCTTGCCGGACCCGTTCAGGCCCAGGACTCCGATCTTCGCGCCGTAAAAATAGGAAAGGGAGATATCCTTGATCACCGGCCGGCCCTGGTACATCCTGCTGACCTTCATCATGGTGTAAATGATCTTTTCGGCTCCGTTGCTCATGCAAAAGCTCCTTTCACTGTACAAAAATCCCGGGTTCTCCTTGTCAATGCGGGAACCCGGGAACCTTACCCATATAGCGGGCCATGGACCGTTTGGAAAGGGGAAAATGCCCCCGGAGCCGGAATCGAGGAGAAAGGGGCCGGAAAAAGGGGGAAACGGATCCACTCCCTTTTTTGAAAAAGTTCTATTCACGCTCCGGAAAAAACAGAATTCTGCCCCTTGCTCCCGGCATCAGTCGTCCATGAGGTTTCTCGCGCCGAACAGGATGGCCTCCATCAGAGGCATGTACTGGAAGAATATCGGGCGCGGACTCAGATCCATGTCGAGAAGCCGGCGGGAAATCTCATGATCTCCCAGCGTGAGCCGCGCGGCTTTCTTGCTCATGGACATGCCGAACTCGAGCGGGTTCATGTAGATGTTCGCCGCCAGGGGAATCCCGTCCATGATTGAATAAGTCTTGAACCGGTTCACCTTTTCTCCGGACGTCTTGAGTTTCTTGCCGCTGAGCCTCAGGATATTCGTTCCGCCTTCGGAGAGCTCGCAGGAGAGCATGCCGCCCTCATCGGAGAACACGATGTCGGCCAGGAACTTGGGATATCCGTACATGTCCACACCGCCCCTGCGGGCGCGCTCAGTGGTGACGGGCAGCTGCCAGACATAAGCCGTGAAGTATCTCCTCGCCATCATGCTCAAGACAGTCAGGAACGGCACGGTCTTCCTTCGGAAGGTGATGGGAAAAGAGATCGAAAATTCATTGTACGGATCGATGTCGCTGCTGCGGTACTCGAAGGCGGTGAAGGCGACCAGCGCCCTGTCTTTCCATACCTCCACCGGGTGCATCTCCGGCAGGGGAAAATGGCGCCTCACCTTTTCGGTCGAGGCTGTGTAGATGGCCGTCATGGCCGTGTTGTCATAATAGAAGCACGGAAGCCTGCCTTCGAGAGACCCGTCCTTGGTCGCTACCTCCCACTGTTTGACGCCTTTGAAAAAATCTCCTTTTTTCATAGATCCCCCTTCATTTTTATCATGTATGCGCTCTTCCCGAACTCAAGCGCGAATCGCCCGGGCCTGCTGTTCTCATATGCTCTTTTCCGCATATGATCGCGCCACGAACCTGCTGGCCAGCGTACACAAGGTAAGGGCCGTCGCCGGGAACAACCTGACGAACAGGTCCAGCGCCTTCGCATCGGCGCCTACCAGAATGCGCCTCTTGTTGCGCCTGATGCCCGCGATAATGCACTTCGCGGCCTCGTCCGCGCTCGTCCGGAAGAGCTCCTGCTCATACAGGCAAACCGCCTTCTCACGCGAGAGCGAATACATGGCCCGGTTGAAGCGGGTGTTGCGCGCAATATTGGTCTTGATTCCTCCCGGGTGCACGCAGCTCACCCGGATATTCGTGCCGTGCATCTCCTGGGCCAGCGTCTCCGTGTAACCCTTGACCGCGAATTTCGCGGCGCAGTAGGGGCCGTTGTTCGGGTTCGGTATGATCCCGTTGATGCTGGAGATGTTGACGATGTGCCCCTCGGGCCTTTTGCGCAGGTAGGGAAAAAAAGCCATGGTTCCGTACACCACGCCCCAGAAATTGATGCCGAAGAGCCACTCGAAGTCCTCCAGGGGCACGGTCTCCAGAAAATCGCCCAAGGCTACGCCCGCGTTGTTGATCACGAGATCGACCCCTCCATGATAACCGGCGGCATCCTCTGCAAAAAGGAATACCTGATCGCGCCTTGACACATCCACGATATGGGTCGACACCTTGATGTCGTTACTGATGAGACTTGCCGTCTCCTCCAGGCCTCCGGCATCGATATCGGCCAGGGCCAGGCTGCACCCCTCCTTCGCGAGATTGAGCGCAAGCGCCCTGCCGATACCCGAGGCTGCGCCTGTGACCGCCGCGACCTTATTCGAAAGAACTCTCATGAAATCCTTCACCTCCTCTGATAAGGGTCATCTCATCATGTGCGCCGGCTTTCCGAGCCCCTGAGCGCCCGGAGCCCCGGGCCGTGCATCGACGTCCCGGAGGCATGCATGCCGTACGTGTGTTCCGACGCCGACGCCGCACCCGGCCGCATGGATCACTCAAGACCCCGATCCCTCCGGATGAGGCCGAGCTTTCGCATTGGCACGGTCCCGAGCAGGGCCTGCACCTGCCGGGCATCACGGAATCTCTTTTCCTGGCCGTAATCCTTCATGTAGCCGTTTCCGCCCAAGATCTGGACACCGTCTGTAACGGTCTCGCAGGCGATCTCATGGACATGGAGGGCGGAAGAGATGCAGTAGGAGAACGAGCCCGGCCCTCCCCGCTCCAGGACCTGGCAGGCCTGGGCTACGCACATGTCCGCGACATTCGTCTTTATGGTCATGCCGGCGAGCAGCATAGCCACCTCGCTCCATCCGATGATCTCCCGACCTCCCTGGAAGCGCTCCCGGGAATACGCCAGTGCCTCGTCGAGCGAGCCCTTCATGACGCCCGCATTCATCGCCGCGGCGGCCACATGCATCTTCGCTGAAACCCGCCCGTAGTATTCGCCTCCCCTGCCCTCTTCTCCGATGAGCCCGGCTCCGGCGCCTTCCATCCGGACATCCACGGCTGGACAGGAGTGCAGACCCAGGGTAAAGACCGGCCCGCTCTTCTCGACGCGCTGATCAAAGAGATCGACCAGGAAGAACGAAAACGACGGGCCTGAATCGGCTCTCGCGGGTATGAGCGCCCGGCGT